>NZ_CVRT01000001.1 GCF_001261915.1 Halorubrum sp. SD626R
CGACCGTCATCCGCGACGGCAGCGCGTGCGGGTTCATCACGAGGTCGGGGACGACCCCCTCCTCGGTAAAGGGCATGTCCTCCTGCGGGGCGAGGTGGCCGACGACGCCCTTCTGGCCGTGTCGGGACGCGAACTTGTCGCCCAGCTCGGGGACTCGCTGGTCGCGCACCTTTACCTTCGAGAGCTTGGATCCGTCCTCGCCCTCCATCAGCGTCACCGTGTCGACGACGCCGGACTCGCCCGAGCGCATCGTCACGCTGGTCTCCCGCCGCTTCTGCGGGGAGAGCCCGCCCATGTCGTCGGGCTCTTCCAGGAAGCGCGGCGGACTGGTCTTGCCGAGCAGCACCGAGGACTCGTCTACCTTCGTCTCGGGGTTGACGAGGCCGTCCTCGTCGAGGTGGGTGTACGCGTCCTCGCCGCGGGCGCCGCGCACGTCCTGTTCGGGGATCTCGAAGCGGTCCTCCTGACCGCCGGGGTACCGCCGCTCCTCGCCCTCGTAGGTCCGGAAGAAGTGCGAGCGGGTGAGCGCGCGGTCGACGGAGCCCTGGTTCATCACCAGCGCGTCCTCGATGTTGAACCCCTCGTAGGACATCACGGCGACGACGAAGTTCTGCGCCGCCGGCCGCTTGTCGAAGCTGATCTGGTCGGACGTCTGCGTCTTCACCATCGCCAGCTGCGGGTAGTGCAGCAGGTGCTGACGCGTGTCCGGCCGGATCCGGTAGTTGGCGGAGGGGAGTCCGAGCGACTGCTTCATCATCCCCGCGCCCATCGTAATTCGGGGGCTCGCGTTGTGTTCGGGGTACGGGATCATCCCCGCGCCGATACCGAACACGAGCTGCGGGTCGATCTCGAGGTGTGTGTGGTCGTCGGTCACGTCCTCCTCGTCAACGGCGACGAGGATGTCCTCCTCCTCCTCGGCGTCGATGAACTCGACGTAGCCGCGGTCGATGAGGTCCTCGAACTCGATGTCGCCGCGTTCGAGCGCCTCGACCTCCTCGTCGCCCAGCAGGGGCTCGCCGTTCTCGACGACGATCAGCGGCCGGCGGGCGCGCCCCGCGTCCGCGTTGACGATCACTTCCTGCGTCCGGTCCCTGACCGAGACGTTCACCATGTCCGAGACGTCGCCCCGGCGGCGCGCCTCGCGTATCTGTTCGGCGAGCGCCTCGGGGTCCGGATGGGTCCCGACGAGGCTCCCGTTGACGTACACCTTCGCTTCGCGTTCTGCCTGAGCCATGTTAGTCGTCCGCCGTCTGTCGTTCGACG
>NZ_CVRT01000002.1 GCF_001261915.1 Halorubrum sp. SD626R
GCCGTACTCGTCGAGGGTGACGTCGCGCTTACAGCGGGAGCACTTGTAGCTCATCGTCCTATTCCTCGTCGGCGAGCGCGGCGCGGATGGAGCGGCGGACGGTGCGGCCGCCGGGGGTCTCGGGGCGGTACGCGCCGCCCGTGAACGTCTCGCCGGTCTCCTCGTTCACCCAGATGCCGGTGCCCTTGCGCGTGACGTCGTCGCCGTCGACGGTGGCGTTCTGCATCTCCTCTTCGATGTCCTGGACGCGCTTGCGGGAGACCCGGCCGTAGCGGGCGCCGAATCGGCCCGCACTACCGGTGCTTCGTGCCTTGTCCTCAGCCATAGTAAGTCCGTCTACCGCCAGCGCGGGTAAAAAGGCTACGAGTCGGGGGCGCCACGGAGGCGACGAACTGACCGAATCGGAGGCGGGGGGATCGCGGCGTTTCGACTGCCGCCCGACCCTCGTCAACGAAATCGCGCGGACAATGTGGGAACGGCGAGTTCGACGGAAAGCGGGACGGACCACGAGGGCGAGACCCGCCTCTGGCGGGAGGACGACTGGCGGGTCGCCCGAGACGTGGGAACGGGCGTCACGACGTAGGGGAAACCCCGATCCGACGCGCTGGAGAACCTCGACGAGGCCGTCGCGCTCTATCGCGGAGAGATCGGTCGCGAACCGACCGACGAAGAGCACCGGAGCCTCAGGATCGATCCCGAGGAGAACGCGACGGGAGAGGCAAAACCGCCCGACATGCTCGAACGGCGCGGCGAGACGTACGTTCTCCGGACGCGAGACCGTGAAAGCCCTCGTCGACCGCGGCGGGTTCGAGTGGCGACGGACCGCCGGCGACCACGCGGGGCCCTGCTACCGGCATCCGACGAACGAGGGGGACGAGAGACGCCTCACGGTCCTCCTTCACGATGAGGTTCGCGAGGGAACGCTCAGAGAGAGCGCCGGGGCGCGCGACTTCGACGCCTTCTGCACCGGATCGACCGGAACTCCCGAGGGACGACCGGTTCCCGGCTACGCATCCCGGAACGTCAGCCCGTCGCGGAGCTCCCGCGCCCGCGAGAGCAGCGCGCCGCGGTCGGCAGCGGCCTCGCCGCCGTCGCCGGTCACCGTCAGGTGCCCCATCTTCCGGAGCGGGCGCACGTCCTCTTTCCCGTACCAGTGGAGGTCGGCGTCGGGCGCGGCGAGGACCTCCTCGACGCCGCGGAGCGTGGCGGACCCCGTCTCGTCGACATCACCGAGGACGTTGGCCGTGACCGCGGGCGCGACGAGGTCGGTCGGGCCGAGCGGCCAGCCGAGCACGGCTCGGACGTGGTTCTCGAACTGCGAGGTGCGCGCGCCCTCGATCGTCCAGTGGCCGGAGTTGTGGGGGCGCGGCGCGATCTCGTTGACGAGGACCTCCCCCTCGCGGGTCTCGAACAGCTCGATCCCGTAGACCCCGCGCCCGTCGAGGAACTCCAGCACGTCGCGGGCGACGGACTCCGCCTCGGCGACGACCGCGTCGTCGGCGCGCGCGGGCGCGATGCTCTCTCTGAGAATCTCCTCGCGGTGAATCGTCTCCGTGACGGGGTAGGTGCGCGTCTCGCCGTCCGCCCCCTTCAGGCCCATCACGGCGATCTCGCGCTCGAAGTCGAGGAACTCCTCGGCCATCGCGTTCCCGCCGACCTCGTCGAGCGCGGCGGCGGCGTCGGCCGGGTCTTCCACCGGAACGTTCCCCCGACCGTCGTACCCCCCCTCCCGGGCCTTCAGCATGACGCCGCCGAACTCCTCGACGACCCGTTCGAGTCCCTCCGCGGTCGCGACCGCGACGAACTCGGGAACGGGAATGCCGGCGTCCGCGAGCGCCTCCTTCTGGACTAGCTTGTCCTGGATCGTTTCGAGGGTCGCGGGATCCGGCTGCACCGGCACGTCGTGTTCCGCGCTCGCCTCGGCCAGCAGTTCCGGGTCGGCCAGCTCGATCTCGAAGGTCAGCGCGTCGACGCGGCGCGCCAGCTCGTGGACCGCGTCGGGGTCGTCGAAGTCGCCGACGATCTGGTCGCTGACGACGGGGGCGGCCGGACAGTCGGGCGTCGGGTCGAGGACGACGACCTCGACGCCGAGCCGCGCGACCGCCTCGCCCATCATCCGACCCAGCTGTCCGGCGCCGACGACGCCGAGCGTCGGTCCCGGCAGAGTGATCGACATGCGCGGCCGTACCCGACGTTACTGCATAAATATTCTCACATTGCACGAGTGAATACCCATATTCGTGTACAGGCTACGCGACTTCGTTACACTCGTCTCGTTCAGACACACCACAGTGACACAGTCAGCCGCTGAGGACGATCCCCTGATCGATAGCGGGGGTGAGTATCGCAGATCAGCGGTTGCGATTCGGTATTTAAACGATAGTGAGCGACGGCGACGATCGCTTATAAATAGATGAGTGCGGTCGGCGCGCCGGTGAGCGGCCGCCGGTGGCGGCCGCGAACCGCCCGCGA
>NZ_CVRT01000003.1 GCF_001261915.1 Halorubrum sp. SD626R
TTGTCGCCGAGCGCCTCGTCGAACGCCTCGCCGAGACAGATCGCCACGTCCTCGACGGTGTGGTGGTCGTCGATCTCGGTGTCGCCGTCGCACCTGACGGTGAGGTCGAAGAGGCCGTGTTTCGCGAACGACGCCAGCATGTGGTCGTAGAAGCCGATCCCGGTGTCGACCTCGCTGTCGCCGTCGCCGTCGACCGCGAGCGTGAGCTCGATCGTCGTCTCGCTCGTCTCGCGGGTAACCGCGGCCGTCCGGTCGTGCTCGCTCATACCGGCCCGTCGCGGCCGATTCGTAAGTCGGTTGTGGGTGTGACGGAGCCCGAATTGGAGCGCAGCGAGCGTCACCTGGAAGGAGGCGATCGTCTGTGAGTGCCAGCGCGACCGGCGCGG
This sequence comes from Halorubrum sp. SD626R, assembly GCF_001261915.1. Classification (GTDB taxonomy): domain Archaea; phylum Halobacteriota; class Halobacteria; order Halobacteriales; family Haloferacaceae; genus Halorubrum. The sequence goes on from NZ_CVRT01000003.1 coordinate 387, forward strand.
TCGCGCCGGTCCGACGAGGCTGGGGAGGTGTGAGGCTGCGGCGCTGTGCGGCTGGGGCTTTGGCGGTGTTCTCTGCCGATCCGTAGTCGTCCCCGTATCGCCGAGCGGCTGGGGCTTTGGCGGTGTTCGCCGTCGGCTCGTCGGCAGCGGCGTAGAAGCGAGCGGTCGGAACTTCGGCGGCGCGTCTCGCCGATCGCCCGCGTTTTTACGAGACGCGCCCGAACGAAGCGTATGACCCGAATCGTCGCCGTCTCCGGCAGCCGGAGCGCGGACAGCACCACGCGGGCCGCGCTGGACGTCGCGCTCGACGCCGCGGCCGACGCGGGCGCCGAGACCGGGATGATCGACCTCAGCGCGGTCGACCTCCCGCTGTACCACCCCGACGAGGACGCGCAAGGCGACAGCGAGGCGTTGAGGCGGCGCGTCCGCGAGGCCGACGGCGTGATCGCCGGGACCCCCGTCTACCGCGGCTCCTACTCCTCGACGTTCAAGAACTTCCACGACTTCTGCGGCTCCGACGAGTACGCGAACACCGCCGTTGGGCTGCTCGCGACCGCCGGCGGGGGGTCGTACGGCGGGACGCTCGAACACCTCCGGTCGACCTTCCGGAACGTCCACGCGTGGACGGTCCCCCACGAGGTCGGGATCCGGGGCGCGTCGGGCGTCGTCGACGAGACGGGGATCCGCGACGACGACCTCCGAGAGCGCACGGAACGGCTCGGCCGGGTCGTGGCGGAGCACGCGGAGCGGCTGCGGGAGTGACGGGAGCGACCCGCCGCCCTTTTGCCCGCCTCGCGCCTACGGCGCCCATGACCGAACCGGGTGACGACGACCGTGTCCGCTAACCGGAAGGGGGACCGCCGCGAGCGCGAGCTCGTGAACGCCCTCGACGAGGCCGGGTTCGCCGTGATGCGCGCGCCGGCCAGCGGCGCCGCGACGGAGCGGGAGCTCCCGGACGTTCTCGCCGGCGACGGCGAGGCGTTCTACGCGATCGAGGCGAAGTCGAGCGCCGGCGACCCGATCTACCTCACCGGCGAGGAGGTGGAGGCGCTGACCTTCTTCGCGCGGAACTTCGGCGCGAAGGCGCGGATCGCGGTGCGGTTCGACCGCGAGGACTGGTACTTCTTCCATCCAGGCGACCTCTACACCACCGACGCCGGGTCGTATCGGGTGAAGAAGGAGACGGCGCTCGCCGACGGCACCGACTTCTCCGAGTTCGTCGGGGAGACGGAGAAGGTGACCCTCGACGAGATCGGCGGCGGAGGTGCTGGCGGCGACGCCGTCGATCCCGAGCTCGAAGAGCGCCGGGAGATTCTGGAGGCGGTCAGGGACGGCCACATGCCGGTCGAGGACGCGCTCGACGTGCTGTGACCGCCCGGAATCGAGCCGCGAGCGGCTCCGGACCCCCTCGCTTATCCCTCGCGACGCCGAACGCTAACGCGAATGAGCGAGGAGTTCGTCCTGCTGGAGCCCGACGATCAGCCCGGCGACGAGTGGGAACAGCTGGACGTCTCCGACACGGAGGCGGACCGGATCGCGCTCCGGCAGGACCGGGAGTTCGACGAGTTCCGCAAGCGGATCAAAGACACCGAGCAGTTCAAACTGCAGGAGTCGGTGTTCGACGACGCGACGCTGGCGGCCATCTACAAACTCGTGCAAGACGGCTACGTCGACGCCTTCGGCGGCCCGGTGTCGACGGGAAAGGAGGCGAGCGTCTTCGAGGCGCTGGGCGGGCAGGCGGGCGAGCGACCGGACCCCGGCTCTGAGGCCGCGGGCGGCGGTCCGGAGGGCGTCCACTCGGAGCGCGAGGTCGCGGTGAAGGTGTATCGGATCAACTCCTCGAACTTCCGGCAGATGCGCGACTACCTGGAGGGTGACCCCCGGTTCGAGGGCATCGCGAGCGACAAGAAGGCGGTCGTGCTGGCGTGGACCCGCAAGGAGTTCGCGAACCTCAAGCGGGCGCGCAAGGCGGGCGTCCGAGTGCCCGAGCCGATCGCGGTCCAGCGGAACGTCCTCGTGATGGAGCTCGTGGGACACGCGGAGGACCGTGCCCGACGACTGAACGAGGTCGACGTGGAGAACCCCGAGACCGCCTACGAGGTCGTCCGCGAGTACATGCGCCGGCTCTACCGCGCCGGGCTGATCCACGGCGACCTCTCGGAGTACAACATGATCGTCCACGACGGCGAGCTGGTGATCATCGACTTGGGACAGGCCGTGACGGTCCATCACCCGAACGCCGGCGAGTTCCTCGACCGCGACTGCGAGAACGTGGCCGCCTTCTTCACCCGCGAGGGGATCGACGTCGATCCCGACGACCTCCGCGCGTACGTGACGGAACCGGAGGCCGATCCGAGCGGGGAGCCGGAATCGAACGCGACCGGCAAGCCCACCGGCGCGACCGACGAGTAGACCGGGACGAGACCGCCCTCAGCGCCCCGAAGACCCGCGTTACGCGACCGCACGCTCGGAGTCACCGGAACACGCTTAAAAGGCTCCGACGGGTAACCCGTGGTATGCAACACGTGACGGTTCCGCAGGACCGCATCGGCGTCGTCATCGGCGCCGGCGGCGAGACGATGCGAGAGATCGAAGAGCGGGCGAACGTGCGGCTGGACGTCGACTCGGAGTCGGGCAGCGTCGCCATCGAGGAGCGCGACGACCCCGTCGCCGCGATGGTGGCCCCGGACGTGATCAAGGCGATCGGACGCGGCTTCAAGCCGGAGACTGCGCTGTCGATCCTCGACCACGACCTCCGGACGCTCGACCTGATCGACCTGTCGGAACACACCCGCAACGACAACGACCTCCAGCGCAAGAAGGGCCGGATCATCGGCGAGAACGGCCGCACCCGGGAGTTACTGGAGGAGCTGTCGGGCGCGAACGTCGTCGTCTACGGATCGACCGTCGGCGCGGTGGGTCAGCCCGAGGAGTTGGAAGTGGTTCGGCGGGCCGTCGGGATGCTGCTCGACGGCGCGCCCCACGGCGCGGTGTACTCGTACTTGGAGCGCATGTCGAACGAGCTCGACGACGACGTGAGCTTCAACGCGCCGCAGTAATCGAGCAGGTCCTCCGGTGTTGCGGTTAGTGTTCGTTCAGCACCGATTGCTTTCGATGGTGTCGTGACTACCTCTAAAGTCCCAGTCTCTCGGCTGTATGCGGTTGCCGCCGCGGCGAACACAAAGCCCCAGTCAACCGCACCGCAGCCTCACGCCTCCCCAGCCTCGCGGCTCGCGGCTTCGCCGCTCGCGTTAGCCGCATCCCTCGCGCGTGTTGTCTCGCGGCCGCCAAGGGCGGCCGCTCGCAGGCACGCGCCACCGTGGTTTGCTACACCCGATTTGCTACCAGTACTTGATCTGGAGTTCTATATAAAGAGCCGTGTGAACCCACCGCATACCGGCCGATATTCCCCCACCGTGTTGCGGTTTCGCACGACTTGAACGAAGAGTTTATATAGAATCACAAACAATCAAAGGTTGTAATGTCACAGCGCCAGCGGATGGGCAATCAGCCCATGATCGTACTTTCCGAGGAGTCGCAGCGCACCTCCGGAAAGGACGCGCAGAACATGAACATCACGGCCGGCAAGGCGGTCGCGGAGTCCGTCCGCACCACGCTCGGCCCGAAAGGGATGGACAAGATGCTCGTCGACTCCGGCGGGTCCGTCGTCGTCACGAACGACGGCGTCACCATCCTGAAAGAGATGGATATCGACCACCCGGCGGCCAACATGATCGTCGAGGTCTCCGAGACGCAGGAGGAGGAGGTCGGCGACGGCACCACGAGCGCGGTCGTGGTCGCCGGTGAGCTCCTCGATCAGGCCGAGGAGCTCCTCGACCAGGACATCCACGCGACGACCCTCGCGCAGGGGTACCGTCAGGCCGCCGAGAAGGCCAAGGAGATCCTCGACGAGCAGGCCATCGACGTCTCCGCGGACGACTACGACACGCTCGTCGAGATCGCCGAGACGGCGATGACGGGCAAGGGCGCCGAGAACTCCAAGGACCTCCTCGCCGAGCTCGTCGTCGACGCCGTCCTCGCGGTCCAGGACGACGACGGCATCGACACGGAGAACGTCTCCGTCGAGAAGGTCGTCGGCAGCTCGATCGACCAGTCCGAGCTCGTCGAGGGCGTCATCGTCGACAAGGAGCGCGTCGACGAGAACATGCCCTTCGCGGTCGAGGACGCCGACGTGGCGCTGTTCGACGGCGCCATCGAGGTCAAGGAGACCGAGATCGACGCCGAGGTCAACGTCACCGACCCCGACCAGCTCCAGCAGTTCCTCGACCAGGAGGAGGCCCAGCTCCGCGAGATGGTCGACCACCTCGTCGACATCGGCGCCGACGTCGTCTTCGTCGGTGACGGCATCGACGACATGGCCCAGCACTACCTCGCGCAGGAGGGTATCCTCGCCGTCCGCCGCGCGAAGTCCGGCGACCTGAATCGCCTCGCCCGCGCGACCGGCGGCCGCGTCGTCTCCAACCTCGAAGATATCGAGTCGGACGATCTCGGCTTCGCCGGCTCCGTCGCCCAGAAGGACATCGGCGGCGACGAGCGCATCTTCGTCGAGGACGTCGAGGAGGCGAAGTCCGTCACCCTCATTCTCCGCGGCGGCACCGAACACGTCGTCGACGAGGTCGAGCGCGCCATCGAGGACTCGCTCGGCGTCGTCCGCACGACGCTGCTCGACGGGCAGGTCCTGCCCGGCGGCGGCGCCCCCGAGGCCGAGCTCGCGCTGCAGCTCCGCGACTTCGCCGACTCCGTCGGCGGCCGCGAGCAGCTCGCCGTCGAGGCGTTCGCCGACGCGCTGGAAGTCGTCCCGCGCACCCTCGCCGAGAACGCGGGTCTCGACCCCATCGACTCGCTGGTCGACCTCCGCTCCCGCCACGACGGCGGCGAGTTCGGCGCCGGTCTCGACGCCTACACGGGCGACGTGATCGACATGGAGGCCGAGGGCGTCGTGGAGCCGCTCCGCGTCAAGACCCAGGCTATCGAGTCCGCCACCGAGGCGGCCGTCATGATCCTGCGCATCGACGACGTCATCGCGGCCGGCGACCTCAAGGGCGGCGGCTCCGACGACGGCGGCGACGAGGGCGGCCCCGGCGGCGCGCCCGGCGG
>NZ_CVRT01000004.1 GCF_001261915.1 Halorubrum sp. SD626R
TCGGTCGTCCGGAGCAACGCGGAGGACGACCGACGAGGCTGGGGAGGCGTGAGGTACGGTCGCTGCGCTGTCGAGTGGGACTCAAAGGGGCAGCCGGGAGGCGGGCGCAGGTGACGTAAGCACCGCAGCGAAGGAGCGCCAGCGACTGAACGAGGAGCGCAGCGAGCGTGCGTCCGCCTCCCGGCTGGGGCTTTGGAAGTGTTCTCCGTCGATCCGCTAATAATCAGATATAGCCGAGCGGCTGGGGCTTTAGGGGTGTTCACAGTCAAGCCGGCATCAACAACGTATCGCCGAGCAGCCGGGCCTTTGGCGGTGTTCACCGCCGATCCGCAGTCATCTGTTTATAAATAGAACGACGTGCTTTGGAGCGGGCTTCCCGCCCCGAAACCGACCGGAAACACACTGAAACCGATCTAATCGTCGAGTTCCTCGGCGATCGACTCCGGGGGCCCGTCGAGATCGGGGGCGCCCCCCTCGCCCGTCGACTCGCCGCCCGGTGTCTCCGGCGGCGCGTCGAACTCGGGGTTGAACAGCCGGAGCGCGGTCCGGATCGTCTCCCAGTCGTCCTCGCCGGCGGCGTCGCGCAGCGAGCTGGTGGGTGCCGCGAGCAGCTGCCCGACCAGGGCGTCCGCCATGTCCTCGACGGTCTCGCGCTGCGCCTCGGACAGCTCCCCCTGCGACTCCAGCTTCGAGAGCGCGCGGTCGACCTCGCGGGCCTTGACGCGGTCGGCGCCCGCGTACATCGCGGAAATGGCGTCGTCGGCGCGCTTGCGCTTGTACGCCCGCAGGATGCGGTCGAGCTCCTCGTCGATGATCGCCTCGACGTCGCGCGCCTCCGCCTCGCGGCTCTCGCGGGTCCGGCGCGTCACGTCCTCTAACGCGTCGATGTCGTACAGCGTCAGCCCGTCGCGGTCGGCGACGGCCGGGTCGACGTCGCGGGGCTGCGCGATGTCGACGCAGACGAGCCGCCCCGCGTCCGCGACGTGCTTCGGCTCGATCACCGGCTCCGGGCTCCCGGTCGCCGAGATCACGAGGTCGGCGTCGGGAACGACCGCCGGGAGGTCGGCGAGCGACACGGCCTCCGCGGGCGTGTCGACCTCGCCGGCGACGAACTCCGCGTTCGGCACCGTCCGGTTCGCGACGACGATCTCGGAGACGGCGGTGTCGTCGAGCGTCCGGGCCGCGAGCGTCCCCATCTCGCCGGCGCCGACGACGACCGCGGAGCCGCCGGTGAGGTCGACCTCGGTCGCTGCCAACCGGACCGCGGCCGAGCCGAGCGAGACGACGCCCTCGTTGATCGAGGTCTCGTTGCGGGCCCGCTCTCCGACGTGGAGGGCCTTCGTCACCGCGTCCTTGAGGACGGGCCCGATGCCGCCCGCGGACTTCGACTCCTCGTACGCCTCCCGCAGCTGGCCGATGATCTGGTCCTCGCCGAGCACGAGCGACTCCAGCCCGGAGGCGACGCGCATCAGGTGTTCCAGGCTCTCCTCGTGGTCGAGACGGCGGACCGCGCCGCCGCGGACCTCGGGAGCGAACGACGCCAGCGCGTCGGTCCCGTCGACGGTCCGGTCGGTGACGACGAACGCCTCCGAGCGGTTGCACGTCTGGAGGGCGAACGCCTCCTCGACGCCGTCGCGCGCGAGCAGGTCCGAGACGGTCGCGCGGACGCCGTCCCCGCCGGCCGACTCGATCTCGTCGACCGTCGCGCGGGCGTGGGCGACGCTCGCGCCGGCGATGGCTCCCGTCTCCTTCATCCCTTGAGTACCTCCTCGATCACGGAATACGCCTCTTGACGACCGTTGGATCTCCCCTTTTGTAAACCCTTCCAAACCCCCTCGGATCGCACGACGCGACGGATCGCGTCCCGGCGCGTCTCGGGGGCGACCCCCCGCTCTCTGAGCTCCGCGCGGAGCTCGCCGGAGAGCTCCGCCATCGCGCCCGCGCCTTCGATCTCGGCCTCGACGCGCTCGCGGAGCGCCTTCGCGAGCGCGGGGCTCGCGCCCCCCGTCGAGAGCGCGACCCGAACCGGGTCGTCGTCGACGGTCGCCGGCACGACGACGCTCCGGGCGTCGCGTCCGTCCGAGCGGTCCGCGCTCGACACGTCGGTCCGGTTAACGAGCAGGCCGGCGTCGAGCGCGGCGGCCTCCGCCGCGGCGTTGACCGCGGCGTCGTCGGTGGCGGCGACCACGAGGACCGGACCGACTCGGTCGATCCACTCCCCGACCGCGTCGGCGTCGGGGGCGACGCGGACGAGCTCGATGTCCGAATCACTCCCGTCGGCGAGGTCGACGAGCCGATCGTCGAACGCGGGGCTCGCGACGACGACGCCGGCCTCGTCAGCGAACCGCGCCGCCTTCCGCGCGCCCACGGACCCGCCGCCGAACACGAGCACTGTCTCCCCGGCGAAGTCGTGGTAAAGAGGGATCACGTCGGACACCTCCGGACCGCGATACGAGGGCTCACGCCGTGTTGCTGTCGGCGCGGTCGGCGATACGAATTCCCGTCTTCTTCAGAATCCGCGTGGAGAACAGCGTGTCCCAGTCGTCCGCGCCGACGTCCCAGTGCTCGTCCATCAGCGCCTTCACCTCCGCGATGCGGCGCTCGCTCTCGGCCTCGGTCCGACCGTGCGTCATCGCGAAGAAGTTGTACTCCCAGACGCCGGCGTGGCGGGGACGCTCGTAGCAGTGGGTGACGAAGTCGAGCGCGGCGACCGCGGGGCCGACCTCGTCGAGGGCGTCCTCGGGCACGTCCCAGACGGTCATCCCGTTCTCCGTGTAGCCGAGCGCGTAGTGGTTCGGGATGACGCCGACGCGGCGGACCTTCCCCTCCCGCTCGAAGCGCTTGATCGTCTCGATCACCCACCCGACGTCGGCGTCGAGCGCGGCCGCCACGTCGGCGTACGGCGTCTCCGTGATCGGGAGCCCGGCCTGGATCTCGACGACGAGGTCGCGCTCGTCGGGCGTGAGCGTCCCCCGGTCGCTCGGCGCGATCGGGGGGCCGAGGTCGGACAGGTCCACGTCGCCGTCGGAGACGGGGCCGTCGACGAGGAACTTCGCGCCGACGTGGAACTCCCGGAGCTTCGGGAGGTTGTACGTCTCCTGGCCCGTCGCGGCCTCGATCTCGGCGAGCACCTCCTCGACGCGGTCGCTCCCGTCCTTGTCCGGGTCCGGGTGATCTGCGACGCTCACCACGAACCACATGTTGAGGTGCGGGTGCTCGCGCTCGTAGTTGTGCGCGACGGCGGTGAACTCGTTGACCGTCTCCGCGACCTCCTCGTAGCGGTCCTCCGGCGCGTGCATCGCGACGAGCGACGCCGCCCCGCCGATCTCCTCGGCGTTGACGAGCGCGCCGAACCGCGAGAGGATGCCCTCCTCGTCGAGCTCGCGAACGCGCTCGCAGAGCTCGGTCCCGGTCACGTCGACGCCGCGCTCGCGCAGCGCCGCCGCGGCCGGCTCGAAGGGTCGCTCCGTCACCGGGAACCCGCCCTGGAAGGCGTTGATGATCCCGCGGTCGAGCGCCGTCAGATCCGCGTCGACCTCTCTCATACCACGGGCTCGGGTCCGAGCGAGAATAAGCGATCCGACACCGACCGCGGACGGCTCGGACCGACCTCAGCCGTCGAGGTCGCGCGCGATGTCCGACAGCGATGACGGCGGGCCGCGCGTCGCCTCGTACACGACGCGCTCGCCGGGGATCCGGAGCCCGTACAGCTCCCCGGGCACGACGACGTCGAGGACGACGCTGTCGCCCGGCTCGCGACCGTTCGCGTCGAGCCACGCGACCAGGCGGTTCTCCCCCTCGCCCGTCTCCCGCGCGAGCCGCCGGTTGTCGAACGCGCCGCGGATCAGCCGTCCGTCGCTGTCGGCGGTCACCGGCGCGTGGTACTCCTCGCGGTCGATCGCGACCCGGACCACGTCGCCGGCGGCCATCGCCAGCGACTCGCAGCTCCCGGACTCGACGCGGCCGGCGAGCTCGTCGTCCTCCGGAATTCGAACGCAGGGGCGACGAGTGCCGCCGCTCCGGGCCAGCGAGACGCGTATCGAGGCGACGCCCTCGTCGTCGGAGGGAACGCGGGGCATCGAAAAGGCGGGTTACTCCTCGTCGGCGTCGCCGTCGTCCTCGCCGAACGCGGCGGCGACGTCGTCGCCCTCGATCACCGTGACGTTGATCTGCGCGACGTCGTCGTCGATCTCGCGGCCGCGGACGGTGATGCGCTTGCGCTCGCCCTCGCGGGACGGCTCGAAGCCGACGCCGCCCTCTAACAGGAGCTCCTTCAGGCGCGTGCCCGAGACGTCCTCGCGCATCGGGCGCCCGGTCTCGTCGGAGCCGCCGGTGATCTCGATCGTGTGCTCGGAGAGCCCGACGGCGTCGCCGCCGATCTCGTCGCCGATCTCGCGACCGAGGAACCGGTTGGCGTCCTGTCCGTCGACCTCTCGCTGGAACGTCTCGCCGCTCTCGGGGTCGGCGACGACGACTTTGAATTCGGCCATGGGCGAACCGAGACCCCCGCGAATAAAAAGCACGTCGAAACCGCGATCCGGCCCCGATCGGCCCGTGAACCCGGTTCGGCGCGTGGATTCCCTTCCGATGTCGACTCGCGGACGATGCTCAGCGCTCGGTCCCGATCCGCTCGACCCGCCGCGACCCGTCGCCCCACGGCCCGTCGACGAACGCGTCCTCCAGCGCCCGTGCGACGCGTTTCGGGTCGTCCGGTCCGCCGGCCGCCGCGACGCTCCCGACCGTTTCCCGGTCGAACGGCACGTCGAGCGCGTCGTAGACGCCGTCGGTGACGGCGGCGATCTCGCTCGCGTCGCCCGGCGCGGCGACGACGCAGCCGGCGACCAGCGCCGCGTCGGCGCGGACGCGCTGGGCGATCCCCGCCACCTTCCCGCCGCCGCCGACGCGCACGGAGTGATCGCCAGGACAGAACGACGCCGGCGGCTCGCCGGCGACGACGTCGGCGCCGAGCCCCCGAAGCGCGTCGACGACCGCCTCGACGGCGCGGTCGTACCGCCCGGCGATCGACCCGCGTGCGTCGTCCACCGCCGCGTCGCCGTCCAGAGGGACTGCGTGGGCGAACGCGAGCGTCTCCCCGGCGTACGCGACCGCCCGACCGCCGACGTCGCGCTCGACCGGATGGAACCCGCGGTCGGCCGCGACCCGCTCGGCCCGGTCGAACCCCTCCGCGCGGGCGTCTCGGCGACCGAAGGCGACCTGCCGTGCCGGGGTCCACACGCGGAGTCCTGCCGTCCCGTCGCCCGCGGCCGCGAGGAGCGCCGCCGTGCGCTTCCGGTCCGTGTCGGGGTCGTCGGCGGTCCCTCTGAGCACGCGCATGCCGGATCGCAGGGGCGCCGGCGTCAAGCCGATTTCGGCCGGTAGCGGGGTCCGATCGCGGGATCGCTCCCACCGTCGCGTCGTCGGGGCGTATGACACAAACGTTTTGCCGGCCCTCTGACTGGGTCACGTATCGATGAGCGACCTCGGCGCGCTGCCGGTGCGAGCCTACCTCGCGGCCTGCCTGCTCGCCGGGGTCGTCGGCCTGTGGCTCGGCCGCGTCGCGTGGCGGGAGCGCGATCAACCGGGCGGCACCGAGGTGGCGCTCTACCTGCTGTGCGGCGGGGGGATATCGCTGCTGTACGCCGTCAGGGTGGGGAGCCCGAGCGAACTGGTCATGACCGTGACGCTCAACCTCGCGACGCCGCTGATCGCCGCGGTCCCCGGACTCTGGACGGCGTTCACGCTCGCGTTCGCCGGGCACGACCAGTGGCGGACGGAGCGCCGGACCGTCGCGCTGGCGACCCCGCCGTTCGTCTGGGTGCTGCTCGCGTGGTCGAGCGCCACGCACGGCCTCTCCCGGCGATCGATCGGCGCGGTCGTCGAGGGCCCGTTCACGCTGCTATCGTTCGATCTCGGCCCGGCCGACGTCGCGTTCGTCCTGTACGCGTACGCCCTCTGGGTCGCCGGCGTCCTCGTCGTCGCGGACCTGTACCGGCGGACCGGGAACCGCTACCGGCTCCAGACGTTCGTTATCCTGCTGGGAACGCTGTTCCCGTTTCTCGGCGGGATCGCCACCGTCGTCGACCTGGGCAGCTACGCGGACCTCGCGTGGTTCCCGCCTGCGCTCGTCGTCCACGGCGTCCTCCTCTACGGGACGGTGTTCTGGCTCGGGACGCTCGACGCCGCGGTCGTCGCCCGCGACACCGCCGTCGAGGTGATGCAGGACCCGGTGATCGTGGCCGGCTCCGACGGCCGGGTCCGCGACCTCAACCCGGCCGCAGAGGAGCTGCTCCCGCCGAACGCGGTCGGCTCGTCGCTCTCGGCGGTGTTCCCGCGCTTGGACGTCGGCGTCGAACACCCGGTCGCCATCGACGGGCGACAGTTCGACATTCAGGAGGACCCGATCACTGACCCCCGCGGGACGGATCGCGGCCACGTGTTCCTGCTCCGCGACGTGACGGAGCGGGAGCGACGACAGGCGGAGCTGGAGCGCCGCGAGGCGGAACTCGAGCGGCAGAACGAGCGACTGGAGGACTTCGCCGGCGTCGTCTCGCACGACCTCCGGAACCCGCTCGCCGCGGCGACCGCGGCGGTCGAGCTCGCGCGTCACGGCGACGGCGACAGCGACGACGCGCTCGACCGGGCGGCGAACGCCCACGAGCGGATGGACGACCTGATCGAGGGGCTCCTCTCGCTGGCGACCGCGGGACACTCCGTCGACTCCGCGGACCGAGTGTCCCTCGACGCGACCGTCCGGCGAGTCTGGTCGCGGCTCGAGACCGCGGACGCGACGCTGTCGGTCGCGGGCCCGGACGCGACGGTGCTCGCCGACGGCGACCGGCTCGAACAGCTGCTCTCGAACCTGTTCCGCAACGCGATCGAACACGCCGGCGACGACGTCGCGGTGCGGGTCGAGACCGAGACGCGCGCGGACGGCGTCGCGCTCGCCGTCGCCGACGACGGTCCGGGCGTCCCGTCGGAACAGCGCTCGAAGGTGACCGAGCGGGGCGTCTCGCTCGCCGGCGGGACGGGACTCGGGCTCGCGATCGTCGTCGACATCGCGGAGGCGCACGGCTGGGAGCTCTCCGTCGAGGAGTCCGAGTCGGGCGGTGCCCGCTTCGCGATCGCCGGCATCGAACCCGCGGACGAGTGATCGACCGCGGGGGACGACCGCTCTCGACCGCGGCCGACTGCCGGCGTCGACGACCACTTGTCGGTCGAGCCCCGCCCTTCGGACGACGATGCCCGTCACGCTCCCGCCGGACGCCCTCGACGACTACCGGCGGTTCTCCCGGTTCAACTCGCCGTACCCGGCACACGACGACGGCTGCGCGGTCGACCTGTATCCCGAAGCGGATCGGGGGCTCTCGCCGGTCTCCGGCGTCGTCCGCGAGACGCGGACCGTCGGCTGTCCGGACCGCTCGTACGCCGCGAGCGAGGACCACCTGATCGTCGTCGACCTCGACGACGAGTGGTGCCGGCGGGCCGGCGCCGAACCCGGAACCGTCGCCCGGGTCCTCCACGTGATCCCCGAGGTGTCCCCCGGCGACCGCCTCGCCGTCGGCGACGATCTCGGACCGACGACGCGCTCCGGGTTCTTCGGGCGGTGGGTCGACGACCACGTCCACCTCGGGTTCCGGGCGCCCGGCGCGGACGCGCTCCGGGCGAGCGGGTCGCTCCCGGTCGACGTCGACGTCGCGGTCGAGCCGATCGCCTGGGACGGCGAGGGCGTCGTGGTCGAGCGCGGGCCGACGCACGCGCTCCTCGAAGCGCCGATTCACCCCGACCCCGGCGGGTCGTTCGCGGCGCTCGCGAGCGACGAGGGGATCCCGCTGGACGGGGGACTGACGCACTACGCCGGCGGCGGTGCGTTCGGGCCTCTCGACGGGGACGCGGCGGCGTCGCTGTGGGGCACCCGCGTCGGCCTCGCGGCGGGTCGCGGGTTCGAATGGGACCCGGTCGACGTGCTCGCGAACGGCGAGCGCGTGGTGGGGCTGTCGCTGTTCGCGGCGCGGGACGCGGAGTACGGCGCGAAGGTCGTCTGCCCGGACCGCGAGTTCTCGGTCGGCGAGTCGGTATCGCTCGACGTGGTTCCGAGCGACGATCCGATCCGACTCGGCGTCGGGTGAGGTGCCGTCGGGAGGGGATAGCGGAGCTTGCGAACGGCCGGCGCCGGCGGCTCCCGCGGCGGTGCGCCGGACTCCCGTCTCGGCCGCCGCGGAGCGAGGCGTCAGGTCACGGGGCGGCTGGCTCGGTATCCGTAGTAAACGGTCGTGCCGGCGTCGACGTGACCGGCCGCACGCTCGCCGTCTTCGCCAACCCCGAACCAGTTGTCTCCCGTTTCGAGGGCTACAAACGGGACCCTCGCGAGAGGGGAGTATGAACCGGACAGACGTCGCGGCGTTGGAGCCTCTGTCGGCGGAGGCCGTCGCGCTCGTCGAGCGGCGGATCGAGGAGGAGCACGGCTACCTCTCGTGGCTGAACACGTCGGTCGACCTCGTCGAGCGCGGACGCGTCGTCCTCTCGATCCCGTTCGACGACAAGCTGACGAACAGCGACGGCGGCACCATCCACGGGGGCGTGGCCGCGACCCTGATCGACACCGCCGGCGGGGTCGCCCAGCGCACCGCCTTCGAGGACCCGCTCGCCGGCGGCGTCGCGACGGTGAACCTCAACGCGAACTACCTCCGCCCGGCGACGGGCGACCTCACCGCCGAGGCGACGGTCGTCAGGTCCGGCGGCTCGATCGGCGTCAGCGACATGACCGTCACCACCGCCGCCGACGGCGAGACCGCCGAAGTCGTCGTCGGTCAGGGGTCGTTCCGGCTGTTCCGCGAGTAGCCCGCGAGGCCGTCGAGGAGGTCGGCAGGGTCGTCGAGCGCGGCCGCGAGCTCTCTCACCGCCTCGCGGTCGGACCGGTCGGGCGCCGCTCGGACGACGACCGACTGCTCGCCGAGCGACACGAAGCCGCAGTCGAGCCGTTTCGCCGTCTCCCGCAGTCCGACGCCGACGTCGGCGTCGCCGGCGATCACCTTCCGGGCCGGGCCCTCGAACGCCCGCACCGTCAGGTCGTAGCCCGCGATCCCCCCGGTCAGCTCCCCCCGCGACGTCGACCGCTCGTCGGCGAGCCGATCGAGCGCGCCGTCGAGGCTCCGGCGGAGCCCGGAGTCGGTCGGGCGGTTGACGAACCGCAGATCGCGGTCGACGACATCTCCGAGCCCGGTCACGTCCGCCGGGTTGCCAGCGGGGACGACCAGCCCCCACTCGCGCGACCAGCCGCCGAGGTCGACCGTCTCGACCTCGCGGTCGCTCGGTCCCGCGACGACCGCGACGTCCGGGACGCCGTCGCGCAGCCGTCGGAGGCCCTCGCGGGAGCCGACCGGCAGGTACCGCGGGTTCTCCAGCCGGTCGAGCAGGCGGTTGAGCGCCGGGTCGTCCTCGCCGACGCCGAGCAGGCTCGGCGGGCGCACGTCCGGCGAGAACAGCTGCACCGAGACGGTCTCGCCCCGATCGAGGTACTCCGTGTCCGGGTCGACGGCGACGACGCCGTCGGCCTCGACGAGGCTCGTCGTCGCGCCGGAGCCCTTGTCGACCGGGTAGACGAGTGGGCGGTCGCCGTCGTCCAGGTCGAGCAGGCCGACCGGCATCAGCCGCATGCGCCCCTCGCCGTAGCGTTCGCCGACGGCCATCCGGCCCTCCACGGTCGCCGTCGCGGGCTCGGACCGGCCTGCCGCCTCGCGGATCGCGGGCGCGACGAACGTCCGGAAGATCGTGAGCGCGGAGACGGGATAGCCGGGGAGGCCGACGTAGGCGGACTCACCGGCATCGGCGCCCTCGCCCTCCGACGCCGCGTCGCTCCCGCGCCGATCGAGCCGCCCGACGAGCATCGGCTTGCCGGGCTTGACCGCGACGCCGTGGAGCAGCAGCTCGCCCCGCTCCTCGATCACCCGGTAGATGACGTCGACGGCGCTCGCCGAGGTCGACCCCGACGAGAGGACGAGGTCGCACTCGTCGGCCGCGCGCCGGAGCAGCCGCTCCATCTCGTCGTAGTCGTCGCCGGCGTGCGGGTAGAGGACCGGCTCGCCGCCCGCCTCCTCGACGCCGGCCGCGATCGTCGTCGAGTTCACGTCGTAGATCTCCCCGCGCGAGGGGTCGAGGTCCTCGCCCGGGCGCACCAGCTCGTCGCCGGTCGAGACGATCCCGACGCGGGGCTTTCCCTCGACCGGGACCTCGTCGACGCCGAGCGCAGAGAGCAGTCCGATCTCGCGGGGCGTCAACCGTGTTCCGGGACCGAGCGCGCGGGCGCCGGCGGCGATGTCCGCGCCCGCGCTCATCACGTGGTCGCCGGGCGCGACGGCGGTTCGGACGGCGATTCGGCCGGGTTCGCCGTCGGCTCCCTCTCCTCCCTCGTTCCCGTCACCGCCCACTTCGTCGGTCCGTTCGACCATCACCACGGCGTCGGCGCCTTCGGGCATCACCGCGCCCGTTGATATCTCGGCGCAGGTCCCGGGCGCGACTGTCACCTCGGGCGCGGAGCCGGCGTGGACCGCTCCGACGAGGTCGAGTTCGGCGGGGTCGGCCTCGTCGGCGCCGAAGGTGTCGCGGGCGCAGACGGCGTACCCGTCCATCGACGCCCGGTCGAACCCCGGGACGTCGATGGCGGCGTCGACCCGCTCCGAGAGGACGCGCCCGCGGGCGTCCTCGAGCGGGACCGTCTCCGCCGCCGGCGAGAGGTCGAGCGAGTCGATGGCGTCGTGCGCGGCCTCGGGCGTCGCGAGGTCGCGGAACTCCTTGCGGTCGCTCACGGCGTCACCTCCCAGAGCTCGACGTCGACGACCTCGCCCGCGTCGAGCCCCTCCCGCGACTCCGGGACGACGACCCAGCCGTCCGCGAGCGCGACGCTCGATAAGATGCCGGAGCCGCTCGCGCGCGTCGGCGTCGCCGCGGGGAGGTCGTCGGTCTCGTTCCCGGTGTCGGCCTCGTCGGAGAGCGCCACCCGCGCGAACGTCCGCGTCCCGGGCTCGCTCGGCACCTTCCGGTCCAGGACCGCGCGCCGCGTCGGGAAGGGGTCGGCGGTCGTCCCGCCCACCTCCTTCTGGAGCGGCCGGAGGAACTGCGCGGCGTTGACGATGCAGGCGACGGGGTAGCCGGGTAAGGAGACGATCGGCGTGTCGTCGGCGACGCCGAGGCAGACCGGGTGGCCCGGCTTCAGGGCGACGCCGTGGACGAGCACCTCGCCGAGGCCGTCGACGACCTCGGGGATCAGGTCGCGCTCGCCGACCGAGGACCCGCCGGTGGTGACGACCACGTCGGCGTCGAGGTCGGCCTCGACCGCGGCCGCGAGCGCGTCCTCGTCGTCGGTGACGACGTCGCGGTAGCGCGCCTCGCCGCCCCACCGCTCGACCAGCCGGGAGACGGTCACCCCGTTCGTCTCGATCACCTCGCCGGGACCGGGGTCGGACTGGACCAGCTCCTCGCCGGTCGGGATCACGGCGACCGTCGGCGGCTCGTGGACTCGGACCTCGTCGAGCCCGACCGACTTCAGGAGCCCGATGTCTGAGGGCCGCAGGACGTGGCCCGCGTCGAAGAGGCGCTGGCCGTCCGCGACGTCTTCGCCGGCCTCGCCGACGTTCTCGCCGGTCGCGACGGCGTCGAACGCCTCCACCTCGTCGCCGACCGCCTCGGCCTGTTCGATCATCACGACGGCGTCCGCGCCCTCGGGGACCGCGCTCCCCGTGTGGACGCGCGCGGCCTCGCCGGGCGCGATCGACTCGGCCTCGGTGCCCGCGGCGCGGAGAACCGCCGGCGAGCGGTCGGAGGCGCCGAACGTGTCCTCGGCGCGGACGGCGTACCCGTCCATCGCCGCCCGGTCGTAGCTCGGGACCGGCGCCGGCGCGTCGATCGGCTCGGCGACGACCCGGGCGTCGGCATCGGCGACCGGGACCGACTCGGTCCGGCCGTGCGGCTCGGCGGCGTCGAGCAGCGTCACCAGCGCGTCGGCGACGCGGGTCCGCCGCTTGAAGCCGGCCTCGCGTCTGTCGTGGCTCATGGGCGTTCGTTTCGGGCCCGCGTGCAAAAACCCCGCTCTCCGGGCGGTGAATCCGCGGCTCCCTCACGTGATCCACGAGAGGACCCGCGCCGCGCGGTGGGTCCCCTGGATCGCCGCGACGCGGGCGGCCGAGAGCGTCTCGGTTACCCCGCGCCGCGCCGCGGTCGCGCTCCGGACCGCGCCGGTCCGGGCGTAGTAGCCGGACTTGCGCCACGCCGCGGCGAGGTAGTGCTTCGCGGCCATCCGGATCGGCGCGCGGCGACCGTCGACCGTGGTCGTCCCCGCCCGGACCGCGTCGAGGACGTCGTCGGCGGTGACCTCGGCGACCGACTCCCGGTCCTCGATCTCCACGTCGGTGTAGGCGCGCCCCACGTACTCCAAGTGGTGCGCGTCGCTGGCGGCCACGCCCGGGTAGTCGTACTTCGCGGCGAAGCGCCGCGCGCGGCGGTTCCGGTAGCCCGTGAACAGCCAGGCGTTGAACACCTCGACCGCGTCGACCTCGTCGATCTCGCGGGCCCTGCGGGTCCCGCCGGTCTCGCCGACCTCGTCGCCGCCGACGACGGGGCTCCCCTCGTCGTCGACCTCCGGCACGGGGACGTTCCGCTGGCGGACGCCGTGGCGCGAGCGCTGGAAGGGGTGCGGGACGATCGCGACCCCGCCGCGCTCGTGGATCCACGCGATCGTCTCGTCGTAGGGACGTCGCCGCGGGGGCATGCGCTCGACGCCGACCGCCAGCAGGTGGCCGTGCGCGGTCGACACCTCGACGCCGGGGATCCCGATCAGGCCGTACTCCGGGGCCAGTTCGGCCGCCCGCTTCGACTCGCCGATCACGTCGTGGTCGGTGATCACGACCGCGTCGAGACCGATCTCCGCGGCGTGTTCGAGGATGAGCTCGACCGGCTCGTGGCCGTCGTAGCTCTCGTCCGAGTGGACGTGGGGGTCGATGCTGACGGTGACGCTGGACACACATCGAGTAGGCGACGGGAGATACTTAAATGCGCGAGAGGCGTCTGACGATACTCACAAATCGAGTGCGGTGGTGCGCGCCTCCGAGCGCCCGTAGGGCGTGAGGAGCGCGTGCGAGGGACGCGGTGAGCGCTCGAAGAGCGCGAACCGCGAGGCTGGGGAGGCGTGAGGTGCGGTTGCTGTGCGGGGTGGGACTCAAAGGGGCAGTCGCGAGGGCGAAGCACGGCGCAGCAAGGACCGCAGGGAGCGAGCACCGCGAGCGACTGAGGACCGCAGCAAGCCGCGCGAGCCCTCGGGGCTGGGGCTTTGGAGATGTTCTCTGCCGACCCGTTGCCATCCTCGTATAGCCGAGCGACTGGGGCTTTGGAGGTGTACTCCGACGGTCCGGGATCAACCGCGTCCAGCCGAACGTCTGGGCATCGGGAGGCGTTCGCGGTATCGCCGACAGCAACGACGGGCGACCCGTTCAGCCGAACAGCCCCTTGATCTTCTCGACGACCGACCCGTCCTCGTCGTCGGCCTCGGCCTCCTTCCGCTGCTGCTCCCGGAGCTCCCGGAGCTTCGCGGCCTGGTCGTCGGTCCCCTCGCCGCTCGCGGTCTTCTTCTCGCCGCCTTGGAGCCCCTTCAGCTCCGAGACCGCGTCGTTGACGGTTCCGGAGGTCGTCCGGGTCTCGGTGGCCGAGCCCGCGAGCTTCTCGCGGTCGACGTCGACGTCGTCGACCGCGCTCGTGTCGAGCTCCAGCCGGCGCGTCTCGCTGCGCTCGACGCCGCCCCACGTCAGCTCCGCGTCCTCCAGCTCGCGCTCGATGTCGGCCCGCACGTCGGCCTCGGTGACCGTCTCGCCCTCGTCGCCCGCGCCGGCGTCGCCGCCGGCGGCTCCCGCGGCGCCCCCGGTGCCAGCCGCGTTTCCGCCCGCAGCGCCAGCGGCCGCGCTCGTCGCGCGCTCGACGCGGTGGGCGACCAGCGCGCCGCCGGTCGCGGCGATGACGGCGACGAGCCCGAGGGTGTACACCGCGACCACCTGCGCGCTGTAGTCGGTCGCGGTGGGGACGTTCCAGTTGTACGGGTACGCCCACGTGAACAGCCCGACGGCGACGAGGGTGATCGCGGCCCCGACGCCGGCGAGGTACAGCATCCGCCGGTCCACGGGGAGCAGCACGACGACGCCGAGCAGGAGGACCGGCAGCCCGACCGCGGCGGCGACGGCGGCGACCTCCCGGACTGCGTACGTCGACAGCGCCTCCGGCGGGAGCGTCGCGCTGTAGAAGAAGACGGCGACGCCGACCAGCCCGAGCCCGATCCCGGCGAAGAAGAGTCCGAACCCCGCGTACACGTCGATCGTCCGGTCGGGGTCGCCGACGTAGCGTCGGTAGTACCCCAGCAGGCGGTTCTCCGTGTTCGACTCGCTCATACCGGACGGTCACCGCCGACTCTAATGATTGTTACCCCGCGGTGCCGGCCGCGCGAACGCCGGCGCCGCGGGCGCCGCGTCCCCCATCGCGGGACTCCGACCCCGCCGTCCCGACCCCGTCACCCCGTGCGCTTTTGAGGACACGGGTTCACCACTCAAGCGATAGCCCGTGTCACTCGACTGCCCTCGCTGCGGAACGGCCCTGTCGACGTTCGCCCTCGGCGGGGCGACGGCGGTCGCCTGCGACGACTGCGGCTACGCCGGCGTCGAGGCCGACCACTCGGGCGAGCCGCGGCTCGTCGAGAGCTGGGAGGACGCCTTCGCGCGCTTCCAGGAGGAACGCGACTGACCATGCCGACCATCGACATCACAGACGACCACCGCGACCGTATCGAGGCGCTCCGCGAGGAACTGACGGCGGCCCACGCCGGCCCGTACGCCTCGGTCGACACGGAGGACGCGCTGGCGTACCTCCTCGACCTGGCCGACGCCGTCGACGATCCGGGGCGCGCCGCGGACGCGACCGCGCTCGGCGGCGACGAGCCGGCCGAGAGCGAGCCGACCGACGACCGGGCCACGGGCGAGAGCGCTCCGCCCTTCGACCCCGAGCACGCCCGGGAGCGGCTCGAATCCCGCCCGCGACGCCACGCCGATCCGGACGCCGCCGAGGAGCCGGACCTGTACGAGGTCGCGGCCGCGCTCGACGTCACCGGCCGCAGCGACATGACGAAGGCGGAGCTGGTCGAGGCGACGCTCGACGCCGCCGAGTCGCTGTCGGCCGATCCGTTCGCGTGGGCCGGCGTCGAACTCGACGAGGACGAGAGCGACGAGACGGCGACCGGGAGCGACGACAGCGATGAGGAGGGTGACGACGATGAAGAGAACGACGAGGCGACGGCCGAGAGCGACGACGGCGGCGGAGCCGACCAGCTCGACGCGGTGATGAGCCTCCTCGACACCCACGACGACAAGTGGGGCGAGGCGGACGGCGACGCGCGGTACGAGGTCGAACTGCCCGACGGCGACGTCGAGACGGCGCGCACCAAGGACGACGTGCGCGCGCTGCTGTTCAGGAACTACTGACGACACATGGGACTGCTGTCGAGACTGCGTGCCTGGATCGCGGGAACGGCCGGCGACGACGAGAGCGCGGCGTCGTCGACCGACCCCGGAGAGGAAGAAACCACCGAGAGCGGCGAGAGCGCCGAAAAAGCGGAAGCGACCGGTCTCGACCCGAGCGCCGCGACCGAGACCCGGACGGCGGCGACGGACGACGCGGTCGACGCGCTCCGCGACGTGCGACGGTCGCAGGAGGTCGCATCGACCGACGAGGGCGCCGATCCCGACGAGGACGCCTCCGCCGACGGCGACGCTGCCGGTTCCGAGGACGCCGGTCCCGACGCCACCGCCGGCGACGGTCGAGACGCGTCCTGACCGGGCCGACGCCGCCCGCCTCACGAAACGTTAGGTGTCCCGGGCCGAACACGCTCGTATGACCGATCCCAACGAGAGAGGTGGGACCGCCGAGAGCGACGCCGCAAATCCGGACGACGACGCCGCTGATGCCGCCGCCGTCACCGACCGCGACCGCGAGCTCGTCGACCGGACGATCGGGCTCGCCGAGGAGGCCGTCGAGCGCGGGAACACCCCGTTCGGGGCGCTCCTCGTCGTCGACGGCGAGGTCGTCGCCGAGGCGCGCAACGAGACGCGGAGCGAGGACGACATCGCGGCGCACCCGGAGCTGGCGCTCGCGCGGCGGGCCGCCCGCGAGCTCGACGCCGACGAGCGCGCGCGCTGCACCATGTACGCCAGCACGGAGCCCTGCCCGATGTGCGCGACGGGGATCCACTACGCCGGGCTCGACCGCGTCGTCTTCGGCGTCGCTGGCGAGACGCTCGACGACCTCACCGGCGACGTCGTCACCATCCCCTGCGAGGAGGTGATCTGCCGGGCCGGCGGCGAGACGGTGGTCGAGGGGCCGGTCGCGACCGAGGCCGCGATGGCGCTCCACGAGTCGTTCTACGGGGACGGGAACGGGAACGGGTCCGCCGGGGAGTCGTAGCGTGCGGGGTCGAATTCCGCGGGCGTCATGAGCGTGACGCCATCGATCGTCGCGGTCGGTGCCGCGGCGATAGACGAGTGGTACGCCGTCAGCAACCTCCCCGAAGCGGACGGCGGCGCGTTCGCGAGCGAGGTAACGAGCTCGTTCGGCGGGGTGGGCGCGAACGTCGCCGTCGCGCTCGACCGCCTCGGGCGCGACGTCGGCCTCGTCAGCCGCGTCGGCGACGACGAGTACGGCCGCCGGGCCCGCGAGCACCTCGCCGAGACCGGCGTGGACGCCTCGCGCGTGACCGTCGGCGACGACCCGTCGACGCGCTCGCTCGTCCTCAGCGCGCCCGACGGCGAGCGCGCGATCGTCACGACGGGCGAGAGCTTCCGCGAGCTCCGACTCGCGGCCGCCGACCGGGAGGCGATCGCCGCGGCCGACGTCGCCTTCCTCACGGGTTACACGCCCGACGCGGTCTCGCGGCGCGTCCTGTCGGTCGTCGAGTCGGCCCGCGACCCGCCCGCACTCGTCTTCGACCTCTCCGGTCCGGTCGAGGAGCTCGTCGGGCGCGGCACCGAGCCCGAGACCGTTCACCGCCTCCTCCACCGCGCCGACCTGTTCGTCGCCGGCGACGTCGCCGCGGCGGCTTACTTCGGGAGCGAGGCGGCCGCGGTCGAGCGGATCGCGGCCGCCCAGCGGGCGAGAGGCGACGCGGCCGACGGGAACGGATGCGGCGGCGCTCCCGACGCCGACACTGGCTGGCCGCGAGCGGTCCTCACGCACGGCGCCGACGGGATGACGGTCGTGGCCGACGGCGACGCCAGACGCTTCGACGCCTTCGACGTTGACGTGGTCGACGCGACGGGCGCCGGTGACGCGTTCGTCGCAGGGCTGATCGACCGGTGGGTCGCGGGAGAGGGCGAGGGCGGCACCGCGACCGCGGAGAACGGCGACCTCGCCGACGGCGTCCGCTTCGCGGCCGCGGTCGCCGCGATCAACTGCACCGAGCGGTTCGCGCAGGGCGGGCTCCCGACCCGCGAGGCGGTCGAGCGGTTCCTCTCGGCGCGGGAGTAACCCGGACCGGCGCCGGACTCACCGCACCTCGTCCGCCCGCGCGACGAGCTCGGCGACCCGGTCGGGATCGACCGGGGCGGTCGTCTCGCCGCCCTCCTTCAGCGCCGTGCCGACGACGACGCCGTCGGCGACCGACAGAGCGTCACCGACCGTCTCGGCGGTGACTCCGCTCCCGACGAGGACCGGGGTGTCGAGCCCGTGCGCGTCGCGCTCGGCGACGACCGCCTCTAGCGACTCCGGATCCGTCGCCTCGCCGGTCCCCCGCCCCGAGGCGATGACGGCGTCTGCGAGTCCGCGCTCGGCGGTGTCGGCGAACGACTCCGCGGTGTACCCCTCGGCCGCGAGCGGCGCGGAGTGTTTCACGTCGGTGTCGGCGAACACCCCGACGTCGACGCCGAGCGCCTCGCGGAGCCGGAGCGTCTCGTGGGCCCGTCCCTGCACGACCCCCTGGTCCGTGACGCGGGCGCCGGTGTGGACGTTCACGCGGACGTAGTCAGCGCCGAGCGCGGCCGCGACGGAGAGGGCGGCCTCGGCGTCGTTCCGGAGGACGTTGACCCCGAGCGGGAGGGCGGTCTCGGCGGCGACCGCGGTCGCGGCGCGCGTGACCGCCGCGACGACGTGTTTCGGCGCGTCGTCGGGGTAGAAGGGGGCGTCGCCGAAGTTCTCGACCATGATCCCGTCGACGCCGCCGCGGTCGAGGGCGCGGGCGTCGGCCGCGGCGCGGTCGAGCGCCTCCCGCATCGCGCGGGCGCCGTCGGCCGGCGCCTTCGGTGCGCCCGGGAGGGGCGGGAGGTGTACCATGCCGATCACCGGCGCGTCCGTGCCGAAGGTGGCCTCGAACTCCATCTCACCGCCAGCGACGCCCGCGCCCATCATAAGCTCCTCCCATACCCGCCCCCACACGGTTTAGTCGGCCGCGGCCGAACTCCCGGCCGGAGCCAATGAGCATCGACGTCGACGACGACCCGACGGCCCGGAGCGGCGAGCTGACGCTCGTCCTCTCGCTCGGCGCGGCGCGGCGGCTCGCCGACCCCGAGGCGGCCTTCGCGGACGCCCGCCGTTGGAGCCGGTACGTCGGGATCGTCGCCAACGACGCCGACGCGGTCGAGCGGTTCGTCCGCGAGCGCGACATCGAGACCGACTACGCCCTCCGCAACTGGGACAAGTGGGGGACGCTCGGCGACGTCTACGACGAGGCCGACACCCCGCGCCACGTCTTCGTCGGCACCGACTCCTCCGACCGCCGCGTCGCGACGCACGTCGGCTTCGAGTACCGCGACGTCCGCGAGGCGGCCGAGCGGGCCGATTGGGAGCTCGGCGAGCCCGGGTCCGGCGATGACCCCGGCCTTCTCGGGCGTCTCCGCCGTGTAGTGAGCGATCGGCTCGGTTGAGCGACGGTCGAATCCCGTTCCCTGCGTCGACGATTCATAAGTAATCCCGCGGTGGCGCGTGCCGACGAGCGCCCGAAGGGTGCGAGTCGCACGCGCGAGGGACGCGGTGAGCGCTCGGAGAGCGCGAACCGCGAGGCTGGGGAGGCGTGAGGTGCGGT
>NZ_CVRT01000005.1 GCF_001261915.1 Halorubrum sp. SD626R
GGTACCCCTCGTACTGGATCGTCTTCCGCTGGATCAGCTCGCGGTCGAGACACCGGTCGATCCGGTAGTCGACCTCCTCGCGCGTCAGGTCGGCGTAGTCGGGGAGCTTGTCCCGACGGACCCACTCCGAGAACCGCATCCCCTGCTCGACGCCCGAGAGGAGATAGAAGTCCTCGGGGTCAAGCTCCGCCATGTCGCCGGCGACGTTTCGGACCATACGCGTCCCTACTCCGGCGATTCCTAAAAGGGACGCGCGTTCCGCGAGCGGAGCGATAAACCGTCACGCGCGATAGCGAATCGAGCGCGACCCGTTCTCCCGCCCGAGCGCAACCGCTTTCGGGGCGGCGGGCGGAGCAGAGAGCATGACCGCGCCGACGGGGAACTGGCGGCTGATTCGGGAGGAGGCCCGGCCGGGGCCGATGCAGATGGCGCTCGACGAGGTGGCCGCCGAGACGGCGGCGGCGGGCGGACCGGCGACGGTCCGGACGTATCGGTGGGAACCGAGCTGTCTCACGCTCGGCTACCGGCAGGACCCGGAGACGGTCGACTGGTCGTTCTGCGAGCGCGAGGGGATCGACGCGACGCGCCGCCAGACCGGCGGCGGCGGGATCTACCACGACTCGCGCGGCGACGTCGCCTACTCGATCGCGGTGCCCGCCGCCGACGTGCCCGGCGAGCTGCTCGACTGCTACCACCTGCTCTGCGAGCCGGTCCTCGACGCGTTCGACCGCCTCGGGATCGACGCCGACTACGTCGAGGAGTCGGTCCCGGAGCTGTACCGTCCCGCTTGTTACCTCCGGGAGCTGCACCCGGCACACGACGTGGTGGCGACCGGTCCGACGGGAGGCGATGCCGGCGGCGCGGCGGGGGCCCGGAAGACCGCCGGCAACGCGCAGTACCGCAAGCGCGACGCCGTGATCCAGCACGGGTCGCTGACGTTCTCGGTCGACACGGAGCGCCACCTCGGCGTCTTCGACGACCCGCCGGTCGCCCCGGACGAGTTCCGCGAGCGCGTCGTCGGGATGGCGGATCTCGTCGACGTCGACCGAGGCGACGCCGTGGCGGCCGTCGAGGCGGCGCTCGTCGCGTGGGTGCTCGGCGCGGCCGACGGCGCCGCCGGACGCGACGGGGTCGCGCTCGACCGCGACGGCTCGTGGTCGAGCGCGGAGCTCGCGCGGGCCGAGGAGCTCGTCGAGGCGAAGTACCGCGACGACGGGTGGGTCCGGACGCGACCCGGCGACCGGTCGTAGTCGGGTCGGCGGCCGGAGTCGAGTCGCTCCCCGACGGTTCAGGAGCCGAAGCCGAACGAGTCCGGCTCCTCGGTGTCGACCCGATCGCGGATCGCCTCGTGAATCTCGCCGACCGGCGGCACGTCGCGGGTCGGGTCGAGCCAGTGCTGGCTGAGCCATCGGTACCGGACGGTCCGGTCGGCGTCGAGGAGGAAGCAGGACCGGCGCGACCGCTTCGCGAGCCCAAGCACGCGGTACACCACGTCGAAGGCGTCGGCGATCGCCAGGTCCGGGTCGGAGAAGATCGGGAACGTGAGGTCGAGCCGGTCGATGAATCGGCGGTGGAGTCGGCTGCTGGACTTGCTCGCGCCGACGACCTGCACGGCGTCGCCAGAGGCGAACCAGTCGAAGTCGCGGAAGGCGCACCACTGCTCGATGCAGTCGGGACTGAAGTCGGCGGTGTAAAAGCACAACAGCACGGGGCCGTCGGCCAGCAGGTCGTCGAGCGCGACGGTCTCGACCCCGCCGCCGGGGGCGACGAGCTCCTCGGCGACGTTCGGGGCGCGCGCCCCCACGGCGAGACCGAAATCGTCGGTCATGGCGGAAGCACACCGTCGGCGGTAAAAAGTCGCGCGGTCCGCCCGGCGTTCCGAAGGGGCTTTTTCAGTCGCCCCCCTCGTAGCGGTATGAGTCTCAAGGTCGGTGCCCACGTCTCGATCTCCGGTTCGAAGGCGTCCAACGATCCCGAAACGCCGCCGTACGGAAACATCGCGAACGCGGTGTTCAGACAGAAGCAGTTCGGCGGCAACTGCGGACAGATATTCACGCACTCCCCGCAGGTGTGGCAGGACCCGGACATCGGCGACGAGGAGGCCGCGCAGTTCCGCGAGGGGACCGAGCGCGACCTGGAGGGACCGTGGGTGATCCACACCTCCTACCTCGTCAACCTCTGTACGCCGAAAGAGGGGCTTCGCGAGAAGTCGCTCGACTCGATGCAGAAGGAGGTCGACGCGGCCGCGACGCTCGGAATCCCGTACGTCAACGTCCACCTCGGCGCACACACGGGGGCGGGCGTGGAGGGCGGCCTCGACAACGCCGCGAGCGTCATCGACGACATCGACGTGCCGGACGGCGTGACGATCCTGATCGAGAGCGACGCGGGCGCCGGGACGAAGCTCGGCGACGACTTCGAACATCTCGCCGGGATCATCGACCGCACCGAGACCGACATCGACGTCTGCGTCGACACGGCCCACGCGTTCGCGGCGGGCTACGACCTCTCGACGACCGAAGCGGTCGACGAGACGGTCGCCGAGTTCGACGACGTGGTCGGGTTGGAGCACCTCAAGTACATCCACCTCAACGACTCGAAGCACGCCTGCGGCACGAACAAGGACGAGCACGCCCACATCGGCGAGGGCCACATCGGCGAGGCCGGGATGGAGCGGATCGTCAACCACCCCGACCTGGTCGACGTGCCGCTGGCGCTGGAGACGCCGACCGAGGACGGCAAGAGCTTCGCGTGGAACATCCAGCGCGTCCGCGACCTGCGAGCGGAGTAGGCCGTTAGGAGGGCGGACGGCGCCGATCCCGTGAGATCAGTTAAAAACGTCCGACGCGCCTTTATACATCCGGGGGCGCGATCCACGGATATGACCACCACGGAGGCGCTCCTCCTCGGTCGCCGGCGCCGGTTGGCTCTCACGATGGTCGGCGGGTTCGCCGTCCTCGTGGCGCTCTCGCTGGCGGTCGCGGTCGTCGCCGACCGGGCGGACATCCCGACCGCGGCGGCGCTGACCGACCGGCTCGTGCCCCTCTTGGTGTTCTACGCGCCGGCGCCGATCGCGGCCGTCGGCGGGTACGCGCGCTGCGGCGGTCCGGCGTGTCTCGCGGTGGGCGCGGTGCCCGCGGTCGTCTTCGCCGGGCTCGTCGTCGTCGGGACGGTCGTCGGCGTGCCGGGCGTGGGCCCCGGCGACGCCCCGCTGGGGGGAGTGACGATGGCGTTCGCGGCCGTCGGAGTGAGTGGTGCCTTCGTCGGCTACTGCGCCGGCGTCACCGCCGCGCTCCTCGGCGACCTCGTCGGGATCGGGGGCGGCGGAGACGACGAGGAGTAGGATCGGCGCTCCGCCGCCCGTCTTCCCCACGTTTAATTCGTCCCGCGCCGAACGCGGGCCCGTGCGACGCTTCTCCGCGGAGTACCTCGAACACACCCGACAGGGGATGTGGGCCGACGGGCGGGCGGCCCTCGCGGACCTGGAGCTGTCGAGCCGCCGCCGCGTCCTCGACGTCGGCTGCGGCACCGGCGAACTGACCCGGGTCCTCGCCGCGGAGGCGGGGCCGGACGCGACCGTGATCGGCGTCGACGCCGACCCCGACCTCCTCGCGGTCGCCCGCGAAGAGACCGGGCTCCCGTACGTCGCCGGCGACGCGACCCGGCTCCCGCTCCCGGACGACGCCGTCGACCTCGCCGTCTGTCAGGCCCTCCTCATTAACCTCCCCGACCCGAGCGCCGCGGTCCGGGAGCTCGCGCGCGTCTCCTCGGAGCTCGTCGCCGCGGTCGAGCCGGACAACGGCGACGTGACGGTGGAGTCCACCGTGGCCGCCGAGGAGCGGCTGGAGCGGGAGGCCCGCGAGGCGTACCTCGACGGCATCGACACCGACGTCGCCCTCGGCGACCGCGTGCGGGAGGCGTTCGCGGCGGCGGGACTCGACGACCTCCGGACGCGCCGATACGTCCACGAGAAGCGGACCGCGCCCCCGTACGCGGAGCCCGCGCTCTCGTCCGCGGCGCGGAAGGCCTCCGGGGCCGGGCTCGCCGACCACCGCGAGGAATTGGTGTCCGCGACCTCCGTGGACGCCTACGACGACCTCCGCCGGCGCTGGCGAGAGATGGGTCGCGAGGTGGTCGACGCGATCGGCGACGGCGAGTACGAGCGCGTCGAGCGCGTCCCCTTCGACGTGACGGTGGGGCGGGTCGGGACCGGGGGCTGAGGGGGCGATCCGCCCCGCCGACTCCGGAAAACCGAAGTCGACCCGGAGCGACCAAGCCGGTATGCCGGCCGCACTCGTGACGGGCTCTTCGAGGGGTATCGGACGGGCGATCGCGCTGCGCTTCGCCGCCGACGGCTACGACGTCGCCGTCAACTACCACACCAGCGACGAGGCCGCCGAGGCGGTCGCGGAGGCGGTCCGCGACCGGGGCCGCGAGGCGGTCGCCGTCGGCGCGGACGTCTCGGACGCCGACGCGGCCGCGCGCCTCGTGGAGACCGCCGCCGACGCGTTCGGCGGGCTTGACCACGTCGTCAACAACGCCGGGATCGACCAGCACGTGTACACCGCGGATCTCGACCCGGACGACTTCGACCGCGTGATGGACGTCAACGTCAACTCCGCGTTCAACGTCACGAAGGCGGCGCTTCCCCACCTCCGGGCGTCCGACGACGACCCGTCGGTGACGAACGTCTCCTCCATCCTCGCGCACACCGGCGCGCCGATCGAGTGCCACTACGCCGCCTCGAAGGGGGCGCTCCTCTCGCTCACCCGGAGCCACGCCGAGGACTTCGCGCCCGACGTGCGGGCGAACGCGATCGCGCCCGGCCACGTCGAGACGGACATGACCGACGACCGGACGCCCGAGGAGAAGCGCGAGGAGCTGGCCGAGATCCCCGTCGACCGGTACGGCCAGCCGGAAGACATTGCCGACGCGGCCGCCTACCTCCGGGACGCGACGTTCGTCACGGGAGAGACGCTGAACGTGAACGGCGGGGAGCTGATGCGGTAGCGGTCAGAACTCGGCGAGCCCGGCCTCGATCCGGTCGAACCCCTCCTCCAGCCGGTCGACGGAGTTCGCGAAGGAGAGCCGGAGCCGCCCGGGGGCCGTGTCGCCGAAGCCGTCGCCGGGCGCGAGCACGACGCCGTGCTCGCGGAGGAGGAACTTCGCGACGTCGATCGCGGGCGCGTCGATCCCGGGGTCGAGGAAGGCGTAGAACGCGCCCTCGGGTCGGGGGGCCGAGAGCCCGTCGATGGCGTCGATCCGGTCCATGACGAGGTCGCGTCGCTCCTCGAACGCGCGGTACATCTCCGCGAACGGCTCCTGGGGACCGGTCAGGGCCGCGATCGCGGCGTGTTGCGCAACGCTCGACGCGCAGGCCGTGGTCGACTCGCGGACCGTCGCCACCTCGTCGATCACGTCGGGGTCGCCGGCGAGCCAGCCGAGCCGCCAGCCGGTCATCGCGTACCGCTTCGAGCAGGAGCCGACCGTCAACACGTGGTCCGGACCGCCGGTGTAGGCGGCGATCCCCTCGGCGGGACCGTCGTAGGTGAGCCCGAGGTACACCTCGTCGGCGATCACGTAGGCGTCGTGATCCGCCGCGGCCTCGACGACCGCCCGACACTCGTCGCGGTCGAAGACGCGCCCGGTCGGGTTCGAGGGCGTCGTGAGCACGACCGCCGCGGTGTCGTCGCTCATCGCGTCGATGACGCGGTCGGCGTCGAGCGCGAACCCCGTCTCGGCGGGCATCGGGACCTCACGGAACGTCCCGTCCGCGAGCGTCGCCTGGGTCTCGTAGTTCGGCCACGTCGGCCCGGGGACGATCAGCTCCTCGCCGGGCGAGACCGTCGCGAGGACCGCGAGGTGGAGCGCCTCCATCCCGCCGACGGTGACGACGATCTCGTCGGGGTCGTGCTCGACGCCGTACTCGGTCGCGAGCGTGTCGCTGATCGCGCGCCGGCACTCGGGCAGGCCCGCGTTCGAGGTGTAGTGGGTCGCGCCGCCGCGGGCGGCGCTCGCGGCCGCGTCGATCACGTGTTCGGGCGTGTCGAAGTCCGGTTCGCCGACCTCCAGCCTGACGAGGTCGCCGTCGTGACGCTCCGCGAGGTCGAACATCACGCGGATCCGCGAGCGCTCCGCGCGTCGGACGCGGTCGGTGGGCGTGGGCATACCGTCCCCACGGCGAACCGCGCAAAAAACCGTCCGGTGGCGGCCAAACGCGGCCAGGAGGCGGAAACGGAGGCGGTCGGCGTCCCGCCTACACCATGTCGCCGCGCACCGACGCGCCCTCCTGTTCGGCGCGCCGGCGTTCGAGCACGTCCGCCGCCTCGCTCGCGGCGTCCTCGTCGGCGCCGAGCATGCCGAGCGCTGCCGGGAGCGTCGGCATCGCGAGGGAGGCCTCGCGCAGCCGGTCGAACGCCTCCTCGTCGCGAGTGCCGTCGACCCACAGGCAGACGCCGCGGGGGTCGAGCACCTCCTCGTAGGCGTCGCGGGCGAGCGCCCCCTTCAGGCGCTGTCGCACGTTGTCCTCGAAGCTCGCGTTACACACTTCGAGGTGGATCGGCTCGTCCTCCGCGACGAGCTCGGCCGCGAGGCACTGCTCGGGGGCGGCGTACCCGTTGTCGCTCGCGCGCACGCGATCCGGGTGCGCCTCGGCCCACTCGGCGCGCACGGAGGTGCCGACGCCCTTCACGCCGTACTCCGCCTCGAACGCGGCGGCCGCGTCGGCGTCGCCGCCCATGATCACGTCCTTGGTGAGGTAGACGTCGAGGCGCTCGACGGGATCGAGCCCGAGCGCGACGTCGCCGAACGCCCACACCTCGCGGACGGGGACCGGCATCGTCTCGTCCTCGACCCGGTCGACGAGCGTCGCCAGCCGGTCGACGGCCTGCTCGCGATTCATTGCGAGCCCGTAAGCGGGTCGCGGGCAAACCGGTTTCGCTCGGGGATCACAGCGCGTCGAGCCGCTCGGCGACCGACGCCCAGTGGCCGCCCTTCCAGAACCAGCGCCCGCAGTCGCGACAGCGCCAAGCAGGGCGGGGGTCGTCGACGGCCGACTCCGCCCCGCCCGCCGGCGACGCCCCCACGTCGTCGGGAACGTACTCGGGGCGGTCGTCGGGGTCGACGTCGATCCCGTCCGGACCGATCCGCTCGACCGGCCCGTTGCAGTCGCCGCAGCGGGTCGGTTCCGCGGCGAGTTCGACCGAGAACCCCGCGGCCGAAACCTCACGGAGCTGGTCGAGCACGTCGCGCTCGGTGAGGAGGAGTGCTCCGGGGTCGCGGTCGGCGGCGCGCGCCGCCAGCTCCCGGTTGCGAGTGATCAGGATTCGGCCCTCCTCGGCCGCGATCGACAGGAGCGCGTCGTCGGCCTCGGCCCCGCGGTCGAGCGCGTACGCCGCGTCGTAGCCGCACATCCGGAGGTACGTCGCGAGCTTCCCGCACATCGCGTCGCAGAGGACGCGAGGGGAGTCGTCGCGGGTCGACGCGCCGCCGTCGTCGCCCGCCATCAGCCGTCGAGGAACTCGCGCAGGTCGGCGGCCGACCGCGCGTTGAGGATATCGGCGGTCTCGGCCCACCCGCGCCGCGCGGTGTGGACGCCGTATCGGGCGTTGTCGAGCTCGCGGGGCGAGTGCGCGTCGGTGTTCACCGCGACCGCGGCGCCCGCGTCGAGCGCGGCCCGCACCGCGTCGCCGTCGGCGTCGAGGCGGGCGGGGTTCGCGTTCACCTCGATCGCGGTGCCGGCGTCGGCCGCGGCCGCGACGACCGCCTCGATGTCGGGCGAGACGCCCGGTCGGCTATTGATGATCCGGCCGGTCGGGTGGCCGAGGACGTCGACGTGCGGGTGTTCGACCGCCCGGACCAGCCGCTCCGTGGCGGCGTCGTCGTCCTGCCCGAGGGCGGAGTGCGGCGAGGCGACGACGAGGTCGAGGTCGGCGAGGGCGTCGTCGTCGGTGGTGATCGCTCCCTCGACGTCGATGTTCGCCTCGATCCCGTGGAACACCGCGATATCGGCGTCGACCTCGCCGTCGATCTCGCGGCCCATGACGGCGCCGTCGAGCTCGCCCACCGCCTCTTCGATCGCCGCGGCCTGCTCGGCGACCTCGGCCTCGTCGAGGCCGGTGTTCCCGAAGATCCCCGGACCGGCGGCGTGGTCGGTGACGACGTGGTAGTCGTATCCCCGATCCGCGGCCGCCTCGATCATCTCCGCGATAGAGAAGCCGCCGTCCGACCAGTCGGTGTGGGTGTGGAGGTCGCCGCGCAGGTCTCCGGTCTCGACGAGGTCGGGGAGCTCGCCCGCCGCGGCCGCCTCGACCTCGCCGTTGTCTTCTCGCAGCTCCGGCGGAACCGGGTCCATGTCGAGCGCCTCGTAGACGCCGGCCTCGGTCTCGCCGGCGACGCGCTCGCCGACCCGCTGGCCGGCGTCGGGGTCGTCGACGCCGCTCACGTCGAACAGCCCGTACTCGTTGAGCTTCAGATCGCGGTCGATCGCGCGGTTGCGCACCGCGACGTTGTGGGCCCGAGACCCGGTGAAGTACTGGAGCGCGGCGCCGAACTCGGCGGCGTCGACGACCCGGAGGTCGACCCGAGTCCCGCTCGCGCGGACGCTCGCCTTCCCGGTGCCGGCCTCGATTGTCGCGTCCGCCTCGGGCCAGTCGGTGAACGCCTCGACGACCGGCTCGCGCGCGTCGCTGGCGACGAGGAGGTCGATATCGCCGATGGTGTCCTTCCAGCGCCGGATCGAGCCGCAGACCTCGACCGACCCGACCGCGTCGAGGTCGGCGAGGTACGCGAGCGCCGCGTCGGCGACGGGCCGCGCGTCGCCGAGTCGGGTGCGTTTGCGGGCCTCGCGGGCGAACGGGATGTTCTCTAAGATGTTCTCCTCGGTCTTCGCGCCGAAGCCGGAGACCTCGCGGATCTCACCGGCCTCCGCGGCCGCTTCCAGCTCGTCGAGCGTGGTGACCCCGAGCGCCTCGTAGAGGCTGCCGACCGTCTTCGGACCGACGCCCTCCACAGCCGTGAGCCCCGCCATGTCGACGGGCAGCTCCGCGCGCAGCTCCTCCAGTTCCCCGATGTCGCCGGTTTCGAAGTACTCGACGACCTTCGAGGCGATCGCGTCGCCGACGCGGTCGATCTCGGCGACGGCGTCCTCGCTCTCGCCCGCGAGGTTCTCGATCGGCACGGTGTGCTCGCGGACGTTCTCGGCGGCGCGGCGGTAGGCCGTCGGCTTGTACTCGACGCCCGTCGCCTCCAGCAGGTCGGCGAACTCCTCTAAGAGGGCGGCGACCTCATCGTTCCGGCTCATTTGTGCGGCGTTCGGTCGGGCGCTCCTTATACTGCCCGGCGGCGGCTCGGGCCCCGTTCGCACCCGAACGCCGGCGGTCTGTCAGCCGGCTGCTCCGCCGACCGGCTGCGCCGCGGCGGCGTACCGGCGGACGAGGAGCACCAGCGCCGCGCCGAGGGTCACCAGCCCGCCCGCGGCGCCGAAGGCGACGCCGTAGCTCGCGGCGGCGAGCCAGCCCCCGGCGACGCTCCCGACCCCGCCGGCGAGCGCGCCGAGGGCGGCGTGGGTCCCGAGCGCCTCCCCGCGGATCGACAGCGGCGAGAGCCGCGTGACGAGCGTGCCCCCGGTCACCGCGATCACCGCCCACGTCACCCCGATGACGGCGAAGGCGACCGCGGCGGCGCCGAAGCCGAGCGTCGCCGCGCCCCACGCCGCGCCGACGAGCGCGACGACGGGGAACACGACCGCGCGCGTCGAGAGCGAGGCGATCTGGAGGAGGGCGGCGTCGCGGTCGGCGGTCAGCCGCCCCGCGGCGCCGAAGAAGGCGGCGGCGGCGACCCCGTTTATCAGGTACAGCGCGAAGACGCCGTCGGAGCCGAAGCCGACCTCGGTGAGGAACGCCGGCAGCGGCGCGAAGAAGACCGCGAACCCGGCGAACACGCAGAAGACGGCGAGGAAGTACAGCGCGAGCGCCGGCGTGAACCGCTCGGCGAACCGCCGGGGGTGGAGCCCGCGGAAGTCGGCCCGCCCGACGGTGAACGGGAACGCGGCGGTCCGGACGCTGAACCGGTCGGCCGCGCGGATCGCGCGCCGGAGGCGGGTCCCCGACGCGCGCCGGTCGGCGCCGGGACCCGGGTCGGCCGGCAGCGTCCGGATCCCGAGGAGGAGACCGAGGGCCGCACAGACCGCGAGCGGGACGAACAGCAGCCGGATCACGGCCTCGGGCGGGAGGAACCGCCCGCCGACGCCCGTCCAGACGGCACCGAGCAGCAGCCCGAGCGCCCAGCCGATCCCCTGATACTGGTTCAACAGCGCGATCCGCTCGCTCCAGGCGCTCTCGGGCGCGTCGGCGACCGCGAGCAGCGTCAGGACGGGCGTCGCCGCCGCGAACGCGAACCAGATCGCGCCGTTCGCGAGGACCACCGGCGTCAC
Organism: Halorubrum sp. SD626R; assembly: GCF_001261915.1. GTDB lineage: Archaea > Halobacteriota > Halobacteria > Halobacteriales > Haloferacaceae > Halorubrum. The sequence continues at coordinate 10,433 of NZ_CVRT01000005.1, forward strand.
TCGATCCGTGAGGGGGATCACGGCGATTCCGACCGCGACGAGCGCCAGCATCGCGAGCACGATCTCCCGGTTCTTGCCGGTCCGGTCGGCGATCCGGCCGGCGCCGAGCGCGGCGGGGACCCCGACGACGGCGGCGACGGCGGCGAGCACGCCGAGCACGAACGGCCCCCCGCCGAGCTCGACGACGTACAGCGGGGCGACGAGCGAGGCGCCCCCGAGCGCGACCGAACCGAGCCCCCAGCCGTACAGCCAGCGTTCGGCCATGCCACCCGGTGGAGCGGGCCGCCGGATAGGCGCACCGATCCGCGCGGTGGGGTCGTGGGGGCAGCTCCCCCGTCGAACGCGGGCCCGAGGCCGGGTGCGTCCCCGGCGCCAGCGATAAGTCCCGCACGCCCCGAAGGGGGAGCGTGTCCATCGACGAGAGCGACGACGGCGAGGCCGACCGCAACGCGCTCGGCGGGGAACTGGAGCCCTGCGGCCGCGAGCCGGTGACGGGGTACCTCCGCGACGGCTACTGTCGCGACGTCGACGGCGACGTCGGCGAGCACACCCTCTGTGCGGTCGTCACGGCGGAGTTCCTGACGCACAGCCGCGAGCGGGGCAACGACCTGATCACGCCGCGGCCGGAGTTCGACTTCCCCGGGTTGGAGCCGGGCGACCGCTGGTGCCTCTGCGTCGGCCGGTGGGTCGAGGCGGCCGACGCCGGGGTCGCGCCGCCGGTCGTACTGGAGGCGACGGACGAGTCCGTGCTGCGCGCGGTCGACCTCGACCGGCTCCGGGAACACGAGTTCGATCCGGAAACGTTTGATCCGGAGAAATTCGGTTCGGAGGAGTAGCCGGCGCGGCTCCCCGAAGCGGACCGTCCGCTACTCGTCGTCGCCGTCGGCGGCGTCGAGGAAGACGATCGCGCCGCCGAGCAGCGCGAGGTTCTTCAGGAAGTTGATCTTGTTGCCTTGGCGCTCTTTCCCTTCCATCGTCCAGAAGTCGTGGATCGACGGGGTCGTGCCGAGGAAGAACACGACGAGCGCGCCGGCGGCCGCGCGCGGGAGCCGCCAGAGCACGATCCCGAGGTTGGCGACGAGCAGCATTCCCGTGACGAACGGGACGAGCACGTCGGGCATCGGGACGCCCTTCTCCTCGGCGACCGCCACCCGCTTCTCGTTGTTCTTGAAGCCGTCAATCGCCATGTACGCTAGGACGCCGCCGTACAGCGTCCGACCGAGCAGGGAGGGGGCGTCGGAGCCGCCGTCGGTCGTCTCGGGGGCGTCGGCCTCCGCCGATGCGTCGGCGTCCGCCGCGTCGTCGGCGTCCGCGATCTCGTCCGCCATTCAGACCACCTCGATGCGGCTGACGTTCGCGTCGACGCGCCCGATCGTCTCGTAGGTCGGTGCCTCGTCGCCTTCCCCGTCGAGGCGCCGCATGATCCGGCCCTCGACGTCGTCGCGCTGGTCCGGCACGTCGAACAGCCCGGAGCCGCAGATCACGTCGCCGTCGTGCACGGCCCACGTCTCGACGATCTCGTGGGGCTCGCCGGGGAACTCGACGCGCTCGAAGTCGCGGCCGAAGTTCGTCGACTCGAATAAGGCGACCTCGTGGTCGTCGTTCACCCACGCCGGCGGCGCCTCCTCGCCGCCGCAGAAGAAGACGGTGCCGTCGTGGACGAACGCCCGCCGAATGTACGAGAAGTCGTTCCCGACATCGAGGCGGTCCCACGATCCGCCGGCGTCGGTGGTCCGCCAGAGCCCGCCCTCGCCGACCGCGTGGCCGAGCCCGAGGTTCTCCAGATCATGGTCGAGGTAGCCGGTCGTCGCGAGCCACACGTCCTCCGAGATCGGCAGGACCTGGTGGACGTCGTCGACGATCGTATCCCGTCGGTCCGTCCACGTCCGTCCGCCGTCGTCGCTGAGGTGGATCCCGCCGGCCTCTACCCCCGCGATCAGCCGCTCGGGGCGGCCCGGGACGGCTTCGAGCGCGCGGAGCCTGGCGTAGTGTGGGTCGATCGGCGACTCCCAGTGGCCGCGCGAGGGCAGGTCGCGGAACCCCTTCAGCTCCGTCCACGTCTCGCCGTCGTCGACCGAGCGGAAGATGTACGGGTCGTTGGTGCCGGCGTACAGCGCGCCGTCGGCCGTCGCGAGTATCGACCACACCTCGCTCTGGCCGGCGTGCCAGAAGCGGTCGCCGAGGGGGACCGCCAGGTCCTCCCACGTTTGGCCCCCGTCGCGAGAGCGGTACGCCCCCGTCGAGGAGGCGACGAAGACGCCCTCCGCGTGGTCCCACGACTTCACCGCGGTGACGACCTCGCAGTCGAGGACCCGCTCCGCGTCGTCGCGCTCGAACGGCACGTCGCCGACTCGATAGAGCCCGTCGTCTGTCCCGATCAAAAGTGTCATACACGGATATGTGAGTCGGACGCGTACTAAAGTTTTACCAAGCTGTAAAACGCTAAGTGGCCGGGGCACGACCGGGCGTCCATGCCCGCGCCGCACGCCACCGTTCGCCCGACCGACGCCGCGTACCTCGACGAGTCGCCGCCGGGAGCCGACGACGGCGGGTCGGCCGCCGACCTCCCGACCGAACTGCTGAACGTCCCGTGGATCGACCCGCACAACCACGCGCACACGCTCTCGTGGGAGGACCGCGAGCGGTACGCGCTCTCGGGCTGCCGGTCGATGGTGATGGTGTCGTCGGGGTACCACTGGACGCCGTACAAGCCCGTCGAGGCGAGCGACATCCGCTTCCTGTGGGACGACGCGATCAACCGCCGGCGGGCGATCGAGCGAAACCACTTCTTCGAGGCGAAGCTGGGGCTCGGGGTCCACACCGGAGTCAGGATCGAGAACCCGGACGAGTTGCTGGCCGCGATGGACGACTACTGCGCGCTCGACGAGGTCGTCGCGGTCGGCGAGACCGGCGTGACGCCGAGCCAGCACGTCGAGCGGTGGGACGCCGACGAACAGCAGGCGGTCGTTCAGGCGCAGATGGAACTCGCGGACGACCACGACCTCCCCGTCCTGCTCCACACGCCGAACACGACGCCCGACGCGAAACGCGAGTACCGCGACGACCTCGGCGTGACCCCCGGCTACGAGAAGAACGCCGGACTCGGAACCGAGCCCGTCCTCGACGGCGAGAACCCCGCTCTCGAAGCGGTAAAGCGCGACGTGGTGGCCGCACGCGACGCCGGTCTCGACGAGGAGCGCGTCGTCGCCTCGCACGCGGACGCGAACAACACGGAGTACCTGATGACCGAGACGGACTGCTACCTCAGCTACACCATCGGCCACTCGTGGCTCGTGGGCGTCGACGCTGCCGACGTGGCCGACGCGATAGACGAGTACGGTCCCGACCGAGTCATGATCGACACCGACACCGCGAACGTGCTTCGGACGGACCCGTACGCGGTGAAGCGCGCGGTGTTCGAACTGTATCGGTACGGCATCGGCGTCGACGACATCCGGACCGTCGTGTACGAGAACCCGCGAGACGTGTTCGGTCTGGCTGAGTAGGCGATCCCGGAAGTAATCCGCGGTGCGGTGGCGCGTGCCGACGAGCGCCCGGAGGGCGCGAGTCGCACGCGCGAGGGACGTCGCGAACGAAGTGAGCGACGAGGCTGGGGAGGCGTGAGGCTGCGGTCTCGTGAGCGACCGAAGGAAGCGAGCGAGAGCACGGAAGTCGCAGCCCGTGCAGCGAACGCAGTGAGCGAGCAGGACCGTCTTCCGGCGGTGCTGTGCGGGGTGGGGCTCAAAGGGGCAGTCGCGAGCGCGACGTACGCTCGCTGCGCGCTTCGCTCGGTCGCTCACTGCGTTCGCTCCCTCGTTCCAGTGCTTGCGTCGCCTACGTCGCACTCGCGGCTGGGGCTTTGGAGGTACTCACCGCCGATCTGTAGTCAACTATTTATTAGTGAACGGCTGGGGCTTTGGCGGCTGTCACCACCTCAGCAACGGACGATAGGATATCGACCGAGCGACGGTTTACTCGGTAACGAACTCGTTCGTCAGTTCGCCGACGCCCTCGACGCTGATGGTAACCGAATCGCCGTCGCCGAGCAGCACGGGGGGCTCGCGGTAGACGCCCACGCCGGGCGGCGTGCCGGTGAACACCAGATCTCCGGGTTCGAGCGTGAACGCCTGGCTACAGAACGAGATCAGCTCGTCGACGCCGAAGATCAGGTTCTCGGTCGACGACTCCTGGAGCCGTTCGCCGTTGATCTCGGCGGAGATATCCAGATCGTGAGGATCGCCCACCTCGTCGGTGGTGACGAGGTCGGGACCGGTCGGCGCGAACGTGTCGAGGCTCTTCCCGCGGACCCACTGGCCGTCGCCGTGCTGGAGGTCGCGCGCGGACACGTCGTTGCCGACGGTGAAGCCGGCGACGTGGTCGAGGGCGTCCTCGGGGTCGACGCGGCGGGCGCGCTCGCCGATGACGGCGACGAGTTCGGCCTCGTAGTCGACCTTCTCGGTGTAGTCGGGGTCCCACCGGACCGGGTCATCGGGGCCGACGACCGAGGTGGGAAACTTCGAGAAGAGGACCGGCTCGTCGGGGATCTCGTTGTCGCCCTCCTCGGCGTGGTCGCGGTAGTTCAGCCCGACGCAGACGACCTTCTGCGGGTCGTCGACGGGGGCGGCGCGGTCGAGGTCGGCGGGGTCGCGGACGCCGACGCCCGTCTCCACGGCGTGTTCGACCGCGAGGTCCGCCTTGCGGCGCCACTCCCAGATGGCGAGGAGGTCGCTGGTTCGGTCGGGCACGTGGATCCCGGCGGCGGCGCCGGCCTCGGCGAGGTCGACGACGCCGTCGTCGGTCGCGACGCCGGTCCACGGTGTCTGTTCGTCCGTCGTTCGGTATTGTCCGATTCGCATGTGAAGTGGGATGAGAGGGAGGTGAAGCGGCGCGTTACAGGTCGATGCCGGCCTCGTCGAGCAGGCGCTCGCCGGAGGCGACGAAGCGGTCGAACTCCTCGTCGACCTTCGGGTTCGTCAGTTCGCCGTCGCGCTTGACGACCTCGCCGTCGACGAGCACCGTGTCGATGTGAGAGGGGTCGGTCTGGAAGACGACGGTCTCGACCGGCGAGTGCGACGGCGCCGTCAGGAAGTCGTTCGCGTCGAAGAGCACGAGGTCGGCGCGCTTGCCGGGCGTAATCGTCCCGATCTCGTCGTCCAGACCGAGCGCCTTCGCGCCCTCGATGGTGGCCATCTCCAGGGTGTCGCGCGCGGAGATGCTCACCTCGGTGACCTCCTCGTCGCCTTCGAGGACCGCCTGGTTGTCGAACATCCGCTGGAGCTGCATGCCGATCCGCATCTGGCTCCCCATGTCGCCGCTGATGTTCGAGCAGACGTCGACGCCCCACGCCGGGCGCCCGCCCGCTTCGAGCACCTTCCCGGTGACGGGGATGCCGTGGCCCATCTGCATCTCGACCTCCGGCGTCGACGAGAAGGAGACGCCCTGTTCGACGGCGTGGTCGATGTCCTCCTGCGAGAAGTGGTTCCCGTGGGCGACGTTGACGTCCGGGCCGAGCATGTCCTCGATGCAGCCGAACCCCTGGTAGTCGTCGCCGTACACCGACGAGGGCCACAGCGCGGCGCCCATGTGGATCGTCGACAGCACGCCGAGGTCCCGGGCCAGTTCGAGGTCGCCGCGGGCGGTCTCGTCGGTACAGAAGTCCGGGCCGCGGAGCCCGAGCGCGAGGCTGAGCAGGTCGTCGTCGCGGATCTCCGCCTCGTAGAGCTCGCGGACGTTCTCCTCGGGGAGGCCGACGTCGCTCTCGTACCACCACTTCGCGGCGTCGTCGCCCGGCGGCCCGTAGGTGTACACCGCACGCAGGCCGGCGTCTTTCAGCGCGTCGACGGCGCGTTCCCCGTGTTCGAGCGTGTTGGGGTACGACCAGTCCAGCGCCGTCGTCGTCCCCGTGTGGAGCTTCTCGAAGGCGCCGAAGAGCCCGCCAAGGTACATGTCCTCCGGCCGATAGAGCCCGGTGATGTTGCCGAGCATGTGGTCGAAGTACTCGCCCATGAGCGACCAGTCGCCCGCGATGCCCCGGACCTGCGTCTGCGCGAGGTGGATGTGCGAGTCGACGAAGCCGGGGACGACGATCTGCCCGGTCGCGTCGATGACCTCGGCGTTCTCGGTCGAGAGCCCGTGACCGACGTCGACGATCTCGCCGTCCTCGATCAGCACGTCCGCCCCCGCCAGGTCCCCGATATCGGGATCGAGGGAGACGACCGTCCCGTCCCGGATGATCTTTCGTGTCATGTCCGACTGTACCGTTTGACCATGAGGTTAAAAATTTACCGCGTGGTAAATCGAGATCGGTGGGATCGCTTATATGCTTCACCGTCGGAGGGGATCGCATGAGCGAATCCCGCGAGACGGTCTCCGCCAAGGACACCGAGGAGGTGATCATGGAGGCCACGTTCCGTGCGCTGAGCAAGCACGGATACACCGACCTCCGGATGCGCGACATCGGCGAGGAGATGGACCTCACCCGCCAGGTAATCCACTACCACTTCGACGGGAAGTACGACCTCCTGTCGTCGTTCCTCGAGTACGTCATCGACCAGTACGAGGGGAGCGTCGAGGTGGACGAGTGCGACCCGCGCTCGGAGCTCGACGCGCGGATCGACCAGTGCCTCTTCGGCCCGGAGTTCGAGGAGTTCTCCCACTGGGAGCGCATGAAGGTGTACCACGAGCTGTACACGCACGCGCAGAACGACGGCGACCACCGCGAGATCTTCAACGAGCACTACGACCGCATCCGCGGGAGCATCGTCGAGGTCGTCGAGGACGGGATCGAGCGCGGCGAGTTCGAGCCCGTCGACGCCGAGCGGATGGGCCAGCTCATCACCGACATCATCCACGCCGCGCGCGGCCGCCGGATGGCCCTCGGCCACGAGGACGCGCCGGCGGAGGCGCGGAAGGCGATCGACCAGTTCGTCCTCGACTCGCTGTACGACGACTGACCGCGGACCCTTCTCGTGGCCGAGCCCGAACACCGAGCGCCGGTCGCCTACCCGGGATCGCCGTCGACCGCGTCGAGCCGCGGACGGAGCACCTCGTCCCCGTCGCGGAGCCGGTGAGCGCCCGCGAACGCGACGGCGTCTCCCGGAGAGAGCGCCTCGTCGGCCAGCTGCGCGATCAGCCGCACGCCGTCGAAGGACGCGAGCCCGAGCCGGTTCGGTGACCGGACGTCCGGCGGGGTCATCTCGACCCGCGTCACGGCGACGAGCTCGCCGGTCCCGAGCCCGTACGTCGTCGCGTCCGTTCCCGAGCAGTCGGGACAGCGACGCCGCTGGTAGTACCACCGCCGGCCGCAGTCCGCGCAGCGGAACGCGCGGTCGACCGCGACCGGCTCGTCGAGGGCGATGCCGTCGTCGGGACGGTCGACGCCGTCGGTCGACGAGTCCGAGTCGCTCACGCGGTCAACACCGTGCAGACGCTGTTGTTCCCGAACCCCGCGACGTTGATCGCGAACGCCGTCTCCGGGTCGGGCCCGGCCACGCGACGCTCGGGCGGGAGGTCGCCGCGGATCTGCCACACGAGCTCGACGATCTGCGAGATCCCGGTCGCGCCGAGGGGGTGGCCGCGCGCCTTCAGCCCGCCGCCCGGATTCACCGGGAGCTCGCCGTCGAGGGCGGTCTCGCCGTCGAGCGTCGCCTCCCACGCGGTTCCCGGGTCGTAGAAGCCCAGCTCCTCCAGTTCGAGCAGTTCGAGGACGGTGAACGCGTCGTGGATGCACGCGACGTCGACGTCGTCCGGCCCGATCCCGGCCGCGGCGAACGCGCGCTCGCCGGCGGTCCGGACGCTCTCTAGGGCGAGGGGGTCGGGCCGGTCGGCGACCGCGTGGCTGCCGGTGGCGCCGGCCGCGCTCGCGACGCGGACGGGGTTGGACCGCGAGCGATCGCCGCCGTCGTGCGGCCTCGCGTCGTCGCCCGACGCGGGGGCGTCCTCGTGCGCGATCACGAGCGCCGCGGCGCCGTCGGTCATGGGGCAGCAGTCGTAGAGGCGGAGGGGGTCGGCGACGATCGGAGAGTCGAGCGCCTCGTCGACGGATATCTCTTTCCGGAACTGCGCGAACTCGTTTTCGACCGCGTTCCGGTGGTTCTTCCGCGCGACCGCGGCGAGCGCCTCCCGGGGCGCGTCGTGGCGGTCGAGGTACGCCCCGGCGGCGAGGCCGCCGAAGGAGGGGAGGGTGAGCCCCTGGTCGTACTCGCGGTCGTGGACCAGCCGGCCGATCGCCCCCGTCACCGTCGACGTTTCGGCGACCGACATCTTCTCCGCGCCGACGACCAGAGCGACGCCGCCGCCGCGCTCGACCGCGTCCACGCCCCGGTGACACGCGCTTGCGCCGGTCGCGCTCGTGTTCTCGACCCGGTCGGTCGCGACCCCCTCGATCCCGAGCGCGGCCGCCAGCGCGTTCGCGATCCCGGCCTGCGTCCCGAGGGCCTCCGCGAGGGCGTTCCCGGCGTGGAGCGACGCGATGTCGTCCCAGGCGTACGGGGAGTCCGCGACCGCCCGCTCCGCCGCGAGCGCCGCGAGGCCGACGATCGACCGCTCGGACTCGCCCTCGAACCGCGTCATGCCGACGCCGGCGATCAGCGCGTCCGTCATCTCACGCCTCGCCGTCGCCCGCCTCGCCGCCGTCTGCCTCGTCGTCCGCACCGAAGACGCCATCCTCTGCGAGCGCGTCGATCTCCGCGTCGGAGTAGCCGAGCTCGCGGAACACCTCGCGGTTGTGCTCGCCCAGCAGCGGCGGTGCGCGGTCGAACCCGCTCTCGGCGCCCTCGTACCGGAGCGGGTGCTCGATCACCGGGACCTCGCCGAGCTCCGGGTGCTCGATCTCGGTCACGGTCCCGCGGGCGTCGATCTGGGGGTTGTTCAGCGCCTCCTCGACCTCGTACACCGGGCCGGCGGGGACGCCGGCGTCCTCGGCGATGATCTCGATCCACTCGTCGGTCGTCCGCTCAGTGAGCGTCGCCTCGACCTCCGCCTCCAGCTCGTCGAGGTGGTCGACCCGGTCGGCGTTCACCGCGAAGCGGTCGTCCTCGGGGAGGTCCGGCCGGTCGATCGCCTCGCACAGCTCGCCCCAGAGCTTCTCGTTGAGGATGCAGACGTTGATGTAACCGTCCTTCGTCTCGAACGTCTGGTAGGGGGCGAGCACGGGGTCTTTCGTCCCCATCCGCTTGGTCTCCTCACCGGCGAAGGTCATCCCGGCCTGCTTGGTGAGCCACGGCAGCGTCGCCTCCAGCATGCCGAGGTCGATGTACTCGCCTTCCCCGGTCCGTTCCCGACGGTACAGCGCCGTCACCGCGCCGAACGCGGCCCACATCGCCGTGATGAGGTCGGTCATCGGGAGCCCGACCTTGACCGGCTGGCGCCCCTCCTCGCCGGTGACGCTCATGATCCCGCTCATCCCCTGAATGAGCAGGTCGTAGCCCGACCGCTCGCGCCACGGCCCGGTCTGTCCGAACGCGGAGATGGCGAGGTAGATCAGGTCGTCGTTGTACTCGGCGAGCGTCTCGCGGTCGACGTCGAGCCGCTCGGCGGTCCCCGGCCGGAAGTTCTGGATGAACACGTCGGCCTCCTCGACGAGCTCGTACAGCGCCTCCTTGGCTCGATCGTTCTTCAGGTCGAGTTCGAGGCTCCGCTTGCCGTAGTTCAGCGACCAGTAGTACGGCGACTCGCCCTTGATGAAGGGGGGCCCCGAGTGACGGACGGCGTCGCCGTAGCCGGGCTGTTCGATCTTGACGACCTCCGCGCCCTGGTTCGCGAGCATCGCCGAACAGAACCCGCCGGTGACGAAGGTGGAGAGGTCGACGACTTTGATCCCCTCCAGGATCTTGCCCCGGTCAGTCATCGCCGGTCCCCGCTCGGCGGTCGGTGCGCGTCGGATCGCCCTCGATACCCGCGTCCGGCTCCCGTCGATCGGCGTTCATTGGTGACTGCACATTAGCTTACCATGTGGTAAAACTATCGGCGGTCCGGAAGCTCGTCCCGGTCAGCGGCGGCGCGGACGCGGCTCTCAGCCGATATCGAGCCGATCGAGGGGACTGGCCCCGGTCACTCCGTCAGCCACAGCCCGGCGGCGGCGACCGCCGCCAGCGCCATCGACCCCGCGAGCAGCGCGAACGCGGGGCGGAACCCGGCGGCGTCGGCGACGGTCCCGACGACCGCCGGCGCCAGCGCCCCCGCGCCCATGAGCAGGGTGCGGACGACGCCGAGCCCGCCGCCCGCGAGCCAGTCGGGGAGGACCTCCATCAGGTAGGCGCTCCGGACCGGCTGGAACCCGTGAGAGCCGAGTCCGAACAGGGCGACGACGACCCCGGCGACGATCGCGCCGACCCCCACGCCGGGGACGATCACGAGCGCCGCGAGCGCCGCCGCCGCCAGCCCGAGCGTGGCCACCATCACCGGGAAGCGGCCGACGCGGTCCGAGAGGTCGCCGGTCGCGAGCTGGACGAAGGTCACGGCGAACACGAGCGAGTAGAGGAGGTTCGCCGTCGTCGTCGCCAGCCCGACCTCCCGAGAGAGGTACAACGGGAGGAACGCGACGAGCCCGTTGTGCGCGAACGAGAACCCGATCGTCACCAGCACGAACGCCGAGAACCGCGGGTTTCGAAAGAGGCGAAGGTAGTCGAGGGCGCCCGGATCCGCGCCGTCGTCGTCTTGGTTCTCGGTGTCGCTCGGCAGGCGTCCGGGGATGCGCAGCGCGAAGGCGACCGCGAGCGAGACGGCCGCGACCCCCGTGAGCAGGAAGAGCGCGCGCCAGTCGGCCCCGGGGAGCCGGTCGAGGGCGAGCGCGAGCGCCGCCGGGGGCGCGAGGACGACCACGACGGCCGCGGGAGCGGCGATCCCGCTCAGGGCGCCGAGCGTGTCGTGGACGCCGAGCATCCGGCCGGTCCGGGTCGGGTAGACGCGGGCGAGCAACCGCACGGCGACCGTCTTGTGGACGCCCGTCCCGGCCCCGATGACGACCATCGCGGCGACGAGCGCCGCGAACGGGGAGTCGACGACGAGCGCGAGCGCGCCGACCCCCGCGACCGACGCGCCGGCGACGATCACGCGGATCGGGCCGATCCGGTCGGCGACCGCGCCGCTAGGGAACTGCATCAGCGCGTACGCGACCATGAACCCGGAGAAGGCGGTCCCGATCGTGGCGTTGCTCACGCCGTACGCCGACTGGAGCGACCCGAACAGCGGCGGGAAGAGGTAGCGGACGAACTTGCCGAGGAACCAGATGAGAGAGACGAGGATCAGCACGTCGTAGTCGCCGATCCGCCGGAGGTCCATCGCCAGCCCGTAGCCCGGTTACCTATATAAGCGACCTGAAGCGCCCGGCGTCTGCCGGTACACGCGAACACGGACGGTTCTGCGGTGGCGCGTGCCTCCGAGCGCCCTTTGGGCGCGAGAAGCACGCGCGAGGGAGTCGCTGGCGGCGCCAGCCGCCAGCGACGAGGCTGGGGAGG
>NZ_CVRT01000006.1 GCF_001261915.1 Halorubrum sp. SD626R
CGACGGCGAGACCAGCGAGTACACGCTCGGCGAACTGCTCCCGAACGCGATACACGAGGCCACGCTCGACGACGCGCGGAACCGGTGAGTTCGGAGCGCGGCCGTCCGCGCGGACACCCCGATCGGGAACCGCTCTCCGAGCCGGAACGACTTTTAAACGTCTCGGCGAAGGTCCGGGGACATGACTGACGAGCGCGGCGCGAGCCCCGGCGACAGCGAAGATCCCGGCGACGAGGTGCAGTACCACGTCGAGGTGGGACCGGACGACGTCGCCGACGCCGTCCTCCTTCCCGGAAACCCCCAGCGCGTCGACACGATCACCGGGTTGTGGGACGACGCCGAGGAGGTCGCCTCCCACCGCGAGTACCGCACCGCGACCGGGAGCTACGACGGTACGCCGATCTCCGTGACCTCCACCGGAATCGGCTCGCCGTCCGCCGCTATCGCCGTCGAGGAACTCGCTCGCGTCGGCGTCGACACCTTCGTTCGCGTCGGCTCCTGCGGCGCGATCCGGCCGGAGATGGACGTCGGCGACCTCGTCATCACGACCGGCGCGGTCAGACAGGAGGGAACCAGCGACGAGTACGTTCGCGAGGATTACCCGGCCGCCGCCGACGGCGAGGTCGTCTCCGCGCTCGTCGCCGCCGCAGAGCGGCTCGGATACGACTACCACACCGGCGTCACGATGAGCGCCGACTCCTTTTACGCGGGGCAGGGCCGCCCCGGCTTCGAGGGGTTCGAGGCGGCCGGGTCGGCCGAGTTGGTCGCGGAACTGCGAGAGGCGAACGTGAAGAACATCGAGATGGAGGCGTCGGCGATCCTCACGGTCGCGAGCGTCTACGTCCTCCGCGCCGGCGCGGTCTGTTCCGTCTACGCCAACCGAGTCACCGGCGAGTTCAGGACCGAGGGCGAGTCGCGCGCGTCCGAGACGGCGAGTCTCGCGGTGGCGCTTCTCGCCCGCATGGACGAGGTCAAACGCGAGGCCGGTGCCGACCGCTGGCACGCCGGGCTGTCGCTGTAGTCGGGCGAATCGCGACCGTTCCAAAGCGACTTTACCCGCGCGCGTCGGACTGACAGGCATGACCACCCAGATCGTCGTCGTCGGCTCCGGGTACGCCGGTGCCGGGGCAGTGAAGGCGTTCGAAGACGAGGTCGGCGAGGGCGAGGCCGAACTCACCTGGATATCCGAACACGACTACCACCTCGTGCTCCACGAGGTCCACCGCGCGATCCGCAACCCCGCGGTCGAAGACAAGATCACGATCCCCGTCGACGAGATCAAATCGCCCGAATCGGCGTTCGTGCAGGGCCGCGTCGTCGACGTCGACGTCGACGACCGCGTCGTCGAGACCGACGACGGAACGACCGTCGACTACGACTACCTCCTCTTGGCCGTCGGCTCGACGACGGCCTTCTTCGGCATCGAGGGGTTAGAGGAGAACGCCCACCAGCTGAAGGGCCTCGACGACGCGAAAGCGATCCACGAGGACGTCCGCTCGGCCGCCGCGGAGGCGACGCGCTCCGAGCCGGTCGAGGTCATCGTGGGCGGTGCCGGCCTCTCCGGCATCCAGACCGCCGGCGAGATCGCCGAGTACCGCGACAAACACCGCGCGCCGATCGAGATCACGCTGGTCGAGGGGCTCGACGAGATATTCCCCAACAACGACCCGCAGATACAGGGCGCGCTGCGTCAGCGAGTCCAGGATGCCGACATCGACATCCGCACCGGGGACTTCATTTCGAAGGCCGACGAGGACACCGTTTACCTCGGCGGCGGCGAGGACGAAGCGCCCGAGGAACTGGACTACGACGTGCTGATCTGGACCGGCGGCATCACCGGGCAGCCGGAGATCGAAGACGTCGACGTCGAGAAGGACGAGCGGTCACACCGCGTCCACGCCGGCTCCGATTTCACCACCAGCGACGACCGCGTGTTCGCCATCGGCGACACCGCATTAGTCGAGCAGGGGGACGACGACGTGGCCCCGCCGACCGCGCAGGCCGCGTGGCAGGCCGCCGAAGTCGCCGGCGAGAACCTCGCTCGCGCCGCCCGCGGCGCGCCTCTCAAGTCGTGGACACACGAGGACAAAGGCACCGTCATCTCCGTCGGCGAGGAGGCCGTCGCACACGACGTCATGGGAATGCCGATCCAGACGTTCGGCGGCACGCCCGCGAAGCTCCTCAAGAAGGCCATCGCCACGCGCTGGATCGCCAAGGTCTCCTCGACCGGGCGCGGCGTCAGCGCGTTCGGCGACATGTAGGAGACGGGGAACGCACCCGATCGAACGCACGCGACCGATGTTCGGCAGGTGACGCGACTACCCGTCGTGTTCACGTGAGATCAAGCGACGCCGCCGCCTCCAGCCGACGCGTGCTGTGAACGGCGGTCTGGTTCTGGTAAAGTCGAGGGAGAAGTCAGTCTGGTCGTGTACGGCGGAGCGGATCGCTCTCGTCGGAGACGACGGTGTGCTCCGCGGTCAGTGTTCGGCGGGCTCGTCGGGGGCGCGCATGTCGTCGATCCGGAGGATGAGGATGTTCGCGGTGTCGTCTTTCCCGTCGACGGTCCCGTCGATGACGAGCTTCGAGAGCGGCGTCGGCCCGACGGTGACGGAGTCGCCCTCGTGGAACTTCCGCACGGAGCCCTGGACGTGGATCTCGGCGCGGCAGAGCTCCGGGTGGTGGACGCTGGAGAGGTCGATCCCGTCGACGTTGACCCCCGTTACCTCCTCGCCCTCGTGGAAGATGGGGACGTCCGCGGGCTCGTCCATGCGCTGGATGTCGAGCGCCTCGTAGGCGTTCGACGTGGGCTTGTAGCCGCCCTTCGGGCCGGGGACGCCCTCGACCAGCTGGAGGGCCTTCAGGCTCTGCATCTGGTTACGGATCGTGCCGGGGTTGCGGTCGACCTCCTCGGCGATCGCCTCGCCCTTGACGGCGTCCTCCTGTTCCCCGTACAGGTTGATGAGGGCCGTGAGGATGCTTTTCTGGCTGGATGTGAGCTCGATCGATGACATGGTCGCGAATAGACGGCCGCACCGCTTAAATGCGATGGAAGCCCGTTATAAACGATCGTGTGGGTTCCGCGTCCCGCGACCGTCGGCGGTCACGTCCCGTACCGCCGCCGGATCCGGAGGTACGCGAGGGGGCTGGAGAGCGCGACGACGACGCCGACGCCGATCAGGGCCAGCCCGAGGTCGCTGACGAACAGCGCGATCCCGGCGCCGACGAGCCCGATCACGGCTCCGGTGAAGGCCACCGCGATCATGGCGCCGACCGGTTCGATGTCGCCGCCGGCGACGTCGGCGGGGTCGAACTCGGGTGGCGCGTCGCCCGCGCCGCGGTCGTCGCCGTCGGCGTCCTCGTCGGGATCGGAGTCGTCGTCGACGGGACCGGAGTCGTCGTCGGAACCGCTCATACGGGTCCGTCGGGGCGGCGCGGCAAAACCGTGTGCGATCGCGTCCGGCGGGTCGGCCCCGCGGGGACCGCACCATTCAAGCATCGGGGCGTCGCGCGGGCTGGTATGACCACCGTCAGGATCATCGGCGCGCCGACCGACTACGGGGCGAACCGACGCGGCGTGGACATGGGGCCGTCCGCCATCCGGTACGGCGGGCTCGCCGACCAGCTCGCGAGCGCGGGCGTCGGCGTCGTCGACGCGGGCGACCTCGCGGTCCCCCGCGCGGAGGAGCGCGACCCGAACGCGGACGCGCCGAGCGCGGGAAAGGCGAAGTTCCTCCGGGAGACCGCCGACGTCTGCCGGCGCCTCGCGGACCAGGTGGGCGGGACGCTCGCCGACGGGGCCGTGCCCCTGGCGCTCGGCGGCGACCACTCGATCGCCATCGGGTCGCTGGCGGGGTCGGCGCGCGACGCCGACATCGGCGCGGTGTGGTTCGACGCCCACGCCGACCTCAACACGCCGTCGACGACCCCCTCGGGGAACGTCCACGGGATGCCGCTCGCGGCGGCGCTCGGCTTCGACGAGTTCGCGGACTCCGACTGGGCGAACGCGCCCGGGCTCTCACCGGAGAACGTCGCCCTGGTCGGGCTGCGCTCGGTCGACGACTCGGAGGTCGAGGTCATCCGCGAACACGGCTTTGCGGCGTACACGATGTCCGACATCGACGAGCGCGGGATCACCGAGGTCACGGAGGAGGCGATGGCGACCGCGGGCGCCGGCGTCGACGGCGTCCACGTCAGCCTCGACCTCGACTGGCTCGACCCCAACGAGGCGCCCGGGGTGGGGACGCCCGTCCGCGGCGGGGTCACCTACCGGGAGGCCCACAGCGCGATGGAGATCGTCGACGAGGCCGACTCGCTCCGGTCGATGGAGCTCGTCGAGGTGAACCCGACGCTCGACCAGCACAACGAGACCGCCGAACTCGCGACGGAGCTGGCGGCGAGCGCGTTCGGAAAGCGGGTGCTGTGGTAAGGGCCGGCGGAAAGCCGAAGCGGGACCGACGCTCAGACGCCGCGGTCGAGCTCGTCGACGACGCGCTGGAGGTCGGCCTCGCGCTCGATCTCCCGCTTGATCTCCTCGCGGCGGCGGACCGCCGCGGAGTCGGCGTCGTACGCGCGGACGAACTCGGCGCGGGTGTGCTCGTCGAACGCGTGCCGGATCGCGAAGTAGCCGTCCGGGACGATCGTGCCGCACACCTTGCACTCGTGGCGCTGGTGGCCGTCGGTCTGGTGGACGATGGCCGACTCCACGTCGTCGAAGGCGGCGTCGCAGCCGTCGATTCCGCACGTCCAGCGGGGCATGGTTCCCCGTCTCGCCTGCGGGGGATTAACCGTTTCCCCCGCGCCCCCCGATCACCCCGGCCGTACCCTCGCCGGGGGAACCGGATCCCCTCGCTGTCAAACGATACGCCTTTGCTCGGGGACGCACACCGTCCGGTAACGTGACCCGATCGAGAACGCGCGTCGACGCCCACGTGAAGGTGCTCGACGACGACGTCGTGGCCCTCGCGAAGGAGCGGGGGATCGACGCGCTCGTGTACGCGCCGCACTTCACCCGGCTGACGACGGTCCGGGAGCGCGCGGCCCGCTACGCCGACGACGACCTGACGATCGTCCCCGGCCGGGAGGTGTTCACCGGCGACTGGGGGAACCGCCGGCACCTCCTCGTCCTCGGTCTGGACGAGCCCGTTCCCGACTACATCACCTTCGAGGCGGCGATGGCCGAGTTCGACCGCCAGGACGCCGCCGTGCTCGTCCCGCACCCCGGGTTCGCCACCATCTCGCTCACGCGCCCGGAGGTCGCGGCCCACGCCGAGCGGCTCGCCGCGGTGGAGACGTACAACACCAAGCTCCTTCCGCACCAGAACACCCGGACGCGGCGGATCGCCGAGGTGACCGACATGCCCGGCTTCGGCTCCTCGTACGCGCACCTGCCCGGCACCGTCGGGGAGGCGTGGACCGAGTTCGACGGCGACCTCGACGACGAGGAGGCGGTCGTCGACGCCTTCCGCGAGGAGCGCCCCCGGACCGTGGTCCACCGCGGCGGGGTCCGCCACCAGCTCCGCGGGCTCTTGGAGTTCGCACACCTCGGCTACGAGAACACGTGGGAGAAGCTCGACCGCCTGTTCCTCTCCGGCGACGAGCCGACCCTCCCGACCAACGTCGTCTACGAGGGCCGGTTCAACGACGTGAGCGTCTACTCCGGGACGCTGTCGGACTACCGACCGAAGTGAGGGCGTCGCCGCGGCGACCGCGTCGGGGCGGGGCGAAGCGGACCGAACCGAGCCGGATCGAGACCGCGCCGAACCGAACAGAAACCGCTCAGATCCCGATCCCGGCCGCCGCCTCGCTCGCCGCTCGGGTCGCGGCCGAGACGTCCAGATCGAGCGTCACGATGTAAGTGTGAAGCGCCCAGAACGCCGCCAGCTCCACCGCCGTGACGACCACGGTGACGAGGTCGGCGTACTTGCTGCTCGTCGTCACGCCGGACGGGAGGCCGAACTCCCTGTCGGACAGGGGGTGGAACAGCGCGATGCCCCGCCGGCTCCCGACGACGTCGAGGAGGTAGTGGGTCAACACGCCGATCCAGACGTACTGGAGGTTGCCGAAGACGACCGGGTACGCGACGAAGACGGCGAGCACCGGGAGGCTGTGGAGCGTCTTCCGGTGGCGGCCGAAGGCGGTGTCGACATCGGGGAACAGTGCCCCCAACACGATCGGAACGGTGATCTCGGCGACGGTCCGCGCGGTGGCCGCGCTGAGGCTCGGCTCGATGACGAAGCCGAGCCCGATCGCGAGCAGCAGGGCGTTGAGGACGTGGCCGCGTTTGTTCATATCACCGGCTGGCCGGGGCCGTAGGTGAAACCACCGGATTTCGGCGGGCGGCGGTACGGTCGCCCTACCGGACGGCGTCGGACCGCCGCCCGGGCAGGCACGACGCGCGGAGCCGCCGGTCGAAAGAGCCACGGGAGACGGCGCCCAGCGGTCGGTATGGAGTACGAGGAGCCGAAGTTCTTCCACGTGATGCAGTACGCGGCCGCGGCCG
>NZ_CVRT01000007.1 GCF_001261915.1 Halorubrum sp. SD626R
GGAACTGGCTCGCGAAGGGGATCTTCGTGTCGCCGGCGGCGTCGAGCGGCCCCGCGGCCCCGCCCGAGACGCCCTGAAAGACGACGGCGACGCAGGCCGCGTACACGAGGGTCACGGCGATCGGTATCTCGGGGCTGTCCGGGCTCTCCGCGAACAGCGTGACGATGTCGGTCGCGAAGACGGCCGTAAGCGCCGCGAAGACGACGTACGTCGCCACGGAGAAGCGAATGATGTCGCGGGCGTACGCCTCGGCCTCGGCGACGCGCTCGACGCCCAGTTCCTGTCCGACGAGACTGGAGGAGGCGAGCCCGAACCCCCATCCCGGCGTGTTCATGATCCCCCAGATGCGCCGCGCGATGACGAACGCCGCGACGGTGTTCTCGCCGAACACGTCCAGGATGGCCAGCATCGGGAACTCCGCGACGGTCCACACGAGGTTGCGCGCGCCGACGGGGAGCCCGATCGAGACGAGGTCGCTGAGCATGTCCGGGTTCACGTACGACCCGAACGGGTCGATAGACACCGGGAACGCGCCGATACCCGGTACGCTGCCGCGGACGAGGCCGACGGCGAAGGCGCTCGCCGCGACGACGTTCGAGAGCACCGTTCCGACGGCGGCCCCCTCGACGCCCCAGCCGAGCCCGAAGATGAACGCGGCGCTGAGGACGATGTTCGCGAGCGCGCCGCCGGCGCGGACCTGCATCGCGGTGTAGGCGTCGTCACAGCCGACGAGCGCGCGGCTCCCGACGAGGTTCAACGCGGCGAACGGGACGCCGAGGCCGACGATCCGGAGGTACGCGGAGCCGTACGCGATCGCCGCCTCGTTGCTACTGAGGACGTCGATGAGCGCGGCCGACTGCGTCCAGAAGGTCACGGAGACGGGGACGGTGACGGCCACGACGAGGAGGACGCTCGCCCGGACGGCGTCGCCGAGCTCCGCGAACGCCTCGGCGCTGTACCGCTGTGAGACTAAGGCGATGGTACCGCCCGCGACGCCGCCGCCGAGCGCGAACGCGAGCCCCCAGTACGGGCCGGCGAAGCCGACGCCGGCGACCGCGCTGGTGCCGACGGCGACGCCGACCATGGCCACGTCGACGGCGTTCTTCGACATGCGGGCGATCCCCGTGACGATCCGCGGCCACGCGAGGTCCGCCGTCCGGACCACACGGTGGCGGTCGATCAGGCCGACGCGGGCGAGGGCCAGACCGATGTAGACGATCGCGGCACGAAACGGGTTCGGGAGGCGGGTCACTGCGGGGGTGACGCTACCTCCGTGCGAAGTATAGGGATTTCGTCACGCGCGTCGTACGGGGTGTCGTCACGTCCCGGACACGAGATACACCGACGCGGCCGCGAGCGCTATCCCGAGCGCCTTGCGCGCGGTGAACGACTCGCCCAAGACGAAGAACCCGATCACGGAGGAGAACGCGAGGAACATCGCGAAGACGGGCGTCACGACGCTCACCGGCCCGAGCGAGAGCGCGCGGTACAGCGCCAGGATACCGATCCCCAAGAACAGTCCGGCTGCGAGGACGTAGGGGATCTTCGGCGAACCGAGATGCGTCGAGAATCCCTGACCGGTGTACGCCAGCACGCCGAGCGCCATCGCGACGAGAAGCGTGTTCGAGAGGACGACCGCGACGTCGCTCGGAACCGCATTCGGACCCGTCGTTGCGACGCGCATGAGCGGCGGGACGAACGCGTACGCCCCCATCGCGAGCAGCGCGTACGAGAGGTATCCAGTGTTCACACGCCGAACGTCGCACTCCCGCGCGAAGTGCCTGCCGAAAGCGGACGGAGAGGCGAGCGGGTCGCGATAACTACGACGCCGATTTGTCCCTCCCGTACCCTTTTGCACCGCGCGTCTGTACCGCCGATCATGGTACGCCCCTCCCGTCGGGACTTCCTCGGTGGAAGCGCCCTGACGCTCGCCGCGCTGACCGGCTTCGTCGACCCGGGGGTCGACGGAGACGAACGCTCACCGGACGGCACACCGGCCGACCTCGACGTCGACGTTCCCGCGCCGTTCGCAGACGCCTTCCTCCCCGTGCCGGCGGCTGAGGCTCTGTCGACGACGTACGCGACCGTCATCGCCGACCGGGTCGACGCGGACGCGACCGAGGACCTGTCGTATCGCGCTCGGTCCGCGACCGAGACGCTCGGCGTGGACGCGGACGCGCTGTCGGCGACGGTCCCCGCCACGCCGTCAGACCGCGGAGTCCGCCTGCTGACCGCCGCGGGATCGTTCGACCGGGTCGAACTCGGGGAGACGATCGCGGTCGGCGAGAGCGGTGACGCTGGCAGCGTCGTCGACGGTGATCGCGGCGGGAGTTCCGGCCCCGCGACGGACGCCGAGACGACGGACGAACTCCCCGCAGGCTGGCGGCTCGCCGACGACGGCGACACCGCGGTCGTCGCCGGTGAAGGCGTGGCGGCGGCCACCGCCGCCGCTGTTCCAGCCGCCTCCGGCGCGGCGGATGCGAGCGGGGACGAGGCCGATCGACGGATCGAGACCGCTCGAATCGCCGGCCGCACCGCCACAGGCGAGGTCGATCGGCTCGCGGAGTCGGCGATCGGCGAGGCGGCGCTCCCGCGGCTCGGCGGGTTCGAGACGGTGCTCCTCGTCCCCGACGCCGACGGAGGGCCGTTCCCGTCGCGAGTTCCGGGCGGCGTCGACGCGTTCGCCGCCGGCTTCGAGACGGCTCCGGCGGACCTGCGCGAGCTGGACGGAACCGCCGAGAACGCCTACGTCATCCGCACTGCGGACGACGCGTCCGGCACCGGGTCCGGGGGAGCGTCGCCCGACGACGACGCGGTCGAACGGTTCGTTCGCGCGGTCGATCCCGCCGAACCGGTCGAGACGGACGTCTCGCGGGCGGACGGGCTGATACTCGTCGACGTCACGGTCGAAGCACCGCCGGAACTGGACCGCGAGGCGGCCCCGGACGCGGACGTTCGCTCGCGGTTCGACCGCGAGGAAGGCACGGTGACGTTCGAACACCGCGGAGGCGAGGCGGTGCCCGCCGACGAGCTCGAGGTGTGGCACGACGGCGAAGATGTGAGCGACGCCGTCCTCGACGGCGGGACGTTCGAGGCGGGCGACGCGCTCACCGTCGACACCGGCCGGATCGGAACCGTCACGCTGCGGTGGTTCGACGCCGCCGAGAACGCCTACTACACGTACGCCAGCGAGCGCGTCGACCGCGAGGCGTTCTCCTTCCCGTACGACATGGACGCCGAGACGCTGGAGCTGACCTACGAGGGCGAGCGCGCGGCCGACCCGAGCGACCTCCAGCTGGTCCACCGCGGGGAGAGCGGTGCCCGAACGGTCGGCGAGGAGTTCACCGACGACGCGCTCGAACCGGGCGACGAGGTCGTCCTCCGCGGCGACCTCTCTGACCCGCGGGCGCTGGCGGCGGGCGTCGTCGCTCCGCTCGCGGCCGGCGCGACGGCCGTCCTCGCAGGCGAGGAAGTGGGCGCCGACGCGCCGACCGTGACCGTGGAGAGGAACGGTGGCGAGAGCGAGGACGGCGGCGGCTCGGGGGCGGTGAAGCTCCCGTCGGTCCGCGACCGGTAGCATTCGAGAGTCGGCGATCGGTAGTTCGGAAATCGGCGATCGGCGGCTCCCGGCGGTCCACGACGGGAAGCGACGGACGGGCCGACGGCGACCGCGCGCTCAGTCGTCGGCGTGATCCGCCGCGACCGCGTGCTCCGACCGGTGTCGGAGGCACGACGACTCGTGGCCCTCGGCGTGGACGGTCCGCTCCGGGGCAGTCGCCGCGCACGGCGTGGTGAACCGCTCCGAGAGCAGCGTCGCCGCCCCCTCCTCGTCGCCGGCGAGGAGCCGATCGATCGCCTCCTGCAGAGCGCTCTCGACATCGGGATCGTTGATTTCGTCCGCGATGTCGAACTCCGCGCGGAGCCGGTCTCCGATGTCCTCGTCGGTCGGAGTCCCGGCCGCGCCCGCCGCGTTCTCCCTGACGCTCTCGACGTCGATCCGGCCGTCGGCGACCCGGTCGCGGAAGTTCAGTATCCCTCGCCAGTCGGACTGGTCGACGTCGATCCCGTCGGGCTGGATGACCCGGTGACACCGCGTGTGGAACCGGCAGCCGCTCGGGGGATCGGTCGGGCTCGGGACCGTGCCGGTGAGTTCGATCCCGCCGAGGCTCGACCGCGGGTCCGGCGTCGGGATCGACGACAGCAGCGCCTCCGTGTACGGGTGTCGCGGGTCGGCGAAGACCCCGTCGGTGGGGCCGACCTCGACGATCTCGCCGAGGTACATCACCGCGACGCGGTCGCTGATCCGGCGGATCACCGACATGTCGTGGCTGATGAACAGCAGCGAGAGGCCGAACTCCGCCTGGAGGTCGTCGACGAGCGAGAGGATCTCGGCCTGGATCGAGACGTCCAGCGCCGAGACGGGCTCGTCGGCGATGATCAGGTCTGGGTTCAACACGAGCGCCCGGGCCAGCGCGATCCGCTGTTTCTGCCCGCCGGAGAACTCGTGGGGATACCGGTCGTAATCCTCGGCGGAGAGGCCGACGCGCTCCAGGAGGTCCTCGACGATCGCTCGCCTGCGGCGACGGTCGGACATCCCGTGGACCGCCAGCGGCTCCGCGACCGCGCCGCCGACCGTCATCCGCGGGTCGAAGCTCGACGACGGGTCCTGGAAGATCATCTGGACCCCGCGGCGGAACTCCTTGAGCTCCGCGTCGGAGAACCGGGTCACGTCGTTCGGGTGGCTACCGCCCGGATCGCGGCTCGCCCCGCCGCGGCCGTTCCCGTTGAACACGACCTCGCCGGCGGTCGGTTCCTCCAGCCGGACGATGGAACTCGCGGCGGTCGACTTCCCGCAGCCGGACTCGCCCACGAGACCGAGCGTCTCCCCAGGCCCGATGTCGAAGCTGATCCCGTCGACGGCGCGGGCGACGCCGACCTGCCGGTTGAAGATCCCCTTCCGGATCGGGTAGTGCTTCTCCAGGTCCCGCACCGAGAGGACCGGTTCGTCAGTCATCTCCGGAGGTCACCTCGTTCGAGTCCGACCCCGCTCCCGCCGGATCCTCTCCGAGCACCGACGGATCGCGACCGTCGCGGTAGTGGACGCAGGAGACGCGCTGGCCGGGGCGCACGTCGATCTCCTCCGGCTGGCCGTCGGTCCGGCACGCCGGTTCCGCGTGCGCGCACCGCGGCGCGAACCGGCAGCCGTCCGGCGGGTCGCGAGGGTCCGGGAGCGTGCCGGGGATCCCGCCCCCGTCGCCGCCGAGCTCCGGGACGCAGTCCAGGAGCCGTCGGGTGTACGGGTGCGCCGGGTGATCGAAGACGTCGAGCACGCCGCCGCGCTCCATCACCTTCCCCGCGTACATGACCACGATCCGGTCGGCGATCTGCGCGACGACGCCGAGGTCGTGGGTCACGAACAGCACGCCCATGCCGAACTCCGCCTGCAGCTCGTCGAGCAGTTTGAGGATCTGCGCCTGGACCGTCACGTCGAGCGCGGTCGTCGGCTCGTCGGCGATCAGGAGGTCGGGGTCGCCGACGAGCGCCATCGCGATCATCGCGCGCTGCTTCTGTCCCCCGGAGAGCTCGTGCGGGTAGTCGTCGAAGCGCGCGCTCGCGTTCGCGATGCCGACCCTGTCGAGCAGGTCGGTCGCCCGCGCTCGCGCCTCGTCGTCCGAGACGTCGCGGTGGACCCGGAGCGCCTCGGCGATCTGCCACCCGACGGTGTAACAGTGGTTCATCGACTCCTGCGGGTTCTGGAAGACGTGCGCGATCTCGTCGCCGCGGATCTCGCGGAGCTCGTCGTCGGGCATCGCCAGCAGGTCGCGGCCCTTGAACCGGACCGTCCCCGCCACGCGGCCCGGCGGCTCCCTGACGAGCCGCGTGATCGACTCGGTCGCCACGGTCTTGCCGGAGCCCGACTCGCCGACGATACAGACCGTCTCGCCCTCGTCGACGGAGAAGTCGACCCCGTCGACCGCGGTGAGCGTTCCGCCGTCGGTGTCGAACGTCGTCGTGAGGCCCTCGACCTCGAGGAGCGGGGGAGACGTCACGCGTTCTCCGCCTCCGCTTCGGGGTTCAGGGCGTCGAGCAGCGCGTCGCCGAGGAAGTTGAACGCCAGGATCGTCAGGAACAGCACCATGCCGGGCGCGAGGACGATCCACGGCGCGAACGAGAGGTCGCTCCGCCCGGCGGAGATCAGCTGTCCCCACGAGGGGATCGCGGAGTCGCCGAGCCCGAGGAACGCGAGCTGCGCCTCGGCGAGCAGGAAGCCGGGGATGAGCAGCGTGAGCTGGGTGATGATGCTGCTGGCCGCGTTCGGCGCGACGTGACGCCGCACGACGCGGTAGGTGCTCGCGCCGCTGATCCGGTTCGCCTTGATGAACTCCGCCTCGGCGATCGACAGCGACTTGCTCCGGACGTACCGGGCGGTGCCGCCCCACGCGAACGCCGAGAAGACGAGGATGAACATCCCGAGCCCGGCCCCGTAGATGTACAGCACGAGCAGGAACATCAGCAGCGTCGGGAACGAGAGGACGACGTCGACGAACCGCATCAGGACCTCGTCGACCCAGCCGCCGGCGTACGCGCTCACCGTCCCGACGGCGATGCCGATCGAGGCCACGATCGTCGTCGTGATGAAGCCGATCTGCATGCTGATCGTCATCCCGTGGACGATCCCCGCGAAGACGTCTTTCCCGCCCGCCGTCGTGCCGAGCGGGTGCCGCCAGGTCCCCTGACACCGACCGCCGACGATATCGCCGACGCACGTCGAGACGTACGACTCGTCGATCGAGAGGAACACCGGCGGCTGGTACCCGGTGAGGATGCTCTGTTCGGGCGCGCTGACGAGGAACGGGCCGAGTATCCCGCCGACGAACACGACGCCGAGCCAGCCGAGGCTCACGACCGCGGGCCGGTTGCGCCTGAACTCCCGCCAGTAGTACCGCGTCCGCCGGGGGTGCTGGAACAGCGGGAGAACGATGTAGAACGCGAACAGGGACAGCGTGAAGAGGAACAGGTAGTCGACGGTCCCGACGTCCCACCCGAGGCCGACGGGATCGAGGGTCGGCGTCCGCTCGTCGAGGACCAGCCAGTCGTACAGCGCGACCAGCAGGAGCGGGATGGCGGTCGCGAGCACGCCGACGCCGTTGATCGACGGGTCGAACCACCGCGACCGCGAGATCTCGTCCCAGTCGACTCGGTCGAAGCGGTCTGGTTCCTGTGTTGTCATGTCTGTCTCCTCGGGTTACCTGTCGTCGTAGCTGATCCGCGGGTCCAACACCGTGAACACGATGTCCTCCAGGAGGTTCCCGACGACGGCGACGAACGTGAACGCCAGCGTCGAGCCCAGCACGAGGTTCGTGTCCTGCGCGATGAGCGCGTCGTACGTCACCCGGCCGATGCCGGGGATCCCGAACACGACCTCCACGAGCAGCGACGACCCGAGGAACAGCGCCAGCAGCTGTCCGACGAGGGTCGTCGACAGCGGCACCAGGGTCGGCCGCATCACGTGGTACGCGTACGCGCGGAGCGGCGAGACCCCCTTCGCCTTCGCCGTCTTCATGAAGTCCGCGTTCTGGAACTCCGCCGACTCGTTGCGCGAGACGCGCATGATCGCGCCGATCGACCCGGTGACGAGGACGAACACCGGGACCGCGAGCTGGACGGCGTTCCGGACGCTGAACACCGGCACGTCGGTGTTGTACACGATCGGAATGGCCTCCAGCCAGACGCCGAATATCAGGAGCAGGATGATCCCGAAGAAGAAGTTCGGGATGGCGTAGCCGAAGAAGGCGAACCCGGTCGCGGCGTGGTCCTTCCAGGAGTACATGTTCGCCGCGGAGTAGACGCCAACCAGGGGGCCGATCAGAACCGTCAGAATCGTCCACGGGACCGAGTACTGGGCGGTGTAGTAGAGCCCCTGTGCCAGCGCCTCGGTCACCGGCTGGCTCCGACTCTCGGCCCAGCCCCAGTCGAGCGTGTACACGCCCCGGACGAAGTCGGCGTACCGGACGTACAGCGGCTCGTCGAGCCCCCGGAGCTCGCGTGCGCGCTCCGCGGCCTCGGCCGGGTCGCCTCCCTGTAGCGCGGCCTGCGTCGCCGCCTCCTGGACCTGCGGGTTCGGGGCGGCGGCGAGCAGGAGGAACGTGATCGTCGTGATGATGAGCGACACCGCCGCTGCCCACAGGGTTCGCGCGACGACGTATCTTCCAAATCCCATGTGTGAGAGGGTCGATCCTCGGCGCTCACCCGTCGCCCGGGTAGAACTCGGACCACCGGGGCTGCCAGGTGAAGTGGGGGTTCGCGAGGTCGCGGTAGACGCCGGCGATGAGTTCGTCCTTGCTGATCGCCGCCGCGAGCGCCTGCCGGAAGGGGACGTGACGGAAGAGGTTCCCGGGGCCGGCGTTCCATCCGTTGTCGCGCTGGTTCACGGAGAGGATCGAGTTGTACGGCGTCGGGATCTGACGCGTGGTCACGCCGTCGCTCTCGGTGTACGACTCGAACTGCTCCGGCGGGATGCCGGTCGCGTCGGCCTCACCGGTCTCCAGCGCGCCGAGCCGGGACGCCTGCTCCTCGACGACGCTGATCGTCGCCGCCTCGAACAGCGGGGCCTCGGAGAACAGGTCCGGTCCCTCGTCGATGTCGCGCAGGTAGTACTCGTCGTTGCGGGTGTACTGCACGCCCGATCCCCGCTCCCACTCGTCGAGCTCGAAGGCGCCGAGGTTGCCGGCGAACTGGAGCTCCAACAGCTCCTCGTCCTGTTGGAGCCCCTCGGCGTCCTGCTCCTCGACGTACGGCTCGACGAGCCCCCGCGGGATGGGGAAGAGGAGCGGGTCGTACGACTCGGGCCACAGCAGGCTCGGCGTCGAGAGGGTCGCCCGGAACTCGAACTCGCCGGTCTGCTCGACCTCGACGCCCTCCCAGTTGCTGGCGGCGTACGTGTTCGCCCAGTCGGACTTGTGGAGCTCCCGGATCACGTAGACGAAGTCCTCCGCGGTGACCCGACCGTAGGGCTCGCTGAATCGGAGGTTCTCGCGGATCTCGAACGTCCACACCTCGCCGTCCTCGGAGGACATGTCGTACAGGAGCGGGAAGAAGTCCTGGTTCTCGTCGAACGTGTACCCCTGGTCGAGCGCGCGACCGATCGCGTTGCCGGCGCTGTTCTCCGTGTTGTACAGCGGGTTGAGCGTGCTGAACCCGGAGGTCGTGACGGTGTCGTACGAGCCGGAGACCGTCGGCTCGTCGAAGTGCCACCGCCCGAAGTCCCAGCCGTTGGAGAAGTTCTCGATAGGGCCGACGAGGTCGGGGTTGTACCCGACGAGGTCCGCGCTGAACAGCAGCATGATGTACGGCTGCTCCCTGGCGAGGTTCTCGAAGATCTCGACGAACGCCCGTCGCAGCCCGTCGCGGCTCGTCGCCCGTCGGGCCTCCTCGAACAGGCCGGTCGCGTCGAACTGCGGATAGTACCCGGTCGGGTTGTACTGGGCGTCCGCGCCGTCGAAGAACACCTCGTTCGTCAGCGGGTTGAGCGGGTACGTGTTCAGGCCGTACACGACCGACATGTCCCAGGCCTCGCTGCTCGTCACCGACCGCGGCCCCGGGTTGTTCGGGTTCGGATTAGACCACTCGACCTCCTCGCCGTTGACCGTGTCCGTACCGCCCTCGGCGTTCTCCCCGAGCCAGTAGTCGTTCCTGAACTGGGTCGGGTTCATCGCGTCGACGCTGACGCTTATCCCGAGGTTGTCGCCGAGCTCGTGCGCGATGAACTCGGCCGTGAGCTGGTTCGTCTCGGCGCCGGCGACGTGGATGATCCCGAGCTCCACCTGCTCGCCGTCCGGGGTTACCATGGCGTCGCCGTCGAAGCCGTACTCGTACTCCGACCGGTCGAACGCCTGCCGTGCGAGGTCCCTGGCGACGTCGCGTCCGTAGAGGTCGCCGACGCCGAACCGCGGGAAGTCGCCGATCTCGACGTTGCCCCCGCCGCCGGAGCCGCCGGACCCCCCGTCACCGCCGTCGTCGCCCGAACAGCCGGCGAGCGCGGTCGCGCCTCCGAGGCCGAGCATGGATAGCCACTGCCGGCGTCCGAGGCGCCGACCGCCGTCGTCCGTTTCGGTGCGCCGCCGTGACATACCACGACACAGCGAGTGTACGCACTAAAACCTTCAGATGCCCGGATCGAGCCGGCCGCGTCGACCGGGATCGGTCGGGGACCGCCGCGGACTGGCTCGGATCCCAAAACCCCTAACCCGGGGCGTCGAACGACGTGGTATGACCGATATCCATCCCGACCAGCGCGTCGCGGTGCTGGCCGACTCGCAGAACTTGTACCACTCCGCGCAGAGCTTCTACTCGCAGAATATCGACTACTCGGGGCTCTTGGAGGCCGCGGTCAGCGACCGCGCGCTCGTCCGCGCCATCGCGTACGTGATCCGCGCCGACTCCCCGGAGGAGGAGAGCTTCTTCGAGGCGCTCCGCGACATCGGCTTCGAGACGAAGATCAAGGAGATCAAGACGTTCGCCGACGGCTCGAAGAAGGCCGACTGGGACCTCGGGATGAGCCTCGACGCCGTCTCGCTCGCGA
>NZ_CVRT01000008.1 GCF_001261915.1 Halorubrum sp. SD626R
AGTACAACGGGAACCCGTTCGAGCCGGCGGAGATCGTCGACGGGTTCGAGGCCGCGATCGTCGAGGGCGACGGCGACGCGTCGGGCCACCAGACCACCTTCGTCCCAGCCGCAGGTGATTAAGCAATGAGCACGTTTTCAGCCATCGGAGAGGAGCGAGAGATCGACCGCGACGAGTACACCCCCGGCGTCGAGCCGCAGCCGACGTGGTGTCCGGGCTGCGGCGACTTCAGCGTCCTGAAGGCGCTCAAGCAGGCGCTCCCGGAAGTCGGGCGCACGCCCGAGGAGACCCTGCTGTGTACCGGGATCGGCTGTTCGGGCAAGCTGAACAGCTACCTCGACACGTACGGGTTCCACACGATCCACGGGCGCTCGCTGCCCGTGGCCCGCGCCGCGAAGCTCGCGAACCCCGACCTCGAAGTGATCGCCGCCGGCGGCGACGGCGACGGCTACGGGATCGGCGGGAACCACTTCCTCCACACGGCCCGGGAGAACCACGACATGACGTACATCGTCTTCAACAACGAGATCTTCGGGCTCACGAAGGGCCAGACCTCCCCGACCAGCCCGAAGGGCCACAAGTCGAAGACGCAGCCCTCCGGCAGCGCCAAGGAGCCGCTCAAGCCGCTCTCGCTGTCGCTGAACGCCGGCGCCTCCTACGTCGCCCGCACCGCCGCGGTCAACCCCAACCAGGCGAAGGAGATCATCACCGAGGCAATCGAGCACGACGGCTTCGCGCACGTCGACTTCCTCACCCAGTGTCCGACCTGGAACAAGGACGCGCGCCAGTACGTCCCGTACATCGACGTCAACGAGTCCGACGACTACGACTTCGACAAGACGGACCGCGTCGAGGCCGCGGAGATGATGCGCGAGACCGAGGAGTCGCTGCACGAGGGGAAGGTCCTCACCGGCCGTTACTACGTCGACGGAGACCGTCCCTCCTACGGCGAGGAGAAGCAGGCGATCGGCGAGATGCCCGACGAGCCGCTGGCCGAGCGCTACTGGGACGACGAGTACGAGTGGGAGCGCTCCCACGACATGTTCCTCGACAAGCACGCCTGACGCGCCGGAGCGCGCGCCAGACCCGGCGAACGGCCGCGACGCGGCCGTAAACCGGGATCGCCGGCCGATCCCGGTGCGGTTCGTCGTCCGTTCGTCTCGTTTTTCGGTTCGCAAGGTATTTTTTCCGTGGTGACAAAGAGAGCGTATGAGCACGGTATCGACGGAAGAACGGATCCTATCGGTGTTAGAGGAGGACGCGCAGGCCTCCTGTGCGGAGATCGCCGAGCGGGCCGACGTCTCGAAGCCGACGGTGCGGAAGTACATCGACCGCCTCGAAGAGCGGGGCGTGATCGTGGGGTACTCGGCGGAGATCGACCCGAAGAAGCTCTCGTCGCAGTCGATCGCCATGGTCGGCATGGACGTGGACTCCGGTCAGTACGTGGAGGCGACCCGGGAGCTGAAGGGGCTCGACGAGGTGCAGGCGCTGTACACCTCCTCCGGCGACCACATGCTGATGGCCGAGGTCCGCGCCGGCGACGGCGACGAGCTCGGCGACGTAATCTCCGAGAAGCTGCTGGCGATCGACGGCGTCACCGCCGCGCACCCCTCGTTTCTGCAGGAACGCCTGAAGTGAGCGCGCGGCGACCGACCGGCTCGGTCCCGTCCGACTCTTCCTACCGATAAGCGAGCGCGACGACCCCTCCCGTCACCGCGGCGACGCCCAGCGTCGCGGCGGCGATGGCCGACTCGCTCGCACCCAGCAGGACCCCCGCGAGCGGGAGGCACAGCAGCGCGCCGGCCCACATCGCCGCGCCGCCGAGGCGACGCGCGCGCTCGCGGCTCACGTCCGGCGTCGTCAGGAGCTCGCGCCGGTCGCGGTAGCGCACGAGCCACCCGAGGGCGACCGTTCCGAGCGCGGTAACGCCGAGCGCGCCGGCGGCGACGAGGCGCTCGGGGAGCGCCAGGCGGATCGCCGCGGCGAGCGCGAGCAGGAACGCGCCGGTGCCGACGAGGACGGCGGCGTTGACTCGCGCGCCCGCGTCGTCGCCGTCGGCGACCCCGTAGAGCCGCCGGAGTCGACTCCCGGACGGGAGGCTGGCGAGAGCGACGATCACGAGCGCGGCGCCGAGCGCGACGAGGAGGGCTAGACCGGTATCGGCGGAGACCATGGGCCGTCGGCTGGACGTGCGCGCGCCGGCCACTTAGTTTCACACCGTGGCCGGCGCCGTTCGGGCTACCGGAGCTCGCTCGCGTCGACGACGACGACCGACTCGTCGCCGGCGGGACCGCGGCGCCTGCCGCGCGTGCTGAACCCGTGCGCGGCGAAGAACTCCTGCGCGCCCGGGCTGTCGGCCGGGACGCTCGCCCGGAGCGTGTCGACGCCGCGGTCGGTCACCGACGAGGCGACGCGCGAGAGCAGCTCCTCAGCGACCCCTTCGCCCGCGTGGCTCGGGTGGACCCACAGCGCGAGCAGCTCCGCCTCCGACCCCTCGGCGTCGGGGTGCGCGATCGCGACCCCGACGGGACCGTCGGGGTCCTCCATCAGGAACGACCACTCCGCCTCCGCGGCGGCCTCGCGGACGCCGGCGGCGGACACGTCCAGAAGTGGGGATCCGATGTCGTCGAAGACGGTCGCCTCGCGGGCCCGCGAGACCGCCGTCCGCAGCGTCTCCGCGTCGTCGGGCCGCGCCGCCCGGACATGCATGGATAACTATGAGTAAAGAACTCACCTATAGGTTTCGGGATGGGAACTGTTGGCACAGCAACGGTGAAGATCCGGCCCGGCTCGCTCCGGCGAGCCGGTCGCCCGACCCGACCGGACCGAACGCCTCACGCGACCGGCTCGACGCCGATCGTGACGACGACGTCCTCGACGTCCCACGCCTCGACGAGGCCGCCCTCGGCGTCCGCGGCGTCGCTCGGGTCGTCGAGCCACCCGTCGGCGCGCACCTCGCCGGCGACGAGGTCGGCGTGCTCGTCGACGAAGCCGGCGATCCGGTCGTCGTCGACTGCGACCCCGACGCGGATCCGCGCCTCGACGTCGAGGTCGAGCTCCTTCCGCATCTCCTGGATCCGCCGGATCACGTCGCGGGCGTACCCCTCGGACTCGATATCGGGGGTGAGCGAGGTGTCGACGTAGACGGTTCCGCCGTCGAAGTCGACGCCCGAGACGCTCTCGGGTGGCTCGGCAACGTACTCGACCATCTCCTCGCCGAGGTCGACCGGCTCGCCGTCGACGGTCACCTCGCCGCCCTCGACCGCCGCCCGGGTCGCTCCCTGCACCGCCTCCATCACCTTCTGCGCGTCGCCGCCGAAGGCGGGGCCGATCGCGGCCATCCGCGGCTCCGCGGTCTCGACCAGCTCGTCGAACGCGTCGGTGACGGTCACCTCCCGGGCGTTGACGCGCTCGCCGATCAGGTCGGCGAGGCGCTCGACCGCGGCGGTCACGGTCTCGTCGTCGGTCTCGACGACGACGCGCGGGACGGGCCACCGGAGCTTGCGGCCGGCCTGCTGGCGCGCGTTCGCGGCGGCCTCCTCGACGTCGCGGAGGACGGCCACGTCGCGCTCGAGGTCCGGGTCGCGGAGTCCGTCGTCGGGCTCGGGGTAGTCGAGCTGGTGAACGGTCGTCGCCGAGCCGTCGAGCGTCTGGTACATCCGCTCGGTCATGTACGGCGCGACCGGCGCGAGCAGCCGGACGACCTCGTCGAGGACGGTGGCGAGCGTCGCGTAGGCGCCCCGCTTCGAGGCGGAGTCGGCCTCCTCCCACATCCGGTCGCGGACGGCCTTCACGTAGAACCGCGAGACGTCCTGCGTGACGAACTCGATGACGGCGTTGACCGCGTCGCTGATCCGGTAGTCGGCCCACGCCTCTGTCACCTCGGCCTCCACCGACTGGAGCCGGGAGAGCACCCACTCGTCGACGAGCTCTAACTCGCCGTCCGAGAGGTCGGCGTCGGCGGGATCGTAGCCGTCGAGGTCCATGTACTCCAGCGGGAACCGGAAGACGTTCCAGAGGATGTTGAGCTTCCCCTGGATCTCGCCGAGCCCGTCCCACTCGAACGCGAGGTCGACCCCCTGTTGGTCGTGCGAGAGGAGGTACGTGCGGAGCGGGTCGCGACCGGCGCGCTCGATCGCCTCCTCCGGGGTGACGATGTTGCCGACCGACTTCGACATCTTGCGGCCGTCCTCGTCGTTGGCGAACCCGTGCATCAGTACCTCCTCGTAGGGGATCTCGCCGACCGCGGCGGTCCCCATTCCGAGCTGGGACCAGAACCAGCCGCGGGTCTGGTCGTGCGCCTCGACGATGAGGTCGGCGGGCCACAGCTCGTCGTGGGCCGCCTCCTCGCTCGGGTAGCCGAGCGTGCCCCACGTGGCGACCGAGGAGTCGAGCCACACGTCGAACACGTCCTCGACGCGGCGGTAGGTCGTCCCGTCCTCGACGATAGTCAGGTCGTCGACGGCGGGACGGTGAAGGTCGATCGCCTCGGGATCGATATCCTCCTCGACGCGCTCGGCGAGCTCCTCGCGGGTGCCGACCACGATCATGTCCTCGTCGAGGTTCCCGGAGTCGGCGTCCTCCGGGACCCAGATCGGGATCGGGACGCCCCAGTAGCGCTGGCGGGAGACGTTCCAGTCGGGGGCGTCCTCGATGAAGTCGCGGAACCGATTGTCCCGCGCCCACCCCGGATGCCACTCGGACTCCTCCATGTTGTCGAGGAGGTCCTCCTTCACGTCCGTGATCGAGATGAACCACTGGTCGGTGACCAGCTGGATGATACCGGTGTCACACCGCCAACAGTGGCCGTAGCTGTGGTCGACGGTACCGTGCGCGAGCATGTGCCCGTCGGCGACCAGGTCGGCGACGATGTCGTCGTTGGCGTCGCGAACGAACTGCCCGGCGTACTCGCCGGCGGCCTCGGTGAACTCGCCGTTGGGGGCGACCGGACAGAAGATGTCGAGCCCCAGCTCCGTGCCCCGCTCGAAGTCCTCTTCCCCGTGACCCGGCGCGGAGTGCACGAGCCCGGTGCGGTCGGCCTCGACGTAGTCGGCGGCGTACACCTCGCCGGCGCCCTCGAAGTCGGGGTACTCGGCGACGCGGTCGGCGAGCGGGTGGTCGTACGCCCAGCCGACCAGGTCGTCGCCCGTCAGCTCGGCCTCGACCTCGTACGACTCGTAGCGGCCCTCACCGAGCACGTCCTCGACGCACGCCTCGGCGACGTAGAGCAGCTCCTCGTCGCCGCCCTTCTCCGCGCGCACCGCGTTGTAGGTGAGCTCCTCGTCGACGGCGACGAAGGTGTTCGCGGGGATCGTCCACGGCGTCGTCGTCCAGATGACGAGGCTCCCCTCGCGGTCCGAGAGGGGGAACTTCACGTAGATGGAGGGATCCTCCACGTCCTCGTACTCGACCTCGTTGTTGGCGAGCCCGGTCTCGCAGCGCGGGCACTGCGAGATCGAGCGTTTCCCCTGCTCGACGAGCCCGTTGTCGGCGACGTTGGAGAACGCCCACCACGCGGCCTCCATGTACTCCGGCGAGATGGTCTCGTAGGGGTCCTCGAAGTCCATCCACACGCCGATGGATTCGAAGTCCTCGTCCATCGCCGCACGGTTCTCTAAGGCGAACTCCTTGCACCGGTCGATGAACGACTCCATCCCGTACTCCTCGATGTCCCGCTTGCTCTCGAAGCCGAGCTCCTCCTCGACTTTCACCTCGATCGGGAGCCCGTGCATGTCGTACCCGGGGCGGTCGGTGACGCGGTGGCCGGTCATCCGCTTGTGCCGGATGATCGCGTCCTTCAGCGCCTTGTTCCACGCCGTGCCGAGGTGCATCTGCCCGGAGGTGTACGGCGGCCCGTCCACGAAGAAGAAGGGCGGGTCGTCGGCGTGCGCCTCCTTCGCCGCCTCGTAGGCGTCCGCGTCGTCCCAGTACTCGTCGACCGCCGACTCGACGTCCGCGGGCGCGTACTGGTCGTCGATATCGTCCATACCCGTTGGTCTTCGCGCGCGTATTTGAATACGGCGGAGTTACGCGGATCCGTGGCACGGACCGGCGCGACGGCGAGGACCGCGCGTTACCACGCCGCGCGCAACACGCCCTCGATCGCTTCCGGCGTCGCGTCGAGCCCGGCCGGCGCGCGCTCCATGCACCAGTCGTCGACGACGTACTCGGCGATCGCCGGGAGGTCGCTCTCCTCGGTCGCCGGGAGGTCCCGGAGCCGACTCGGAACCGGCAGCGCGTCGCGGACCGCGGCGACGGCGCCGACGACGTCCTCCGCGACCGCGTCGTCGTCCCGGCCGTCGGCGTCGACGCCGAGCCCGGTCGCCAGCGCCCGGCGGCTCGCGTCGACCTCGTCGAAGAGGTACGCGAGGACGTGGGGGGCGACGACCGCGTGGATATCGCCCTGCTGGAGGTCGTATCGCCGCGCGAACCCGTGACCGAACGCGTGGATCACCGATATCTTGCGGTCGAGCTGGACGAGCAGCGCGCCGACCACGGCCCGGTCCACCGCGGCCTCGGTCCCGGGTCGCTCCCCCGCCGCCCGGGGGAGCGCGTCGGCGAGCAGCCGGAGGCCGTGGACCGCGCTCGCGTCGCTCACGGGGGTCGCGTCGCTCGCGTACGGCGTCTCGATCCCCTTGTCGAAGCCGTTCATCGCCGACCCCGCGAGCACCGACCGCGGCGTCGTCTCGAACAGCGCCGGGTCGGCGAGGTCGACGACCGGCATCGGCCCGTCGCCGCTGACGGTCAGCGGCTGACCCGTGGGCGACTCGTCGGCCGGGAGCACCTCAAGCGAGCCGCCCGTCGAGAGGTCCGCGCCGGCGAACGTCGTCGGGATGGCGACGACCGGGAGCGAGGGGTCGCTGCCGGGCGCGAGCGACCCGAGCGCGTCGGGTCCCGCCGCCGCGTCGGATCGGAGCTCCGCGAGGTCGCGGCCGTCGACGTCGAGGATCGCCGCCTGCCGGGCGGTGTCGAGGCTGCTCCCGCCGCCGACGGCGACGAGGGCGTCCGCGCCGACCTCGGCTCGCTTGTCGAGGAGGTCGTACGCCGTCTCGACGCGCTTGTCGGGGGTCGTCCCGTCGAAGACGCCGGCGAGCCGGTCGCCGAGCCCCTCCCGGATCGGGTCCATCAGGTCGTCGTTGGCGCCGACGTTGGAGCCGCAGACGACGAGCGCGTCGCCGAGTGCCCGCTCGTCGAGGACCGACCGTAGCTCGCTCGCGCGACCGCGTCCGTACAGGATCTCACAGCCCCGGTAGTCGTGCTCGAAGGCGTCCCCGATCGGTAGCATCGGGAGACGGTACGGCCGGCGGCCGCTTGTAGCTGTGGGAGTCGCCGAGCCGACCGGCGTCGCGGGCGCGTCGCGTCTCGTGGGCGCGTCTCGCTCCGCGGTCCGTCGCCGACTCCCAAAGAGCCAACCCGACGCGGGCCGGAGTCCCAGATCGGATCGTCCGACCGCCCCACCATGCGACAGTTCCCACCGCTCCCCGACCTCGACGAAGCGGACGCGCCCGACGGGCTCCTCGACGGCCACCTCTGGCTCCTCGAACTGATCGACGGGACGGGCCTCCGCGTCTCGATGGACGAGTCCGGGCTCCTCCGGTTCGGCGGTCCGGAAGCGACCTACCCCGACGTCGACGCCGTTCCGCTCGCGCTCCGCCCCGCGGTCCGGCACGTCCGCGACCGCTTCGACCGGGAGTCGCTTCGCGAGGCCGTCCCCGACCCCGGCGCCGTGACGTTCCTCGGCGTCGCGACCCACCGCCGCGGGACCGACTACGACTGGGACCGGATTCCGCCGTTCCTCGGGACCGACGTGTGGATGGGAGACGACGCGCCGGAGACGGGCGCGACTGACGGGGCGTTCCGCCCCCCGGACGCCGCCGCGGCGATATTCGAGGGGGTCGGACTCGACCCGGTCAACGCGGTGGCGCGCGAGGTGAACGCCCGCGACTTCGACCCCGACGAGTACGCGGTCCCGGCGTCGGCGTGGCGCGACGGTCCGGCCGCGGGCGTCGTCGTCCGGAACAAGCGCGGCGGGCGCGGACGGATCGCGAGGGACGCCGGCGACGGCGACGAAGCCCGCGCGGAGAGCGGTGACCCGGGCGACGCCGGGGCGGACGGTTCGGCCGACCCCGACGAGCTCGCCGCGACCCACGCTCGGCCGGAGCGCTTCGAGCGGGTCGCCGCCGCCCTCGACCGTCGCGGAGAGCCGGTGACGATCGACGCCCTCGCGGACCGGACGGTCGAGGCGGTCGCCAGGGAGACCGCGATCCGGTTCGGGAGCGGGGGTTCCGACTCGGACGAGGTCGACGTCGCCCGGTTCCGTGCGTCGGTCGCCGAGCGCGCGCGAGCGTTCCTCGACGGTCGCTCGGAGTAGGAGTCCGGCAGTCGGAACGGCGGTACCCCGCGGTTCCCCACCGGAGTACCCCGCGCTCGCCCCGCACCGCTCTCACGCCCGCGTGCGCGTGCGTCGGGTTTATAACCCGCCACGAACTAATTCCGGTAAGTTCTATGTCAGAGCAGAGCGAGTACGGAGCCGGCCAGATCCAGGTCCTCGAGGGCCTGCAGGCCGTCCGTAAACGTCCGGCGATGTATATCGGGTCCACGGACGGTCGGGGGTTACATCATCTCGTCTACGAGGTCGTCGACAACTCCATCGACGAGGCGCTCGCGGGCCACTGCGACGAGATCACCGTCACGATCCACGGGGACGGCTCCGTCAGCGTCAGCGACGACGGGCGCGGGATCCCGGTCGACACCCACGAGAAGTACGACCGCCCGGCGCTCGAAGTGATCATGACCGTCCTCCACGCCGGCGGGAAGTTCGACTCCAAGTCCTACCAGGTTTCCGGCGGGCTCCACGGCGTCGGCGTCAGCGTCGTCAACGCGCTCTCCGAGCGGCTGGAGGTCGAGGTGAAGCGCGACGGCGGCGTCTACCGCCACGAGTTCGCCCGCGGCGAGCCGGTCGAGGACGGGTTCGAGCGCGTCCGCGACATGGAGGCGGACGAGCCGACCGGGACGCACATCCGATTCTGGCCCGACGGCGAGATCTTCGAGACGAACGACTTCGAGTTCTCGACGCTCGCCAGTCGCCTCCGCGAGCTGGCGTTCCTCAACTCCGGCGTCGCGGTCACGCTCGCCGACGAGCGAGACGCGGACTCCGCCAACGACGCGGGCGACGAGCAGACGTTCCGCTACGACGGCGGCATCCGCGAGTTCGTCGGCTACCTCAACGAGACGCGGACGCCGATCCACGAGGAGGTCATCTACTTCGAGGACGAGGCCGACGACATCCACGTTGAGATCGCGATGCAGGCCACCGAGGAGCTACAGGGCTCCGTCCACGCGTTCGCGAACAACATCAACACCCGCGAGGGCGGCACCCACCTCA
>NZ_CVRT01000009.1 GCF_001261915.1 Halorubrum sp. SD626R
TGGAACGAACCCGCCGCCCGCTACGAACAGGCCGTCCAACTCTTCGAGTAACGAGTTCGAGTCACCTACCCCCGACGGCTGCGACTCAGGTATTCTCCCGTGGGCGGTCCGGGCGACTCTCGCCGCCGGACCGATTCGCGTGCGTGCAGTTTTTCGCCAGCACTCAGACCGGCAGCAGCGCCGCCCCGGCGGCGGCCGCGCGCTCCAGTTCCGGGCCGTACGCGATCACGATGTAGAGGAGCGACAGGAGGATGCTGTTGTACAGCGCGTGCATCAGGGCGACGACGACGAGGTTCCCGGTGTACTCGTACACCGCGCCGAACAGGAGGCTCGGGAACACCAGGAGGCCGATCGCGATCGCCACGCCCGACGCGCCGCCGCCGGACAGCGAGATCACGTGTGCGGGGGCGAACACCGCGCTCGCGACGACGATGGCGGGGGCCGCCGGCAGCGACTCGCGCAGGCGGCTCTGGACCACGCCGCGGAAGAGGAACTCCTCGCAGGGGCCGACGACGAGGAACATCGCGAGGACGATGGCGGGGATGATAGCCGGGTTCTGCATCGCCACCGCCGCGCCCTGGTTCTGTGCGGGCTCGACGCCCGAACTCGCCACGACAGCCGACAGCGTCAGCGCGACCGCGAACGTCGCCACCGCCCCGACGACGGCGATCACGAGCCCGAGGAGACTCGGGCGCTCGATCCCGAGGTACGCGACGATCCGCGCCCGATCGAAGCCGCGGAGCCGCAGGTACGCGAGGCCGGTCCCGACGAACGCGACGTACTGTCCCACGACGAGCGAGAGCGCGAGCGAGACGCCGAGCGAGAAGCCGCCGACCAGCTGGCCGACCTGCGCGAAGACGAGCGAGACGGCGACGTACGCGAGGACGCCGAGCACGCCCACGCCGACCGCCGAGCCGACCGTCCTCGGGAGAGAGTCGCCGCCGATCGGTGGGCCGTCATCGGCCGGAGCGGCGCGGTCGGTCGGCGCGGTCGCGTCAGTCGAAACGGAGGCCTCGGTCGGTGAACCGCCGTCCGCAGGTGGCCCGCCGTCGGTCGGTGAACCGCCGTCCGCAGGTGGCCCGCCGTCGGTCGGGGACCCGCCGTCCGGCGCGCTCGCGGGCGAGCCGTTCGGATCGCCGCTGGAGGGGTCGGTCATTACCCGCGGTAGGAACCGGTCACGCATAGGCCTGTTCGTCGATACGGCGTCCCGCGTCCGCGGCGAGGGTGAACTGCACGTCGTCCATCGCGCGTCCCTCCGCCGATCGCCTCCTCGTCGCTCGTTCTCCCTAGCTCACCGCCGGGTCAGCTCGTACCAGAGCACGGCGGTCACGGCCCGCCCGTCGCGGAGCCCCTCGTCGACGACGGCCGACAGCAGGTCGTCGTACGGGACCGTCTCGACCGCGATCGACTCGTTGTGGTCGAGGTCGCGCTCGGCCGTGGGTTCACAGCCCGTCGCGAGGAAGTGGTGGTGGACCGCGTTCGCCATCCCGTTCGTCGGCTCGACCGTCGTCAGGCGCTCGAAGGCGTCGGCCTCGTACCCCGTCTCCTCGGCGAGCTCACGGGCGGCGGCCCGTCCGAGGTCGTCGGCGTCCTCGGGTTCCACCGTCCCGGCGGGGAGCCCGCGGTTGACCCGGCCGACCGCCTGCCGCCACTCGTCGATGACGACGACGTCGCCGTCGGGGGTCAGCGGGAGCACCACGACCGCCGCCGGCTCGTCGACGTAGTGGAACCCGTCGGTCTCGCCGTCAGGGAAGCGCACCTCGTCGCGGCGCACGTCGAAGCCGGGGCAGCGGTAGTCGATCTCGGTGTCGAGCGTCTCCCACGCCAGGTCGTCCATGCGTCGGGGTCGGCGCTCGGGCACCTAAATCCCCTCACTCGGCCGGGGCCTCTTCGCTTCGAGCCCGGAACGCCTCCACGCCTCGGACCGCGACCGCGCCGGCGACCCACGCGAGCGTCCCCAGCGCGAGCGCCTCGACGCCCACGAAGACGAGGCCGTCGAGCCCGAGGAGCGCGGCGACCCGTTCCCCGACGGGGCGCCCCGGGAGCCCGAGCAGGTAGTGGTCGGCGTTTGACCCGAGCAGGGCGCCGTAGACGGTCGCCCACGCGAGCGCCAGCCCCGCCCGCCGGTAGGCGAGGGCGGCGGCCGCGACGACGCCGAGGAGCGCCGCCTGTCCCGCGAGGAACACGACGCCGCCGGCGACCTCGAAGACCCCGAGCGCGTAGGCGGCGAAGGAGACGAGGAACAGCAGCGGCGGGACGAGGAGGCGGTACCGACGCGGCGAGCCGTCACGGTTCGATCCGAGGAGGAGGCGGCGAGCGAGGGACATGCGAGCACGTGGTCGCGACGCGAGGGTAAAACCCACGCCCGGTTTCGGCGCGGCGGTCCGGGCTCCGCGCGCCGCGTCGCGGCCGACTCACTCCCACTCTCCGAGCGACGCCTGGCCCTCGCCGCGCTCGCTCGCCCGCCGGTCGCGCGACCCGTCCGTCTCGCCCTCGTCCCCGGCGCTCGGCTCGCCGCCGACCCAGTCGGTGAGCTTCCCGCCGTCGCCGTCGGTGGCGGCCGAGCCCGTCCGGGCCCCGCGGCCGCGGTCGCTCGCGGCTCCGTCTCCGCCCCCCGTCCCCTCGCCCGCGTCGAACCCCCCGAGGGTCGACTGATCGCTCTCGGCGAAGTCGAGGTTCGAGACGCGCACGCCGAGCTTGCGGACGCGGTCGTCGGCGAACTCCGCGAGGAGGTCGAACGCGACCGACTCCACGAGGTCGGGGTCGTCGACCGGCCCGGGGAGGCTCCGCGCCCGGGTGTTGACGTCGTAGGGCGGCTCGACCGCCTTGATTCCGATGGTGCGGTAGAGGCACCCCCGCTCGCGGGCCCGCCGGGCCACGTCGGCCGCGAGCGCCGCCACCGTCTCCCGCTTCGTCTCCTCGTCCGCGGTCGGCGACAGCGACGACTCCCGCGAGAGGCTCTTCGGGAGCCCCGTCGGGGTGACCTCCCGCTCGTCGTCGCCGCGGGCGCGCCGATGCAGTTCGGGGCCGCGCTCGCCCAGCTCCTCGGCGAGGCGGTCGGGGTCGGCGGCCGCGAGGTCGGCGGCGGTCTCGATCCCCATCTCGGCGAGCGTCCGCTCAGTCACGGGGCCGACACCGTGGATCTCCGCGGTCGACAGCGGCGCGAGGAAGGACTCGACGGAGCCGGGCGGCACGACCACGAGCCCGTCCGGCTTGTCGGCGTCGCTGGCGACCTTCGCGGTCGACATGTTCGGCGCCACGCCGACGCTCGCGGGCACCCCGGCCTCGCGCTCGATCCCCTCCTTGACGTGCCGGGCGTACCCCTCCGCGAGGGTCCGCGCCTCGGCGGGACCGGCCGCGGTGCTCTCTCCCGCCCCGGCGGCGTCCCACGCGGTCCGGTCGGTGACGTCGAGGTACGCCTCGTCGACGCTCACCTCGCGGAGCACGTCGGCGCAGTCCCGGAGGACGGCCTTCACGTCGCCCGCGACTTCCTTATAAAAGTCGAGATCGACGGGGAGGTACCGGCCGGCCGACTCGGGGTCAGGCGCGTCCGGATCGTCGGGGTCGGCGTCGGCCCGTCGGGGGAGCAGGTCGAGCGCCTCGGAGATCGGCATCGCGCTCTCGACGCCGAACGCGCGGGCCTCGTAGCTCGCGGTCGCGACCGCGCCGATCGTCTCGCCCGCCTCGTACCCCATGCCGACGACCACGGGCTCGCCCGCGAGCTCGGGGCGCCGAAGGCGCTCGCAGGAGGCGTAAAAGCAGTCCATGTCGACGTGGAACACGACGCGGTCGCTCCCGTCCGCCTCGTCGGTCGCCGTCCCGGGGAGCGTGCCGCCCGCCATCGCCCGAGGCTCCGCGCCCCGTCGCCTTAAGAATCAGCCACGCGCGGCGGTAGTGGAACCGGGGGTCGGCGTCCCGCCGCCGCCCGGCGTTCGATCCTCAGAACTGATACCCGGGTCGGTATTCGTTTAACCGACCGCGGCGTACGCCGCGCCATGCTCGAACGGATCGACGTGTTACACGTCGACGACGACCCCTCCGTGCTGGACCTGACGGAGGCGTACCTGGAACGCGAACTGGAGTCTGTCGCGGTGACGAGCGTCACGGCGCCCTCGGACGCGCTGAACGAGCTCGACGGCGGTCGGTTCGACTGCATCGTCAGCGACTACGACATGCCCGGCATGGACGGGCTGGAGTTCTTCGAGCGGCTCCGCGAGACCGACCGCTCGATCCCCTTCGTGCTGTACACCGGGAAGGGGAGCGAGGAGATCGCGAGCCAGGCGCTCAACGCGGGCGTCACCGGCTACTTCCAGAAGGGCGGCCCGGAGCAGCTACGACGGCTCGCGAATCGCGTTCACCAGGCGGTCGACGAGCACCGCACCCGGGAGATCGCGGACCGCTACTCCACCGTCATCGAGGCGCTCGGCTACCCGGTCTACGTCGTCGACGAGACCGGCGTCTTCCGGTTCGTCAACGAGCCGTTCGCGGAGCTGACCGGCTACGACCGCGAGGAGATAATCGGCAGTCCGCCGGGCTTCATCAAGGAGGACGAGGCCGTCGAGGAGGCCGAAGACCGGCTCGGGACCATCCTCTCCGACGCCGGGCCCGACGTCCAGCACTTCCCGGTCGACATCGTCCCGAAGGAGGGCGAGCCGGTCCCCTGCCGGGACCACATGGCTGCGCTGCCGTACGACGGGGAGTGCTTCGAGGGGAGCGTCGGCATCCTGCGCGACGTCTCCGACGAGGTGGAGCGGCGCGAGGAGCTGGAGACGAAGACCCGCGCGCTCGACGAGGCGCCCGTCGGCATCACCATCACGGACCCCGACCTCCCGGACAACCCGATGGTGTACGTCAACGACCGGTTCGTCGAGATGACCGGCTACGACCGCGAGGAGTCGATCGGCGTGAACTGCCGGTTCCTGCAGGGGCCGGACACCGACGAGGAACCCGTCTCCGAGCTCCGCCGGGCGGTCGAGTCGGAGGAGCCGACGAGCGTCGAGCTGCTGAACTACCGGAAGGACGGCACCGAGTTCTGGAACCGGGTCAGCATCGCTCCCATCCGCGACGCGGACGGGCGGGTCACCGAGTGGGTCGGCTTCCAGGAGGACATCACGCGGTTCAAGGAGCGCGAGGCGGCGCTCGAACGCCAGAACGAGCGGCTCGACTCCTTCGCCGGCATCGTCTCGCACGACCTCCGGAACCCGCTCAACGTCGCGCAGGGCCGCGTCGACCTGGCGCAGATGACGACGGACGAGGCCGACGAGCACCTCGACGCCGCCGCCGCCGCCCTCGACCGGATCGAGTCCATCGTCGAGCACACGCTCACGCTCGCCCGCGAGGGCGACACCGTCGGCGACCCCGAGTCGGTCGACCTCGCGGGGGTCGCCGCGGACAGCTGGGAGACTGTCGACACCGGCGGCGCCGAGCTGGCGGTCGAGACCGACCGCGAGGCGCTGGCCGACCCCGACCGGCTCCGGAACCTCTTCGAGAACCTCATCCGGAACGCCGTGGAGCACGGCGGCCCGGAGGTGACGGTCCGCGTCGGCGACCTCGACGACGGCTTCT
The DNA here is from genome assembly GCF_001261915.1 of Halorubrum sp. SD626R. Lineage (GTDB taxonomy): Archaea > Halobacteriota > Halobacteria > Halobacteriales > Haloferacaceae > Halorubrum. The sequence goes on from NZ_CVRT01000009.1 coordinate 5,566, forward strand.
ACGTCGCCGACGACGGGCCGGGGATCCCTGAGGGGGTCGCCGACGACCTCTTCGAGCCCGGCCAGAGCGGCGTCGAGGGGAACACCGGCTTCGGGCTGGCGATCGTCCAGGAGATCGCCACCGCGCACGGCTGGACCGTCTCGGTGACCGAGTCGGCCGACGGCGGTGCGAGGTTCGAGATCCGCGGGATCGAGCGCCAGCGGCCGCCGCTGGCGGAGGCGTAGGGGTCGACGGTCCCCTCGCCCCCGACCGTCCGCAGTCGGCCCGGATCGCCCGCGGTCGGCTCGGACCGCCCGGAACCGGAACGACTCCCGCCGTTCGCAAACGCCTTTATAATCCCGACCGAATCGGGAGGAAATGGGGACGCTCTCCGGGATCGCCGACACCGACCGACGGGTCATCGTGCTCGCGCTCGCCCGGATGGTCGGGGCCGCCGGCAACTCCTTCCTCATCGTCGTGCTGCCGCTGTACGTCGCGAGCGACCTGATCGACATCAGCGCGCTCCTCGGAACCGAGGTCGGCGTCGGCGCGGCGTCGGTCACGGTGACGGAGCCGCTGCTCATCGGGATCGTCCTCTCGCTGTTCGGCTTCCTCAACAGCTTCTCGCAGCCGGTCACCGGACGGCTCTCGGACCGAATGGGCGTCAGGCGCCCGTTCGTACTGATCGGCATCCTGCTCTTAGGGACCGCGAGCGGGCTGTACACCGTCGCGACCGTCTACTGGCAGCTGGTCGTCCTCCGGGCGATACAGGGGGTCGGCGCGTCGCTGATCATCCCCGCGACGGTCGCGCTGGTCAACGAGTACGCGTCGGCCGACGACGACCGCGGCGGGAACTTCGGCGTCTACAACACGTTCCGGCTGATCGGCTTCGGTTTCGGACCGGTCCTGGCCGGCGCCGTCGTCGAGGCGGGCCCGTACGACCTCACGGCGGTCGGGCTCCCCGTGGTCGACGGCTTCGACGCCGCCTTCGCCGCCGCCTGCGGCGGGGCGTACCTCAGTTTCGTCCTCGTGTTCCTCCTCGTCCGCGACGCGGCCGAGTCCAGTGAGGCGAGCGACGACCTCTCGATCCGCGTGCGGGGCGAGGGCGACCGCCTGCTCGACCCCGTCTTCGCGCTCGGGCTGGCGACGGTGGCGATGGGGATGTGCATCGCGCTGTTCGCGACGCTCCAGAACCAGGTGAACGTCCGGCTCGATCAGGCGCCGGTGTGGTTCGGGATCCAGTTCGGGGCGGTCACCGTCGCCAACGTCCTCCTGCAGGTTCCCGTGGGACAGGCCAGCGACCGGATCGGGCGCCGACCCTTCCTGCTCGCCGGCTTCGTGCTCCTCGTCCCGACGACGCTGCTGCAGGGGATCGTCACCGACCCGATCGTGATGACGCTCGTCCGGCTGGGACAGGGCGTCGCCGTCGCCTTCGTCTTCGCGCCGTCGCTCGCGATCGCCGGCGACCTCGCGCGGGAGGGCGAGTCCGGGACGACCCTCTCCGTCCTCACGATGGGGTTCGGCTTCGGCATCGCGCTCGGCCCCCTCGCGTCCGGCTGGCTCGTCGGCTTCGGCTTCGTCGTCCCGTTCGCGGTGGGCGCGGCGCTCGCGATCGTCGCGTTCGCGGCGGTCGTGACGCAGGTCGAGGAGACGCTCGGCGCGAGCGACGACGCCGGCGCGGTCGCGGCGGACTGAGGGCGACCGACCGCCCACACTTACGAAATCCGTGCCCGACCGCGGCCGATCCCCGTGGCGCGCCGCCGAGCGGCCGCCCCCGGCGGCCGCGAGGCGACCGCGAGGGAGGCGGCGGGTCAGCGCGGTATCGCCCGCGCTGACCCGTCCGCCGAGGCTGGGGAGGCGTGAGGCTGCGGTCGCGGTAGGGGTGGGACTCAAAGGGGCAGCCGCGAGGGCGAAGCACGACGACGTAAGTACCGCAGCGAAGGAGCGAACCCAGTGAGCGACTGAGCGAGGAACGCAACGAGTCGCGCGAGCCCTCGCGACTGGGGCTTTGGAGGTGTTCTCCGTCGATCGCGTATCAATAATTTACACACGATCAGCGGAGAACTCGGAGAACCGCACCGGAATCGCGGTCAATCGCTTATAAGTTCGTGACCCGCCAACCTCGTCTCCGTGCCGAACGACCGCGTCCGCTGCGTCGACTGCCGGGAGCCGATCCCGAGCGATGCCCGGGTCTGTCCCCACTGCGAGACCGTCCAGCCGTCGCCGCTCGTCGACGTCGCGGTGGTCGTCGTGGGCGTCTTCGCGTTCGCCTTCGGGCTGCTCCTCGCGACCCAGACGATCGGAACGAGTCGGCTGCTCGGCTTCCTGCTGCTCGTCGTCGGCTTCGGCCTCGCCGTCGGCGGCTACACCCGTCACGTCGACCGGCAGGCGGGGCGGCGGGCGCGGTGAGGTCGACCGATCCGAGCTCACACCGCCGCCGCCGCGGCCGCCCGGTCCGGCGGCTTTTAACCATCGCCGGCGAAAAGCCGGGCGTATGCTCACCCCAGTCAACGCCGGACTCGTCCTCGCGGGGCTGCTCCTCGCGTTCGTCGGCGCCGCGGTCTCCGTCTACGCCGTCACGCTGACCGGACTGCTCGTCGGCGGCGGCGCGGGCTACCTCGCCGCGCCGAGCCTCGTCGGGCTGCTCGCGGTCGACGGGCTGGTCCTGACGGGCGTTGCGGTCGCGGTCGGCGCCGCGGTCGGCGGCTTCCTCGCGTACGCCGGGCTCTCGTTCGCCGTCGTCGCCATCGGCGGACTGGTCGGGGGCTTCGCCGGGCGGTTCGCGGTCGGCCCGCTGTACGCGGCCGACGCGGCCGGGATCGAGGGGACGCTCCTCCTGGTCGGCGCGACGCTCGCGGGCGTCGCGGTCGGCGCGCTGTTCGGCTTCGTGCTGAGCCGGACGACGCTCGTCGTCTCGACCGCGTTCATCGGCGGGGCGTTCGCGTCGCGGTCGGTCACCCCCGCGACGCTCGACGCGGCCGCCGCCGGGCCGTCGGTGGATCCCCTCCTGTTCGACGTCAGCGCGCCCGCCTTCGCCGCCGTCTTCGTCCTCGGCGCGCTCTCGCAGCTCGGGCTGTTCCGGTTCGGCTACGTGACGACGCTGGTCGGGCTCCTCCCCGGCGCGCGGCGGTGGACCGCGAACGACGACCGGGACGCGGAGGGCGCGTAGTCGGACTCCCGACGATCGCCTCGTCTCCTACTCGTCGTACTCGTAGAAGCCGCGCCCCGTCTTCTTCCCGAGGTCGCCGGCCTCCACCTTGCGCTTGACGAGGTACGCCGGCTTGTAGCGGTCGCCGAGCTCCGCGTGGAGCGTCTCGCTGGCGTCGAGCACCACGTCGAGCCCGATGTGGTCGGCGAGTTCGAGGGGTCCCATCGGGACGTTCGTCCCGAGCCGCATCCCGCGGTCGATGTCGGCCTTCTCGGCGACGCCCTCGTCGAAGGCGCGGACGCCCTCGTTGATCCACGGCATCAGGATGCGGTTCGTGACGAAGCCGGGCTTGTCGTCGGACTCCCACGTCTCCTTGCCGAGGTCCTCGGCGAAGGCGTGCGCGAACTCGGCGACCGCGTCGGCGGTTCGCTCCCCGACGACGACCTCCACGCCGTCCATGATCGGCACCGGGTTCATGAAGTGGAGACCGATCACGTCGCTCGCGCGGTCCGTGGCGCTCGCGATGGTCGTGATCGACAGCGTCGAGGTGTTCGTCGCGAGCACCACGTCGTCGTCGGTCACGTCGTCGAGGTCGGCGAACACGTCGCGTTTCACCTCCATCTCCTCGACCGCGGCCTCGACGATGAGATCGGCGGCCGCGAGGTCGTCGAGATCGGTGGTGCCCGCGATCCGGTCGCGGATCGTCTCGGGCTCCTCGTCGAGCGCGCCCTTCGACGCCAGCCGGTCGAGGCTGTCGTCGACGGCGTCGAGACCGCGCTCGACGTACTCCCGCTCGATGTCGCGCATCACGACCTCGTAGCCGGCGGTCGCGGCGACCTGCGCGATCCCGTTGCCCATCGTGCCGGCCCCCACCACGCCGACGACGTCGATATCGGATAGCTCTCGCATGGGGGTCGCTGCCGCGCCGCGAATCGTAAGTATTGCGGCTCCGTCGGCGCGACTCCCCGATCGCGCCCCGTTCGGAGGGCGGTCGTTTCGGATGTCCAATATGTAACTATTCGAGTAGTAAGTATGTGAAACGCGGATCCCCTCTCAAACGCGAGCGAAACGCGCGGACGCCGCCGAATCCGTTTCTTTACGTCCGCCGAAACGACCATAGCGTTTTTTATCGATGTAACGGGAGTACGAACTGATGCTTCCTCACGCCGCCGACGACATCGAACGCGACGGGAAATCGCTGATCCTGGCGTACGACCACGGGATCGAGCACGGACCGGTGGACTTCGAGCCGAACCCCGACACGGCCGACCCGGAGCGGATCTTCGAGCTCGGCACCCACGAGGCGGTCACCGCGCTGGCCGTCCAGAAGGGGCTCGCGGAGGCGTACTTCCCGGACTACGAGGACGAGGTGAACCTCCTGTTGAAGCTCAACGGGACCTCGAACCTCTGGATGGGCGAGCCGGACAGCGCGGTCAACTGCACGCCCGAGTACGCGGCCGAACTCGGCGCCGACGCGATCGGATTCACCGTCTACGGCGGCTCGAACCACGAGATCGAGATGGCCGAGGAGTTCCGGCGGGCCCAGGAGGGCGCCCGCGCCCACGACATGGGCGTCGTCATGTGGTCGTACCCGCGCGGTCAGGGTCTCCGAAACGACGGGAGTCCGGACGTGATCTCGTACGGCGCGCGGCTCGGCCTGGAGCTCGGCGCCGACGTGGTGAAAGTGAAGTACCCCGGCTCCGCCGAGGCGATGGGCCACGCCGTCGAGATGGCCGGCCCCGCGGACGTCGTGATGTCCGGCGGGACGATGCGCGACGACGAAGAGTTCCTCCGGAACGTCTCGAACGCCATCGACGCGGGCGCGACCGGGATCGCGGTCGGGCGGAACGTCTTCCAGCGCGACGAGCCCGAGCGCATCCTCGACGCGTTAGAGGCCGTGATCTTCGACGAGGAACCTCCCGTCGAGGCGCTGGCCACCGCCGAGAGCGCCGACTGATGAGCGACCTCGATCCCGCCGCCGACGGGGGCGACCCCGCCGACCCGGACCCGACCGTCGAGGCCGTCTTCGACGCGGTCGCCGCGACGGCCCCCGAGATCCGGGCCGCGCTCCCCGGTCGTCGGGTCGAGAGCGGGACGGCCAACCCCTCGGGCGAGTCGGTGCTGGCCGGCGACCTCTACGCCGACGAGCTGCTCGGCGAGGCGATCACCGCGATAGACGGCGTCGGCTCGTTCGTCAGCGAGGAGCGCGAGGCCGCGGTCGACGCCGGCGGCGCGGTCGGCGGCGACGCGGACGGCGGGCCCTACGCGGTCGCGATCGACCCCCTCGACGGCTCCTCGAACCTCCGGTCGAACAACGCGATGGGTACCGTCGTCGGGATCTACGACGCGCCGCTCCCCGCGACCGGCCGCGACCTCGTCGCCGCCGGCTACGTCCTCTACGGCCCGATCACGACGATGGTGGTCGCCGACGCGTCCGGCGTCCGCGAGGAGGTGGTGGAGCGGGACGGGGAGGGGTCCGTCTCCCGTTCCGTCGTCGAGGGGGACCTGACGCTCCCCGACGAGCCTCTCGTCTACGGCTTCGGCGGGCGCGTCCCCGACTGGCCCGACGACTTCACCGCCTTCGCCCGCGAGGTCGAGGACGAGCTGAAGCTCCGGTACGGCGGCGCCATGGTCGGCGACGTGAACCAGGTGCTCACCTACGGCGGGATCTTCGCGTACCCCGCCCTCGTCGACGCGCCCGAGGGGAAGCTCCGGCTCTCCTTCGAGGCGAACCCGATCGCGTACATCGTCGAGGCCGCCGGCGGGGCCGCCACCGACGGCCAGACCGACATCCTCGACGTCGAGCCCGAGGGCGTCCACGACCGCGTGCCGCTGTACGTCGGCAACGAGGAACTCGTCGAGCGGCTGCAGGCGACGCTGGACTGAACGGGACGACCGCGACCCGCTTCGCCGTCGATTCGGGTTCGGCGTCGGTCGGATCCGCATGGAAAACTGTTTAGGATCCACCGCAAATCTTGCGTCCATGAGAGTCCACGTCGGCGCGGCGGCGACGCCGGAAGAGGCCGAGGCGATCGCGCGGTCGCTCGCCGAACACCTCGGCGTCGACGTCGATGTCCACGTCGGTGACGCGGCGGAGCCCGCCGCGAGCGCCGAACCCCCCGAGACGGCCTACCCCCTCGACGACGACCTCGGTCCCACCGACCGCGAGCGCGACCTTCAGGCCGAGATCGACGACATCCTGCAGGGGGGGCCGGAGAAGTACCGCGACCGCCTCTCCGAACAGGGGAAGCTGTTCGTCCGCGACCGGCTCGACCTCTGGTTCGGCGGCGAGGGCGGAACGCGCGGCGCGGGCGACGCGAGCGACGGCGACCCGGCGGGGCTCCACTTCGAGGACGGGAAGTTCGCCGCGTTCGACGACTGGCACCCGAACGCGCCGAATCGCGAGAGCGACGACTCCGACGGTGACGACTCCGAGGCGACGAGCGACCGCCTCTCCGCCGACGGCCTGCTCACCGGCGCCGCCGAGTTCGAGGGGCGCGACGTCCACTTCATGGCCAACGACTTCACGGTGAAGGCCGGGTCGATGGCGGCGAAGGGCGTCGAGAAGTTCCTGCGGATGCAGCAGCGGGCCCTGAAGACGGGCAAGCCCGTGCTCTACCTGATGGACTCCTCCGGCGGGCGGATCGACCAGCAGAGCGGCTTCTTCGCCAACCGCGAGGGGATCGGGAAGTACTACTACAACCACTCGATGCTCTCCGGCGCGGTCCCGCAGATCTGCGTCCTCTACGGCCCCTGTATCGCCGGCGCCGCCTACACGCCCGTCTTCGCGGACTTCACCGTCATGGTCGAGGGGATGTCCGCGATGGCGATCGCCTCGCCGCGGATGGTGAAGATGGTCACCGGCGAGGAGATCGAGCTTGACGAGCTGGGCGGCCCCCGCGTCCACGCCGAGGAGTCCGGCTCCGCCGACCTGGTCGCCCGCGACGAGGAGCACGCCCGCCAGCTCGTCGCCGACCTGATCGGGTACCTCCCCGACAAAGCGGGAGAGAAACCCCCGAAACGCGAGACGAGACCCCCCAAATTCTCGCCCGAGGGGATCGACGAGCTGATCCCGGAGGCGCCGAACCGCCCCTACGACGCCCGCGACCTGCTCGACCGGATCGCCGACGCGGAGTCGGTGTTCGAGCTGAAGGAGGGGTACGGCCCGGAGATCGTCACGGCGTTCTGCCGGATCGACGGCCGCCCCGTCGGCGTCGTCGCCAACCAGCCGACGGAGCGCTCGGGCGCCATCTTCCCGGACGCGGCGGAGAAGGCGGCCGAGTTCATCTGGACCTGCGACGCCTACGAGATCCCCCTGTTGTACCTCTGTGACACGCCCGGCTTCATGGCCGGCTCGCAGGTCGAGAAGGACGCGATCTTAGAGAAGGGAAAGAAGATGATCTACGCCACCTCCTCCGCGACGGTCCCGAAGCAGACCGTCGTCGTCCGGAAGGCGTACGGCGCGGGCATCTACGCGATGGGCGGGCCCGCCTACGACCCCGAGAGCGTGATCGGGCTCCCCTCGGGCGAGATCGGGATCATGGGCCCCGAGGCCGCGATCAACGCCGTCTACGCCCGGAAGCTCGCGGCGATCGACGACCCGGAGGAGCGCGCGGAGACCGAGGCGCGCCTGCGCGAGGAGTACCGCGAGGACATCGACGTCCACCGGATGGCCAGCGAGGTCGTCATCGACGAGATCGTCCCGCCCTCGACGCTCCGCGAGGAGCTCGCGGCCCGGTTCGCGTTCTACGAGGACGTGGAGAAGGACCTGCCGGAGAAGAAACACGGAACGGTCCTCTGAGCGAACTCGCCGGCGCGCGAGCGCGTCGACGGGGAGTCAGCGTAAGGCCGCGACCCACTCGGCGCCGAGGAGCTCGGCCGCGCTCCCGACCCCGAGCGCCACCGCGATCCCGACAGCGAGCAGCGCGCCGGCGTACGCGGCGGACCCGACCAGCGACGCGGCGGCGAATCGCGAGGCGGAGACCGACGAGGCGTTCGCGGTCGGGACGGCGAGCCAGCCGCGCGTCCCCGGGACCGCGTTCGAGGCCGCCACCGCGGGGAGCCCCCACCGGTCGAACCAGCGGCTCGCGCCGTCGAGCGTACTATCGCCGACCGGAACGAGGGGGAGCGACGTCGGGTCCGCGTCGAACCGGCGGACGGCGACGAAGACGGCCGACTGGCCGACGGTCGCGCCGATCACCGCCGCGGCGAACACCGGCGCGACGGCGACCGCCTCGACGCCGACGGCGACGACCGCGGTCACGAACAGGGTCCGGGCGGGGAGCACCTTCCCGACGAGCGCGCCCTCCAGCGCGAACACCGCGAACACCGCGACGGCGCCGTAGCCCTCGACGAGGGCGAACGCGGTCGCCGCGTGGGCACTAAACACGACCGTACTCGACCGCCCACACGTAAAGCTCTTACACCGTGAGCGGTGCTCTCAGGTGTCATAGACACGTTTGAACGGATGGATTCGGATCTATTCGAACGGATTCGGATAGGCTCGGATCCATTCCGATCGCGGACGGACGCGACCCAGACCGACCGTCGGTGGGGTATTTGTCGGTCGCCCGCGCAGGCCTCGTCATGGTAGACATCGGGGTCAAGGCGCCCGACTTCATCGCGCCCGCGGTCGCCGACGGGACCGCGACGGAGCTGGCGCTGTTCCGGCTCGCCGACGGCTGCGAGGCGGTCGCGCTCTGCTTCGCGCCCGCGAACTTCGTCCCGACCTGCACGGCCGAGTTCGCCGCGGTGCGGGACGCGGGCTGGCACGGCCGCGACGACCTCGCCGTCGTCGCGCTCACCGGCGACTCGCTGTACGCGGGGTTCGCGTACGCCGACCGGTTCGACCTCCCCTTCCCGGTCGTCTCTGACTTCCACGGCGGCGTCGCCGACTCGTACGACCTGCTCGCCGACTCCTGGGAGGGACACTCGGACATCCCGCGCCGAGCGACGGTCGTGATCGGCGGGGACTGGACCGTCCGGTTCGCGGAGGCGACGACGGACGCGCTCGACCGACCGGCGCCCTCGCCCGTTCAGAACGCGACCGCGGCGCTCCGCGAGCTCGGCGTCGACGTCGACCGACCGCGAGTGAACTACGACGGGCCGTGGTGAGGCCGGCGTCGCGGTGGGTTATTTCACGCCTCCGCGCCGACGTTCCCTCATGGAAACCGACTTGGCGGAGTACCTCGACGAGTTCACGCACCGGGACTGGGAGACCCTCGAACCGGACGCCGTCACCGACCCCGTCCGAGTCGCGGTCGTCGGCGCGGGCTGGTTCGCCCGCGACTGGGCGCTGCCGGGCATCTCGCGGTCGGCGTACACCGAGGCGACGGTCGTCACCGACGTCGACGAGGACGCCGTCTCCACCGTCGCCGCCGGGCGCGACCTGACCGGCGTCACCCCCGAGGAGTTCCGCTCCGGAGCCGTCGCGGACGCGTACGACGCCGTGTACGTCGCGACGCCCAACGCGACCCACCTGGAGTACGTCGAGGCCGCCGCCGCGCAGGGGAAGGCGGTCCTCTGCGAGAAACCCCTCGAAGCGACCCTCGACCGCGCGCGCAGCCTCGTGGCGGCGTGCGAGGAGGCCGGCGTGCCGCTGATGGTCGGCTACCGGATGCAGACCGACCCAGCTGTCCGGCGGCTCCGCGACCTCCTCGACGCGGGCGTCGCGGGCGAGGTGATCCACGTCCACGCGACGATGTCGCAGACGATGCTGGGCGAGCTCGGAAGTGACACGGACCAGTGGCGGCTCGACCCGGAGCTGTCCGGCGGCTGCGCGGCCATGGACCTGGGCGTCTACCCGCTCAACACGACCCGGTTCGCGCTCGGCGACGACCCGGTGCGCGTGTCGGGCCGGACCCGCTCGGAGCACGAGGCGTTCGCCGACGTCGACGAACACGCCACGTTCCGGCTGGAGTTCCCGGACGACGTCGACGCGCTGTGCACGGTGAGCCAGAACGCCCAGCACGCGAGCCGACTGGAGGTCACCGGCACGGAGGCCAGACTGATCCTCGACCCGGCCTTCTACGAGCGGGAGGACCGCGGGTTCGCCGTCGTCCGCGGCGGCACCCGCGTCGACGTGGACTTCGACCAGGTCCACCAGATCGAAGAGGAGTTCGCGTACTTCGGCCACCAGCTCCTCGCGGGCGAACCGTTCCACGCCGACGGCGAGCACGCCCTCACGGACATGCGCGCGCTCGACGGCGTCTACGAGTCGGCGGAGACCGGGCGGCCGGTGGCGCTCGGCGGCGACTGAGGCGCGGCCTGACGGGGGGAGACCGCGAGCCCGTTACTGCTCGATCCCGTACACGTCGCTCGTCCAGTCGCGGGCCGGGGTGTCGTACACCGGCGCGTCGCGGTCGCGCTCGTCGATTCGCCGGCGGTCGGCCTCGTCGAGCGCCCAGTCGAGGTCGGCGTTGGCCCGGACGTGGTCCGGCGTCGACGACCGCGGCAGGGGGACGACGCCGCGGTCGACCGCCCACCGAATGACGACCTGTGCGGGATGCTTGTCGTACTCCTCCGCCAACCCGGCGACGACCTCGTCGCCGAACACGTCGGTCCGCCCGAGCGGCGCCGCGGCCTCGATAACGGTGTCGGACTCGCGACAGTAGTCGACGAGGTCCGGGCGCTGGAACCACGGGTGGAACTCGATCTGGTTGACCGCGATCGGCACGTCCGAGACGTGGTGGGCGCAGCTCAGCTGGTACGCGCTGAAGTTCGAGACGCCGACGTCGCGGACGAGCCCGCGGTCGCGCAGCTCGGCCATCGCCCGAAGGGTCTCGCGCAGCGAGATGGCGGGATTCGGCCAGTGGATGAGGTACAGGTCGAGATAGTCGGTCCCGAGCCGGTCGAGCGACGCCTCGCACGACTCGATCACCGACTCGTAGTTGAGGTTCTTCGCGAGCACCTTCGAGGTGAGGAACACGTCGTCGCGGTCGACGTCGCTCGCCGCGAGCGCGTCGCCGATGACCGCCTCGTTGCGGTAGCCCTCGGCCGTGTCGATGTGGCCGTAGCCCGCGTCGAGCGCCGCGCGGACGCTGTCGGCCGTCTCGTCGTCGTCGAGGTCGTACGTGCCCAGTCCGAGCGCCGGGAGCTCGGCGCCGCTCGGAAGCGTCTTCGTTGGTATGGTCACGGTAGAGGTGTTCGACGGATCGCCGATTGAAACTACCGGTCGGGGAACCGGCGGTCCCGTCGAAGCCGATCCGCGGTGGCGCGTGCCGCCGAGCGCCCGCAGGGCGCGAGGTGCACGCGCGAGGGAGTCGCTGGCGGCGCCAGCCGCCAGCGACGAGGCTGGGGAGGCGTGAG
>NZ_CVRT01000010.1 GCF_001261915.1 Halorubrum sp. SD626R
CGCCGGCGACGTCCTCGGTGCGATACGCGAGCCATACCTGCAGTTCGTCGAGGTAGTAGTTGTTGTACAGCACGTCTTTGATCCCGCCGAGCTTCGCCGTTTGCTCCGTCGGCGACGGAACGTTGTAGAGCCGCCACGCCACCAGCAGGCCGGTCAGCGCGAGGCCGAGTGAGACGGCCGCGCCGACGAGCACCGTGGCGACCTCGCCGCCGACGATGTACTGGCTGCTGTACGGGCCGATGTCGCCGTAGTGGTGCGAGGAGAGCCCCTCGATTCCGCCCCACTCGTTATCGAGCCAGCGGTGGAGCAGGTCGATCCCCTCCAGCCCGAGGACCTTCTGGACCGGAACCATGTTGATGAGACCGGTGACGACCGCGAGCGAGCCGAGGACCGTCAGCGGTCCCTTCACGTTCCAGCGCACGGGTTCGGGGTCGCGAGCGGTGTCGCTACGCGGCTCGCCGTGGAAGGTCAGGAACACCATCCGGAACGTGTAAAAGGCGGTGACGGGGACCGCGAGCAGTCCCATGAGGTAGCCGCCGAACAGCAGCGGCTCGCCCGGCGCGTGGACGAGCGCCTCGTAGAGGATCTCGTCTTTCGACCAGAAGCCGGCGAACGGGAAGATGCCCGCGAGCGCCAACGAGCCGGCGAGGAAGGTGTAGTAGGTGACGGGCAGCTTCGATTTGAGCCCGCCCATGTCCCACATGTCCTCGTTGTGGTGCATCGCGATGATGACCGACCCGGCGCCGAGGAACAGCAGCGCCTTGAAGAAGGCGTGGGTGGTCAGGTGGAAGACGGCGGCCACGTACCCGCCCGCGCCGAGCGCGAGCATCATGTAGCCGTACTGCGAGATGGTGGAGTACGCGAGCACCTGCTTCAGCTCGTCTTTCACGACGCCCATCGTCGCCGCGAACAGCGCGGTGAAACCGCCGATGAAGGCGATCACCGCGAGCGTCGTGGGCGTCAGCGCGTAGAACCCGTACATCCGCGCGACGAGGTAGACGCCGGCCGCGACCATCGTCGCGGCGTGGATCAG
>NZ_CVRT01000011.1 GCF_001261915.1 Halorubrum sp. SD626R
GCCGAGGAGATCTACCAGAAGTTCAAGGAGGGCGAGACGCTCGACACCGAGGACCTGATGAAGCTCCAGAAGACCGGCCTGCTGTAGCTCGGTCGACCCGACGTTTCTGCGGTTTTCTCACGGTGCGCCGAGCTTCGCCGTAGCGCGCAGTCGCGTCCCGATACGCCGGTCGCGCCCCGCGAGCGGTCGCGCCGGCTCCGGTTCGAGAGACCCGGTTCGAGAGACCCGGTCCGAGAGCGGTCAGTCGTTGCGGGCCGGGTCCTCCCCGGAGACGAAGCGGTCGTACGCGGACGTGAACTCCACGTCCGCTTCGGTCGCGTCCTCCCACGCGGTGAGCCCGCGTTCCGCGGCCGTCCCCGCGATCGAGTTGTCGAGCAGGAAGGCGATGAGCCCCCCGACGGCCATGCCCGTCGACCCGATGACGTAGACGGTGTTCGCGACGACGTCGGCGCCGAGGAGGGGCCCGAGCAGGAAGCTCTCGGCCAGTCCCTGCTGTAAGGCGTTCGCGCTCCCGACGCTCCGCAGGTACTCCGGGACGGCCAGCCCGGCGAAGAGCGCGATCCCGATGATGAAGATGTTGCGCGAGGAGTCGAGGTCGACGTATTTGAGGTTCGAGAGGCCGACGCCGACGATCTGTGCGAACATGGCGACGTAGAGGCCGCCGACGATCGGGCTCGGGATGGTGGCGACGAGCTGGCCGAAGTAGCCGACGAACCCGACGAGGATCATGAGCGCCGCCCCGATCTGGACGACGTAGCGCGAGGCCACGCCGGTGAGGCCGATGGCGCCGATGTTCTCGGAGTACGAGGTCGACCCGCTGGTGCCCATCACCCCGGAGAAGACGTTCATGAGCCCCTCCATGCCGATGCCGTGAGTCATCCGTTCGCTGCCGGGAGCGCCCATGCCGGAGAGGCGGGCGACGGCGTGGTAGTCGCCGATGGACTCGACGATCGAGGCGGCGACGCCGGCGAGCATGCCGATGACGAACGCGGGCGTCACGCTCGGAACGCCCCACTGGAGCGGGTAGATGAGATGGACCGGGTCGGCCGCGGCGACGCTCGCCAGGTCGACGTAGCCGGGCGTGCCCGACCCGAAGACGCCGGAGACCGACAGGCCCGCCGCGACCGCCCACGCGACGACGATACCGAGGAGGACCGGGAACAGCTGGAAGATCTGCGACTTCCCGCCGAGGTACTGCGAGAACAGGACGATGGCGGCGAGCGTCAGCCCGAGGAGCCACCAGTTCTGATCGGTGGTGGTGATCTCGGGCGCGTTGAACAGCGACAGCCCGATGAGGACGATGACCGGCACGATAACGACCGGGGAGAGGTGTTTTCGCAGCCGGCCGACGAGTCCGAGGTAGCCAATCGCGACCTCGGCGAGCGCGGCGACGATGATCGCGCCCTGAAGCTGGAGCAGCGCCGCCCGCCAGGCGACGATACCCGCCGGCGGATTCGCCGTCACGACGCCGATGACCGCGAGCGCGGGGGCAAGCATCGAGAACGGCGCGCCCTGCACGATCGGGTAGCGGTTGCCGAACGTCGTCTGTGCGAGCGTCGCGATGCCGGACACCACGAAGAACGTGCCGACGAAGCGCGGAACGACCGCGTCGGGCATCCCCATCGCGCCGGCGAGAATGAGGGGCACGGCGATGTTCGCGCCCACCATCGTGAGGTAGTGTTGCGCGCCCAGCAGGAGCGACTTCCCGAGCGGTGGTCTGTCGTCGACACCGTACCGAACGAACGCCTCCTCGTCTTCGTTCCCTGCCATCCCTGTCGCGTCCATCAGCACAGGGCTACAAAAATTCGGCCTTTGCGGAGCCATTGACGGCGGACGTCGGTCTCGTCGTTCCGGACGGGGAGCCGGTCCGAGGAGACGGCGACTGACCGTATATATAAACGGCCGCGCCCCCAACCGGCGGTATGGAAAGCGACGCGCGTTCGGACGGACGGGCCCTCCTCGCGGCCGCCGTGGTCGGCGCGACGGCGACGGTGGCGGGCGGGCGGATCGTGGCCCGACTCACCCGCGGGCGATTCGGCGACGCCGACGAGTACAACGCGGCGAAGGTGACGGTCTCCGGGCCGATCACCCGCAAGAGCGGGCGGCCCTCACCGCTGTCGGGGCCGGGCGGGACGACCGCCGACGAGGTCGTCGAGCAGATCGAGGCGGCCGACGACGACGAGGACGTCGAGGCGCTCGTCGTCGAGCTCAACACCCCCGGCGGCGAGGTGCTCCCGAGCGACGACATCCGGCGCGCGGCCGCCGACTTCGACGGGCCCACGGTCGCGTACGCCACCGACACCTGCGCGTCCGGCGGCTACTGGATCGCCAGCGGCTGCGACGAGCTGTGGGCGCGCGACGCGAGCCTCGTCGGCTCGATCGGCGTCGTCGGCTCCCGGCCGAACGCCGCCGGGCTCGCCGACAAGCTCGGCGTCTCCTACGAGCAGTTCACCGCCGGCGAGTACAAGGACGCCGGCGTCCCCCTCCGAGAGATCGAGGAGGACGAGCGCGAGTACCTCCAGGGGATCATCGACGGCTACTACGAGCAGTTCGTCGAGACCGTGAGCGAGGGGCGGGACATGGAGCCGGAGGCGATCCGGGAGACCGAGGCGCGGGTCTACCTCGGCAGCGATGCGGCGGAGATCGGGCTCGTCGACGAGCTCGGCACCGAGGACGACGTGGAAGACCGGCTCGCCGACCTGATCGGCGCGGAGCCGGAGGTCCGCGAGTTCGCTCCCGAGCGGGGGCTCGCCGAGCGGCTCGGCATCGGCGCGGAGCGCGTCGCGTTCGCGGCCGGCAGCGGGGTCGCGAGCGCCTTCACGAGCGAGGGCGGCGAGGTCGACGTCGAGCTGCGGTAGAGTCGGGTCTCGCGGATCGACCGGGACTCGGCCCCGGCGAACCCCCCGTCGACGGGGAGCTTTTTATCCGGGCGCGTCCAGAGTCGAGGCATGACGACGCTGGTCATCTGCATCGACCGCTCCGGGGCGATCGGTCGGGCCACCAACGTCCCGATGCCGGTCGCCGGCTGGGAGGCGGTCCGTTCGCTCGTCACCGACGCCGGGCTGAGCGACCCGGAGGACGCCAGCGTCAACTGCCTGCTCGAATCGCTGCGGGTCGCCCGCGACCTCCGCGACGAGCGCGAGGAGGCCGTCGTCGCGGTCGTGTCGGCCGAGAGCGACACCGCCGTCGGCGCCGACCGCTCGATCGCCGCCCAGCTCGACGACCTCGTGGACCGGTACGACCCCCGGGCCGCGGTCGTCGTCGTCGACTCCGCGGAGGACGAGCGGGTGCTCCCGATCGTGGAGTCGCGGATCCCGGTCGACTCCGTCGCCCGCGTCGTCGTCCGCCAGGCCCGGGATATCGAGTCGACGTACTACCTGCTGAAGCAGTTCCTCGCCGACGAGCAGCTGCGCTCGACGATCCTGGTCCCGTTCGGCGTCGCCCTCCTGTTACTGCCGGCGCTGTTCTACTGGTTCTCCGCCGCCGAGGCGGTGGCGGGCGTCGCGGGGCTGCTCGGCGCGGCGCTCCTCTACAAGGGGCTCGCGATCGACCGGTTCGTCGCGGGGATGCCGGAGCGGGTTCGGGAGGCGCTGTACGCCGGGCAGGTGTCGATCGTGACCTACGTCGTCGCCGGCGGGCTCGCGCTGGTCGGCGGGTTCTTCGGCGTGCTGGCGGCCTCGGAGCTCGGCAGCGCGCCCCGTCTCGTGGAGGCGATGGAGTTCACCTACACCGCCATCCCGTGGTTCGCGGTCGCGGGCGTGACCGCGGCCGTGGGTCGGTTGCTCGACGAACTGATCCGCGACGAGGGGATCCGGACCCCCTACCTCAACCTCCCGTTCGTCATCGGCGCCGTCTCGCTCGTCGTCCGCGGATTCGCGGGCTACTTCCTCGCGCAGGAGGCGGTTATCGACCCGTTCGACCCGATCGGCGTCGGCGTGACCCCCGTTCAGCGGCTCGCGGGGTTCATCGTCGCCGGGATCGTCGTCTCGCTCGTCGGCGTCAAGCTCGCCAGCGACATCGGCACGGAGACTCTAGAGGACGTTATCGACGCGGACCGGGAGACCGACGGGAACTGAGCGACGCGGGCGCGACCGCGCCCAATTCCCGCGGTCTCCTCACGTCGACCGTGCCTCTTCCCGCGGTCTCCTCACGTCGACCGCGCCACTTTTCTCGGTCGCGGCCGCGTGAGCGGGCATGGACGTGTACGGACTGATCGGGAACCCGGTCGAACACTCGCTGTCGCCGCCGCTCCACGAGGCCGGCTACGAGGCGCTCGGGATCGACGCGCGCTACGTCACCTTCGAACCGGACGCCGACGCGGCGGCCGCGGCGGTCGCGGGCGCCGCCGACCTCGGCGTGGCCGGACTCAACGTCACGGTGCCGTTCAAGCGCGACGCTCTCGATGCGGTCGACGCCGCGCCCCTCGCTGAGCGCATCGGCGCGGTCAACACGGTCGACTTCGGTCCGATGCGCGACGGCGACGCCGACCGCCCCCGCGGCCACAATACCGACGCGGCCGGCGTGAAGCGGGCCTTCGCGCGCCACGGCGTGGAACTCGACGGGCAGTCGGCGCTCGTCGTCGGCGCCGGCGGCGCGGGGCGGGCCGCGGCGTTCGCGCTGGCCGACGCGGGCGCGAGCGTCCACGTGGCGAACCGCACCGCGGAACGCGCCGTCTCGCTGGCCGAGGCGGTTCCCGGGGCGACCGGCGGCGGCCTCGGCGACCTCGGCGAGCGCGTCGCGGGCGCGGACGTGCTGGTCAATGCGACGAGCGTCGGGATGGAGGCCCCCGAGGAGACCCCCGTCCCCGCGGAACACCTCCACGGCGACCTCGCGGTGCTCGACGCGGTGTACGCGCCGATCGAGACGCGGCTCCTGCGGGAGGCCGCAGAGGCGGGCGCGACGACGGTCGACGGGGCGTGGATGCTGCTGTTCCAGGGCGTCGAGGCGTTCGAGATCTGGACCGGCCGCGAGGCGCCCGTCGACGCGATGAACGCGGCGCTGCGGGCGGAGTTGGAGTAGTCTGTCGGCGTCAGGAGGGAGGTCGAGATTTTTAAGCGAGTCCGGGCGTCGCCAGCAGCCCGGCGGTGACGACGAGCGCCACGGAGAGCCCGGCGGCGCCGTAGAGGAACGGCTTCGCGTCGCGGGCGGGTTCGCGGAGCTTGCCCGCGTCGAGCCCGTCGGCCAGCTTCCCGCTCCCGACCTCGACGAGCCCCGTGATCAGGAACCAGAGCGCGATCATCGTCAGCACGAGGTGGCCGCGGCCGGTCCCGGCGAGCGACTCGAACGTGTACAGCGTCCCGGCCATGTGGCCGCCGGAGGCGAGGAACGCGAGGGCGGCGATCCGCGTGACCCACCGGAGGCGGCCGACGATCGACCCGAGGGCGTCGCCGCCGACATCGCCGCGCAGCGCCGGCGGGAGCACCGCGAGGGCGACGAACAGGACGCTGCCGGTCCAGAGGACCGCGAAGCCGACGTGGACCGACCACAGGATCGGATTGACAAGATTCATATCCGTCGGAGGAACCGACGCCACTTATAAACCGGCGAGACGGGCGCTCGGCCGCGGCTCCGGACGCGAGAGCGGTCGACGGCGAGGGCTTTTAAATATCCCACGGGCGTATGCCCCGTCGATGGCCCTACTGCAGAAGATCAAGGAGAAACTCGGGTTCGGGACCGGTCGCGCTGAGCGCGACGAGGCGGAGGCGGAAGTGACCGTCGAGAGCGACCCGGCGGCCGAGGCGGACGCCGAGAGCGACCCCGGAGACGCGGAACCCGCCGCCGCCGGGACCGAGGCGGCGGCCTCCACGGAGTCGCTGGTCGACGAGGAGCCGAGCGCGGGAGACGGCGAGAGCGAAGGCGGCGACGCGGACGAGGGCGACGTGGACGACGCGGACGACGCCGGAGCCGACGACACCGCCGCCGAGCAGGCCGAGGCCGCCGACGCCGGGGCGGACGACGTCGCCGGCGTCGGCGGCGACGTCGGTACCGACGTCGAGGAGATCAAGGGGATCGGTCCGGCCTACGCCGAGCGGCTCGCCGAGATCGGGATCGACAGCGTCGAGGACCTCGCGGCCGCCGACCCGGAGGCGGTCGCCGAGGGCACGAGCGTCGGCGAGAGCCGCGCCGCGACGTGGATCGAGGGCGCGAACGAGTTCTGAGCCCGACGACCCCGGCCGTCTCCGAGACACCCGACCGCAACTGTTTCCTCGACCCCGCCGAACCGGGTCACATGCAGCGATCGGTACGCACCGACCGGGACCGCTTCCGCGAGGTCGCCGCCGCGGCGCCCGCGGGGGCCCGCGTCCCGGTCGAGCGCCGGGTCGCCGTCGGCGATCCCTTCGCGGCCTACCGCCGGGCCCGCGACGGCCCCGGCGGCTTCTGCTACGAGACCACCGGCGGGCAAGCCGGGTGGGGGTACTTCGGCGTCGACCCGGTCGAGCGGCTGACCGCCTCGGGCGAGGCCATGGTCGCCGAGACCGCCGAGGGATCTTCGGGGGATTACCGCCGCCCGAGCCCGACGCTCGCGGCGCTCCAGGGGCTCCTCGACGGAGAAGCCCTCGCGCGGGGCGACTGCGATGTCCCGTACCCCTGCGGCGCGTTCGGCTGGCTCTCCTACGACGTCGCCCGCGAGCTGGAGTCGTTCCCGGC
>NZ_CVRT01000012.1 GCF_001261915.1 Halorubrum sp. SD626R
TCCCTCGCGCGTGCTGCTCGGCCGCGAGGCGGCCTCGCAGGCACGCGCCACCGCAGGAGATAGTTATAAATCGTTGAGGGACGGTTCGGGCTCAGCTGCGATCGGAGCCGATCCGGACGAACCGTCGCTCTTTATTCACCGGCCGATCCACGGATCGGTATGCAGCTCTCCGAGTACGCGGAGCGGCTCGACGAGGAGCTCGACGCGGCGGCGTACGCCGACGTCGACGCCAGCGCGAACGGGCTCCAGGTGGGTCCCAACGACGCCGAGGTCGAGCGCGTCGCCTTCGCGGTCGACGCCGCCGAGGCGACGATCGAGGCCGCGGCCGACGCGGGCGCCGACGTCCTCGTCGTTCACCACGGGATCTCGTGGGGCGGGATCGAGCGCGTCACCGGGTCGACCTACGACCGGATTGAGGCGCTGATCGAGAACGACCTCGCCCTCTACGTTTCGCACCTCCCGCTGGACGGGCACCCCGACCTCGGCAACGCGGCCGGAGTCGCCGACGCGGTCGGCGTCAGAGACCGGGAGGCCTTCGGCGAGATCGGACCGGTCACGATCGGGACGATCGGCGGGCTCGACGCGCCCCGGTCGGCCGCGTCGATCCGCGAGACGCTCGACGGCTTCGAGGGGCAGCCGGACGGGGAGTCGTCGTCGACGCGGGTCCTCGACTTCGGCCCCGGAGAGATCGAGCGCGTCGCGGTCGTCACCGGCTCGGGCGTCGACTGGCTCGACGAGGCGGTCGCGGCGGGCGCCGACGCGCTGATTACCGGCGAGGGGAAACAACAGGTCTACCACGACGCGCGGGAGGCCGGGATCACGGTGTTCCTCGGGGGCCACTACGCGACCGAGACGTTCGGGGTGCGGTCCCTCGAATCGCTGTCGGCGGAGTGGGGGCTGGAGACGGAGTACGTGAGCCATCCGACCGGGCTCTGAGTCCGACCGGAGCCGTGGAGGGCTCCGGCCCGGTGCCTCCCGAACGCAACCCTTACCGCCCGCGTCCGCCCACCTCGGGTATGCGCGATCACTTCGAGATTCGGGACCACGACGCTGCCGGGCGGATCGGCCGGCTGGAGGTCCCCCGCGCCGGCGTCACGGTCGAGACGCCGGCGCTGCTGCCGGTCGTCAACCCCAACGTGCTCACGATAGCGCCGTCGCGGCTCCGCGAGGAGTTCGGCGCGGAGATGCTGATCACCAACTCCTACATCATCCGGAGCACGGACCGGATCCGCGACCGGGTGCTGGCGGAGGGTCTGCACGACTTCCTCGAGTTCGACGGCGCGATCATGACCGACTCCGGCTCCTTCCAGCTCGCCGAGTACGGCGACATCGACGTGACCACCGAGGAGATCGTCGAGTTCCAGCGGGAGATCGGGAGCGACGTGGCGACCCCCGTCGACGTGCCGACGCCGCCCGACGTCGACCGCGAGCGCGCCGAGCGGGAGCTGGAGACCACGCAGCGCGCCCTCGCCGACGCGGAGGCGGCGGAGACGGGGGAGATGCTCGTCAACGCGCCCGTGCAGGGCTCGACGTTCCCGGACCTCCGGGAGGAAGCCGGGCGACACGCGACCGAGACCGACCTCGACGTGTTCCCGGTGGGCGCGATGGTGCCGCTGCTCAACTCCTACCGCTACGCCGAGGTCGTCGAGGCGGTGCGGGCCGCGAAGCGCGGGCTCGACCCGGACGCGCCCGTCCACCTGTTCGGCGCGGGCCACCCGATGATGCTCGCGCTGGCGGTCGCCGCCGGCTGCGACCTCTTCGACTCGGCCGCCTACGCGCTGATGGCGCGCGACGGGCGCTACCTCACGGTATCCGGCACCGAACATTTAGAGGAAATGGAGTACTTCCCCTGCTCGTGTCCGGTCTGCGCCGAGCACACGCCCGCCGAGCTTCGGGAGATGGAGGGGAGCGACGGGGAGGGGGACGGCGGCGCCGACGCGTCCGCCGAGCGACTGCTCGCCGAGCACAACCTCCACGTCACCTTCGAGGAGCTCCGCCGCGTGAAGGCCGCGATCCGGTCCGGCAACCTCCTCGAACTGGTCGACCGCCGGGCCCGCGGCCACCCCGCGATGCTCGACGGCTACCGGGCCCTGCTGGACCACGCCGACGAGCTGGAGCGCACGGACCCGGTCTCGAAGGACGCGTTCTTCTACACCTCCCACGAGTCGGCCCGGCGCCCCGAGATCCGCCGTCACCGCGACCGGCTCGCCCGGCTGGAGGTCCCAGACCGCCTGCTGCTCACGGAGTCGAACGCGCCCTCGACGCACGACTACGACGCGGTGTGGCGCGTGAAGCCGCCGCTCGGCCCCTTCCCGCGGGCGCTCTCGGAGACGTACCCCCTCACCGCGGAGGTTCCGGAGCGGCTCGACGAGGCCGCGCGGGTCGCCGCGGCCGAGGGCGTCGCCGCGCTCGCGTCGGCAAATCCCGACACCGAGATTACACTCGGCCACGACGGCTGGTCCGAGGCGGCGCTCGACGCCGTCCCCGACCGCGTCGAGACGGAGGACCTGCGGACGCTCGGGCGGTCGGGGTAACGGGGCTACTCGTCTCCCGACCCCATCCGCGCCGAGTAGTCCCACGTGTGAAGCCGCTCCGGCTCGATCCGGATCCGGACCTCCTCGCGCTCCGGGCGGAGGAGCCGGTTCCCGGTCGGGTTGTCGACGCCGCCGAGGTAGCGCTCCAACAGGGCGCGGAGCAGCTCCTTGTCCGCGTCCGGCGACACGGTCGCGCGGCCGTGACCCCGAACTCCCTTGTACGGCGGGTCGTTCGTCGACATCTCGAAGGAGACGTGGTCGTCGTGCGCGAGGAACGAGACGAGGTCGGCGTCGGCGCTCGTCGCGCAGTTGACCGCGCCGTCCCACGAGAACCACAGCGAGACGATCCACGGGTCGTCCGCGGGCGTGCGACAGCCGAGCCGGACCGGCACGCGCGCGTCGGCCAGGAACTCGTCGACGCGGTCGCGGTCCCAGGGGCCGGACGGGTCCATGCGATCCCTTCGGTCGGGTCCGGCCTAACGGTTGCGGCCGCCCCCGTCTCGACGGCCGCGACGCGGAACACAAGAGAATTGACCGTCCCCGCGCGAGGGGACGTATGACCGACCACTTCGAGGTCCACGAGCGCGACGGCGCCGCCCGACTCGGGGAGCTGCGGCTCGCCGAGCCGGTGACGACGCCGGCGCTCGCGGACCCGTTCCTCGAGGACGCGGGCAGCCTCTGGGCCGGCGACCGGGAGGTCCCCGACGGCGACGACGCCGCGCTGACTGTCCTGCCGCACCGCTCGTTCCCCGCGGGGACCCGCGAGGAGGTCCGCGAGTCGTTCGCGGTCGATCACCCCGACGTCGGCTACCCCGCCGCGGCGGTCGTCGACAGCGAGAGCGCCCGCGACGTGGGCGCCGACGCGTACCTGCTCTCGGACGCGTCTGGGGTCGTCGGCCACGGCGAGGCGTTCCGCGACGCGATCGTGTCGGCGAAGGAGGCGCTCCCGGCCGACACCGCGCTGTTCCTCTCGGGCGTCGCCACGCCGCTGAACGTCGCCCTGCTCGCGTACGCCGGCGTCGACCTCGTGGACGCGACGCTCGCGCGGACGAAGGGGACGCAGGGGATGTATCTCACCGCCGACGCCGAGCACTTCCTCGAGGACCTCGACGAGCTACCGTGCGCCTGTCCCGCCTGCGCCGGCCCCCGCGAGGAGTTCACCCGGGCCGACTGCGCCGACCACAACGTCAACGCGCTCCGCGCCGAGCTCCGGCGCGTCCGCGAGCGGATCCGGGCGGGTCGCCTGCGGGACTACGTCGAGGGGCAGGCCCGCCACGAGGGGTGGCTCACGGCCGCGTTCCGCGAGTTCGACGACCAGTGGGGCTACCTGGAGGAGCGGACGCCACTCATGCGCGACGCCGAGGTGACCGCGGCGAGCGCGGAGACGCTGGACCGCGTCGAGATCCGGCGGTTCGCCGACCGCGTCACGAGCCGGTACCGGAACCGGTTCACCGACCAGCCGCTCGTGTTGGTGCCCTGCTCGGCCACGAAGCCGTACAGCGACTCCCAGAGCCACCGCCAGTTCCACGACGCGATCCAGTGGCGCGGCCACACCGTCTCGATGACCTCCCCGATCGGCGTGGTGCCCCAGGAACTGGAGACGACCTACCCCGCGCAACACTACGACGCGGTCGTCACCGGCGACTGGAGCGAGGACGAGATCGGGTTCGTCGCCGAGGTGTTACGGCGATACATCGAACGAAACGACTACGCCCGCGTCGTCGCGCACGTCCCCGAGGAGGGCTACCGCGAGATCTGTGAACGGGTCGAGCGCGACCCGGAGATTGACGTTCCCTTCGAGTACACCTGCGTCGGCCACCCGACGAGCGACGAGTCGCTCGGGGAGCTCAACGCCGCCCTCCAGGGCGAGCCCGCCTACAGCAAGCGCGAGCGCGAGCACAACACCGTCCGGGCGCTCGCCGACTACCTGCTCGGCGACGGCGCCGGCGACGACCTGTTCGGCGGGCCGGGCGAGGCGTCAATTCGGACCACCGGCCGCTACCCCAAGCTCCAGGTGTGGGGCGACGACCCGGACGCCGGCCGAGAGGGGGAGCCGGGCGAGCAGCTCGCGACGATGGTACCGCAGTACGGCACCCTCTCGTTCACCCTCGCCGGCGCGCGCCGGTGGGTCGAGAGCGACGCACCGACCAAGCGCGTCGAGATCGACCCGTTCGTCCCGCACGGCTCCGTGCTCGCGCCCGGCGTCGTCGACGCGGACGACGACATCCGCGTCGGCGACGAGGTCGTCATCGAGGGGCCGAAAGCGTTCGCGGTCGGTCGCGCCGAGATGTCCGGGCCGGAGATGGTCGACTCGACGCGCGGCGTCGCCAGCGAGGTCCGCCACGTCGACGAGAAGTAGCGATTAGGCGCGACGACCGTCTACAACTTATCTGCGGTGGCGCGTGCCGACGAGCAGCCGACAGGCTGCTCGTCGCACGCGCGAGGGAGCCGGTGAGCGCTCCGAGAGCGCGAACCGCGAGGCTGGGGAGGGATGAGGTGCGGTGCTGTGCGGGCGGGTGGGACTCAAAGGGGCAGCCGCGAGGACGGCGCAGGCGACGCAAGCACCGCAACGAGGGAGCGAACGAAGTAAGTGACCGAGTGAGGCGCGCAGCGAGCGTGCGCCGTCCTCGCGGCTGGGGCTTCGGAGGTGTTCACCGGAGATCCAGAGTCAGCAAATTATAGCCGAGCGGCTGGGGCTTTGGAGATGTCCGGCGGCGACGTACGGACGGTGATTCGTAAACGGTCGACGGATTCCTCGTACGATCGGTGAATCAGTAGCTTCAAAACCGCGCCGGACCGATCCGCGGGCATGGCGCTCGAAAAGAACGTCGACTGCCCCTCGTGTGGCGAGACTCAGTCGTTCTACCGAACCGCGGCGATGACCCTCCACCTCGGCGAGAAGACGAAGTGGCGCTGTCCCGAGTGCGGCTACGGCTACGTCGAGATCGACGGTATCGACACGCTGCCGGCCTGAAGGCGGCAGAGGTTCTGCTCCGAGTCTGAGCCGAACGAAGTAAGACTATTTATACCGAGACGGCCGGTCGCTGAAGCGCAAATCGCTTATCTGCGCGTCATGGTCCCCGACGGATCGATATCGAACGCCAGCGTACCGCTCTCGTCCTCGTCACCGGGATAGTAGTGGACGTGGTCCTGATCTGTCAGGCTGCTATTGTCCTCGAAGACGCTGTACTCCACGAGGTACCGCCGTTTTTCAGCAACGTCGTCACGGGCGGTTTGCCCGTCTGGCTCGACATCGATCTGTCCCGAAAACACCCGAGCGTCGCTTCTGGAACCGTCCCTCGCTGGTCGTGAAAGCGTCACCTCGATCGTGTAGGGGCTCTCGGAATGGTTGAAAACGACCACGGAGAGCATCGGGGAATCGGAGAGGGACCCCGAACAGCCGGCCAACCCTACGCAGAGAGGAATCGTGCTCCGGAGGAAGGAACGACGTCTCATTTCGAATTACTGTTCGTGGCGTTCGCCGCCAGATCACGGGCCGTGTCTACCCACTCGTGCTCCGGAAACGGTGCGCGCTCCACGCTGTACGTGTAGCGATACGGACGCTCGTCCGCGTCCCGCGTGATGTCGTACCCGTAGAGGAGACCGTCTTCGACGCCGAGTCGGAGCGTTCCGTTGATCAGCGGTGGCGCTCCGGAGTCCGAGCGCGTGCCGGTCGCTCGATACGTGATGATCGGAACACCATGATGCGTCGTCCTGTTGACCGCCTCCCAATGGTATGAATCGAGGAGCATCGTGTGCCGACCGATGTTCGTGGGCGCGATCTGGCCGTAGTGCGGGTCGTACCGATAGTACGCGTCGGTCGCGTCCTCGTAGGCGAACTGCGGGTCCGAAGCGAACTGCTCGCGTTGGTGCTCGGGGAGGCTCTCTGCGGGTTGGAAGAACGCGTATTCCGTCCCGTTGCGATACACTTCGGCGTCGTGCCAGCGGTCGGCGAGGATCTCTCCCGTCGGGGAGTTGATGTAGTACTCGCCCTCTACGAGTCGACGCTCGGGGGGTGCCGAATAGCGAATGGCGTACGATTCCCAGTGTGTACGGGGCGTATGCGTGAGGTTAGCGTCACCGGCGTCGAGATCCGAGAAGTTGATCTGATCCGGTCCCGCTCCAGGGGGATACGCTTGGTCGGCGTCGAGAGGTCCGGAGGGGACAGACCAAACGGAGATGAAAGCGACGGAAGCGACGACTACGACGACGACCGTCAGTAAGCCAGCGACGAGGTGGCGTCGGTCCATACGCGATCGAACGCTCGCTATCGTGTTATACATACGTGACAATTAAAGCGAGTTTAGTGTTATAGAGTGACATAGTTCCGCTCGGCGGTGACCGAGACGATCTCTCCGTCGACTACGATTCGCGCAGAAGTATCACGCGACAAAACCTCCGACAGAAAACGCATCAAAAAATGTCGCAGTCGAGTGGATCCGACGGCCGCGCCCGGTCCGATCAGTCGTCGTCGCTCTCGCTCGCCGTGATCGGGTCGCGCTCCTCGTCGGTGAAGCCGGCCGACTCCTCGTGTCGGGCCGACGCCTCGGGGTCGAAGCGAGCCTCGACCTCCTGGTACCGCGGGACGAACGAGAGCTCGTGGTGGCTCTCCGTCTCGTGGCCGAGGTAACGGTCCTCTAACTCGAACTGGGCCCGCTCGTCGTTCTCGGCGATGTTCTTCATGTCCTCGTACACCGCGTGGGCGCCCGAGTGGAGCCCGTAGAGGGTGATGAAGATGTACTGGTAGCCGAGGTCGCCGAGCTCCGCGAACGTGAGCGGGTCCTCCTCCTCGCTCCACGCGAACGACGAGGAGTAGTTGAACGCGAGGTCGAGGTCCGGGTGGGTCTCGTGGATCGTCTCGGCGTACTCGACCGCGTCCTCGCGGGACGGGTCGGGCATCTCCGGCCAGACGAGGTCGACGCCGGCGTCGGCGTAGATCCGGCCGCGTTCGAGGTGCTCCTCCCAGTCACCGTTGGCGGAGCCGTAGGCGTCGGTCCGGGCGATGATGACCGTGTCCTCGCTCTGCTTGGCGTCGACGGCCGCCTCGAAGCGCGACCGGGCCTGCTCGCGGGAGACGATCCGCTTGCCAGCGATGTGGCCGCACCGCTTCGGCGAGGTCTGGTCCTCGATGTGGACGGCGGCGACGCCGGCCTTCTCGT
>NZ_CVRT01000013.1 GCF_001261915.1 Halorubrum sp. SD626R
GGCCCGTGGGATTGTGCGGCGAGGTGACGTAGACGATCCGCTCGCCGCCGTACGCGGAGAGGACGGTCCTCCGCGTCCTGTGTGAACCCGTCGGCCGGGTCCAGTTCGTACTCCGCGACCTCGCCGTGGTGGTACCGCGCGGACATCGCGTAGTAGGCGAAGCCTGGGCTCGGGACGAGCACCTCGTCGCCGGGCGACAGCGTCGCCCGCGAGAGGTAGTCGATGGAGCCGTCCGCGCCCGGCGAGACCCACACCTGTTCCGGTGTGACGTCCCACATCTCTGCGATCTTCGCGGTCAGGTCCGTGTGCGAGGACTTGGGATACTGGTGGACCCGGTCTGCGTGCTCGCGGATCGCCTCTACGGCCGCCGGGCTCGGCCCGTGCGGGTTCTCGTTCGAGGAGAGCTTGATCAGGCCGTCGGGGTCGAGCCCGCGGTCGCGGGCCACCTCCTCGACGCCCCGGCCGGGCACGTACGGCGAGTGATCGGAGAGATCCCGTGGGTGCATGGGGACGTATCCGAGCGGGGCGCTCTTAAGGGTGGCCGAACGGATCAACGAAGCGCGGTCGCTCCCTCGTCGCCGCTATCCGCCCCGACCGTGACGCCGGTCCCGAGTGCTACCGCCACTCCGACCGCGGCACGCAGTCCGACTCTCGTACCGTGATCCAGCGCGTCGTCCGGTCGTCCGGGTCGCGATCCCGCTCGAAGAACGTCACCTCCCCGTCGGCCGAGCCGCCGTCGGTCCGCTTGCAGACGAGCGCCGGGCGCTCGGCACGGACACGCGTCGATGACGTGGACATACGTCACGATTCGCTCGGCATCAAATAATAACTGTTGGTTTTCGAACGATTAGAAACAACTGTGGTTGTAACGGCTACTCACTCGCTCGGAGTACCACGTTCCCGTTCACCTACAGTCGAACGGGAACGCCGCGCTCGTCGAGGTACGCCTTCGTCTCCTCGATGGAGTAGTCGCCGAAGTGGAAGATGGAGGCGGCGAGCCCCGCGTCGGCGTTCGCCTCGGTGAACACCTCGTACATGTCCTCGGGGCTCCCGCAGCCCGAAGAGGCGATGACGGGCGTCGAGACGGCGTCGCACACCGCTTTCATCAGGGGAATGTCGTAGCCGTCCTTGGTCCCGTCCATGTCGATGGAGTTGACGAACAGCTCGCCGGCGCCGCGCTCCTCGGCCTCCTTCGCCCACGAGACGGCGTCGATCCCGGTGCCCTCGCGGCCGCCCTTCTTGGTGCACTCGAACCACACCGTCTCGCCGTCGTCCTCGTAGAAGTGCTCGCCCGCGTCGTCGTACCGGCGGCGCGCGTCGACCGAGATGACGATACACTGGCTGCCGAACGCCGCGGCGCCCTCCTCGATCAGTTCCGGACGCTCCAGGGCGCCGGTCGTGATCGACACCTTGTCCGCGCCGGCGCGGAGGGTCTCCTTGATGTCGGCCTTGGTGCGGATGCCGCCGCCGACGGTCAGCGGGATGAAACACTCGTCGGCGACCGCGTTCACCACGTCGAGCATCGTCTCGCGGCCCTCGGCGCTCGCGGTGATGTCGACGATGACGAACTCGTCGGCGCCGGCGGCGTTGTACTTCTTCGCCAACTCGACCGGGTCGCCGGTGTACTCCAGGTTCTCGAAGTTGACGCCGGTGTACACCGCCGCGTCGCCGTCGTCGTCGAGGTCGACGTCGATACAGGGGATGATGCGCTTCGTGAGTCCCATTCGTTGCCGGAGCGTAGGCCGCCCCCTCGGTTAAAAGACGCGGGGACGGGCGGGCGGTTCGCGCCGCCGGTGTCACTCCTCCCGCTCTCGTCGATCGTACTTCGCGACGGCGCGGTCGGCGCGCTTCGAGAGCCCGTTCGGGTTCCGCGCCGGGCTCCGGTCGCGGCCGCGGGCGACGAGGCCGTCCGAGCTCCCGCCGGCGAGCCCGACGAGCACGTCGCGGCCGGTCGCGACCCACCGCGAGGGCGTCGATTCGCCGCGGACCACGTCGGCGGCCGCGCCGACGGCGTCCGTCGCGGCGTGTGAAATCACCCGCGCCGCCACCGTCGGGCGCACGCCGTAGTTCTTCAGCAGTCGGTACGCGAGCGCCCGGTACTTCCAGCCCCACTCGCGGGCGCTGCGCCCGCCGTCGGCGGCGGCCGGGTTCGGCAGCTCCTTGGTCACGGCGAGGCCGTCGCGCCACGCGACCTCGCGGTCCATCCGCGCGAGCCGGTGGGCCGCGTCGCGCGCGCCGCCGGTCCGGAGGTACTCGTCGAAGCCGTCGAGGTCGCGGAGCGTCTCCCGCCGGAAGGCGACGTTTCCGCCCGCGAAGTAGGTGACGTCGCGGCCCGCGATCGTCCGGCGTTCGGGGGCGGCGTCGCTCTCGTTGACGTCGCCCTCGGCCCTCCCGTCGCCCTCGTCGGTATCGCCCTCGTCGCCCACGTCGGCGTCGCTCTCGGCGCTCGCGGCGGCGCCGTCTTCGGCCGGGCGGGACGGCTCGATCGGCGTCACAGGTCCCGTCACCGCGTCGGCGTCGGCGAGCCCGGACCGGACCGTGTCGAGCCACCCCTCACCGATCCGGTTGTCGTAGTCGACGAGGGCGACCGCGTCGCCGGTCGCGACCTCGATGCCGGCGTTGCGGGCGACGTTGACCGTGCGGTCCGAGACCTCCACGAGCACGTCGACGTCGTCGCGGTCGCGCACCATCCCGGTCGTCCCGTCCGCGGAGGGGCCGTTGGCGACGATCACCTCGGCGTCGGGGGCGTGCGTCGCCAGGGCGTCGAGACAGGCGGCCAGCCGGTCCCGCCCGTTGAGGGTCGGTACGACGACCGAGAGCTCCATACGTCCGGGTATCGGGGCGAGGGATTAAAAAGGGCTCCGTGCGGTTTCGCTTGGGGTGCCGGTTACGTCGTCAGGTAGTAGACCTGCTTGCGAGCGTCCTTGAAGCTGTAGCGGGAGTCGACGAGCCCCTCCTCCTCTAAGCGGTTGAGCGCGTAGCGGACGGTGCGGTCGGGGAGGAGCGACTCCTCGGCGAGCCCGCCTTGCGAGAGGGGCGAGTCGCCCTCCAATACCTTGGCGACGAGCTTGGCGCTCGGGGGAAGTTCGCGCAAGCGGTCGCGGTACTCGCTCTCCGAGAGGCGGTCCTGGTCGGCGGTCTCCGCTGGACTGGTACTCATGTCCTACCGGATTGCTCGCCTATTGGTAAAGGTTAGCTACATATTGGGGAATCCGATTGGGATAATATAATGTGTTAATATCACGTTTCGGTCGATCGGCTGGGACTCGACCGAGCCCGTCCCGATTGAGCCCGTCCCGATTGAGCCCGTCCCGACGAGCGGGCGGCCCCCCGGTCGAGTCGTCGAAAGGCGACTCGACCGCGACCCGCGGATCACGCCTCTGTCCCCGACCGCATCCAGTACGGTTTTGTCGGTCGGGCGTGCAGTACGGACAACGTGAAGGGACAGGACTGGTACCAGGCCGACGAGGTCGCGGAGGAGTACGAGGACGTCCGATTCTCGGGCGGCGGAGAGCTCATCGATCGACGCGAGAAGGAGGCGGTCCTCTCCGCGCTCGGGCCGATCGAGGAGGGCCACCGCGTGCTGGAAGTCGCCTGCGGCACCGGTCGGTTCACGACGATGCTGGCGGATCGGGGCGCCGACATCGTCGGGCTCGACATCTCCCGGGAGATGCTCGAACAGGGCCGCGAGAAGGCGGCCGAGGCGGGGCTGTCAGACACCGTGGAGTTCGTGCGCGGCGACGCCTCCCGGCTCCCGTTCCCGGACGACCACTTCGACACGGTGGTCGCGATGCGATTCTTCCACCTGATGGACGACCCGGTCCCGTTCGCCCGCGAGCTGTGCCGCGTCAGCGCGAACCGGGTGTTCTTCGACACGTTCAACAGCCGCAGCCTCCGGACGCTGTACACCTGGCTGCTCCCGATGGGCTCCCGGCTCTACTCCGAGCGACAGGTCGTCGACATGCTGCGCGCGGCGGACCTCACGCTCGCCGGCGAGGAGCACGACTTCGTCCTGCCGTACGGCTTCTACCGCGAGCTCCCCGGTCCCGTGGCGAGGCCCTTCCGCGTCCTCGACGAGCTCGTCGGCGACACGGTCCCGGGCGACTACGTCGCCTCCGTCTCCTACTGGGACGCCCGCGTTCCGACCGACGGCGACGGCTGAGCGACCGCCGGCACCTCGGGCGCCTCCGGCTCGGGCGCGCCCGCGCGTCTCAGTACGTGTGGACGACCTCGCCGCACCGCCGACACTCGATCGTGTCGCTCCGGAACAGTCGCTCCTTCTTCTCCGTCGGCCCGTTGCACTCCGGACAGACGCCGAGGTTCCGCCCGTCCGCGACGCGGGCCGAGAGGTCGAGGAACCGGCCCTCCAGCTTCTCGATCTGTTCGGACTGCTCTTCGACCACGGACTCCAACTCCTCGATGGTCTCCTCGCGCTCCTCCAGCGCCGACGAGAGCTCCTCCACGCGGTCCTCGTACGTGTCGAGCGCCTCCATGTCGAGCGCCGCCGCCTCCGCCTCGGTCTCGCGCTCCGTCGTTTCCTCGGTCTCGTCGGTCGTTTCGGTCTCCGTCTCGGTCTCCTCGTTCGCCATACGGGCACTACGAACGCCAGGATGGTTTACTTTCGGGTCACCAGTAAGGCACCGGCCCCACCTGACGAGCGATCGGCCCGAGATCCGCGCCGTACCGGCGGATCGGGCGCCGATCCCGCGTCTCGAACGCCGTCTCCGGATCCGACGCGGGCCGGGAGCCGGCGAGTCGTCGCGACGGAGCGCGAAGGCATACCTTACTATGCTGTGTCGAAGTTGAATAGACTATACCACATACGTAGAGGTGCGTATGGATCCGACAGTACTACAGGCAGGGTTCGACGTCCTCGGGGACGGTCGGCCCGAAACGCTGTGGCTGGGTATCGGGACGCTATTCATGCTTATCGGGACCTTCTACTTCATCGTCAAGGGCTGGGGGGTCACCGATAAGGACGCTCGCGAGTACTACGCGATCACGATCCTCGTTCCGGGTATCGCGACGGCGGCGTACCTGTCGATGTTCTTCGGCGTCGGGCTGACCGAGGTCGAAGTCGTCGGCCGCGGTACGCTCGACATCTACTACGCGCGGTACGCCGACTGGCTGTTCACCACGCCGCTGCTCCTACTCGACCTCGCGCTGCTCGCGAAGGTCGACCGGGTCAGCATCGGCACGCTCATCGGCGTCGACGCGCTGATGATCGTCACCGGTCTCATCGGTGCCCTGTCGAAGACCATGCTCGCGCGGTACACCTGGTGGCTGTTCAGCACCATCGCGATGATCGTCGTGCTGTACTTCCTCGCCACGAGCCTCCGTAGTGCGGCGAAGGAGCGCGGCCCCGAGGTCGCGAGCACGTTCAACACGCTGACCGCGTTGGTCCTGATCCTCTGGACGGCCTACCCGATCCTGTGGATCGTCGGGACCGAGGGCGCCGGCGTCGTCGGTCTCGGCGTCGAGACCATGCTGTTCATGGTGCTCGACGTGACCGCGAAGGTCGGCTTCGGGTTCATCCTCCTGCGCAGCCGCGCCATCATGGGAGACGCTGAGGCGCCGGAACCGTCCGCCGGAGAGGCGTCGGCCGCCGACTAGGCGTTCCCGACCCCTCGCGTCGACCGTCGAATCGCGGTTTCATTTTTCACACTCATACACGATACATGTCCAACGAACCAACCGAAACCGTCGCCGTACTGAACCTCACGTCGGTCGCCGGCATCGTCGTCTGTTTCGCCGCCGCCGCCGTCGCGCTGTTCGCGCTGCCGACGCTGGAACGTCAGGGTATCAGCTTCGAAACCGCGTTCTGGATGGTCTCAGCGGTCGAGCTCGTCACCGTGCTCGGGATCATCTACTTCATTCTCAACCTCCACGAGGAGCGCGGGTAGCCGAGTTTCGGAGCGGCGTCGTCTACGCCTCTCTCAGTCCCGCAACGCCGCCGTCCACTCCCGGCTCAGTCCGGGGGCGTCGCCGCCCGATCGCCGGGCTCGTCGACCGAGGGCGCGGTCTCGGCGAGGGCGCGCTCGAAGTGGTCGGCGTCGACCGCGATCGCCTCCCTCGGGCCGTCGGCGCCGCCGCCCTCGTCGACGATCGTCTCCTCGATGGCGAGCATGGCGGCCTCGCGGACCAAGGCGGCGAGGTCGCCGCCGCTGTAGCCCGCGGTCCGCGCCGCCAGCGCGTCGAGGTCGACCGCGGCGGTCGTCGGCGTGTTCCGGGTGTGGATCGCGAGGATCTCCCGGCGGGCCGCCTCGTCTGGCAGGGGAGTCTCGACGGCCTTCTCGATCCGGCCCGGCCGCAGGAGCGCCTCGTCGATCGAGTCGGGGCGGTTCGTCGCCGCGACGACGACGACGTCCGTCAGGGGTTCGAGCCCGTCGAGCTCCGTCAGCAGCTGGGAGACGACGCGTTCGCCCGCGCCGGTGTCGTCGCCCCGGCGCTTCGGCGAGATGGCGTCGACCTCGTCGAAGAAGACGACCGCCGGCGCGTTCTCCCGCGCGGTCGCGAACAGGTCGCGCACCGCCCGCTCGCTCGCCCCGACGTACCGGTTCAAGAGCTCCGGCCCGTTCACCGAGATGAAGTTCGCGTCGCTGAGGCTGGCGGCGGCCCGCGCGAGCAGCGTCTTCCCGGTGCCGGGCGGGCCGTGCAGCAGCACGCCGGACGGCGGCTCGATGCCGGCGCGCTCGAAGCGGTCGGCGTACTCCAGCGGCCAGTACACCGCGCGGACGATCTCGCGTTTCGCGGCCTCCAGCCCGCCGACCTCGTCCCACGAGACCGACGGGACGTCGACTGCGACGTCCCTGAGCCCGCCGGGATCGACCGACTCCATCGCGGCGTCGAGGTCGGCCTGCCGGACCGCGGTGCGTCCCTCCCGCCGCACGGCCCGCTCCAGCGCGGCGTCGACGAGCACCGCGACGTCGGCGAGGACGAAGCCGTTGATCCGGGTCGCCGTCGCCGCGAAGTCGACGTCCATCGCGAGCGGGACGTCGCGGGCGACGCTCTTGAGCGCCGCCTCCCTGTCCGCGACGCTCAGCGGGGCGAGCTCGACCTCGCGGTCGAAGCGCCCGCCGCGCCGCAGCGACTCGGGGACGCGCTCGGCGTCCGTGGTCACGCCGACGACGACCGTCCCGTCTCCGGCCCGCAGCTCGTCGAGCGTCTCGCGGAGGCGGTCGCCGAGCGTCGCGGCGGCGCCGTCGTCGCCGAGGACCTCCAGGTCGTCGAGGAGGACCACCGCCCGGTCGGCCACGCTCGCGGCCTCCACGACGCGGTCGAGCCGCCGGTCGCGGTCGCCCGCGCCCTCGCCGCGCAGCCGCGCGGCCGAGGCCCTGACGAGGGTCGCGTCGACCGCGGCCGCGACCGACTCGACGAGCGTCGTCTTCCCGGCCCCGCGCGGCCCCTCAATCAGGATCCCGAGCGTCGTCGGGCGGCCGGCCGCCGCGAACGACTCGCGCCCGTCGAGCCGGGTCGCGGCCGCCTCGCGGAGCTCCCGGAACGTCGCCGCGGGGACGACGTTGTCAGCGTCGGGGAGGTCGGGGTCGTCGACGACCGCCGCCGTCCCCTCGTCGGTCGTCACGTCGATCTCGGTCTCCTCGCCGACGACCCCGGGCGAGGACGGCGCCACGTCCTCGACGACGAACGTCAGCGTCAGCGCGCCGCCGAGCAGCGTCGCCGTCACCTCGTCGCCGACGGAGACGGCCGTCCCCTCCAGGCGCCGCCGCAGGGCCGCCGCCGCGCGGGTGAGGTCCATCGACTCGTCGAGCCGGAGGGTGACCGTCGCGGCCGGACCGGCGTCGGCCGGCTCGACCGTGACCGTGTCGCCGAGGTCGGCGTCCGCGTTCCGGCGGATAGGCTCGGGGAGGCAGGCCCCGCCGGGGTCGTCGTCGACGCGCGCCGCGACCGCAACGGTGGCCCGACCGCCGCGGACGCGCACGGTCCCGCCGGGCTCGGCGCCGAGGTCCGAGAGCACCGACGCGGAGAGGCCGACGCGGCGGTCCCCGAGCGACGCGGGGGCGTCCGCGACCGGCAGTCGAACGCTCATGTGCGGCATGGTCGTCGGTGGGTCCGCTCGTCGGCGACGCTCGTCGGCTCCATGCGATCGCGTACGCGCGGCTCGCACATAGAAGCCACGACGATTCGCACGAGGCGCCGCGGCGGGCACGGATCGCGGACCCTCGTCGACGGCGGCGTTCGCCCGCCGCGACCCGCGTCCCCTCGCCGTCGATCTCGGTCCTCGATCCCGCCCGACCTCAGGGCGATTCCTCGACGACCTCGCCGACCGCGAAGTTGGACTTGACCTCCGTCACCTCGATCTTCACGCGCTCGCCGACCTCCGTGTCGGGGACGATGATCACGTAGCCCCGCTCGACGCGGGCGATCCCGTCGCCCTGCTTGCCGAGGTCCTCGATCTCGACGTACCGCATCTCGCCCGGCTCGACCGGGGGCTGCGGCCCGTCGTCGGCGCGGGACGCCGAGACGTCGGCGCCCTCGTCGGTCTCGTCGTCGGCCTCGGCCCCAGAGCGGGAGACGAGCGCGACCCGATACGTCTCGCCGGGCTCCAGCGACCCGGCCTCGATCTCGCGGCGCGGGACGTCGACGACGTACTCGCCGTCGACCTCGCGGACATCGGCGCTGAACAGACAGAGGAGCTTCTCTGAGATCTCCATAGTAGACTCCATCGATACGTAGCGACGGACCAGTATAGTTGTACCGCCGTCGTTGGGCAACGCCTTTCTCCCGCCCGGTCGAACCCGGAGCCATGAGCGATATCGACTTCCGCTACGGCGCCGTCTCGTCCCCGATCGTGACCCCCTTCGACGCCGACGGCGACGTCGACGCCGACGCGCTCGCGAGCCACGTCGAGACGCTCGTCGACGCCGGGCTCGACGGGATGGTCCCCTGCGGCACCACCGGCGAGTTCGCCAGCCTCACCGACGCGGAGCGTCGGACGGTCGTCGAGACGACGGTCGAGGCGGCCGACGGTCGCGTCCCGGTGATCGCGGGCGCCGCGGACACGACCGTCTCGGGTACCCTCGACCACCTCCAGGCCGTGGACGCGGCCGGCGCGGACGCGGGGCTGATCACGCTCCCGTACTACCACAACTCGACGTCGCCGGCGGGCCAGCGGGCCTTCTTCGACGCGGTCGCCGACGACGCACCCCTACCGGTGATCCTCTACGACATCCCGTCGGCGGTCGGCGAGCCGATCGATCCGGACGTCCTCGCCGCGGTGGCCGAGCGCGAGGCGGTGGTCGGGCTGAAGGACACCACCGGCGACGTCTCGGCGGTCGACGTCGCGGTCGACCGGACGCCAGAGGCGTTCACCGTCGTCCAAGGCGTCGACGCCCTGCTGTACCCGAGCGCGTCGCTCGGCGTCGACGGCGGGGTCAACGCCCTCTCCCAGGTGATCCCCGAGGTCTTCGTCGCCCTCGGCGAGGCGCTCCGCGCCGGCGACGACGACCGCGCGCTGACGCTTCACCGCCGGGCGATCGCCCCCCTCTTCGAGCGGTGCGGCGACCACGGGTTCGCGCCCGCGACGAAGGTCGCGGCCGCGCACCGCGGGTTCGTCCCGGACCCCCGCGTTCGCCCGCCGCTCACGCTCCCGGACGAGGCGGCCCGCGAGGCGATCGCCGCCGACGTCGACGCGGCGCTGGACGCGGTGTGAGGGCGGGCTCCTCTCAGTCCCCGTCCACCGGCGTCCCGTCGGCCTCCTTCGGCCCCTCCGAGTCGAAGACGACGACGTCGCCGTCGGCGCGCTCGCTCGCCGTCGGCTCGTAGTTGTCGCGGACGCCGATCGCCTCCTCCAGTTCACGCACCGCGCGCTCCTTCAGCGACGCGGCGAGCGCCTCGGCGTCCTCGCGGGAAATCTCCCGGCCGAGCCCCTCGCACTCGTGGGCGCGGACGATCCCGGCCTCGTCGACCGCCTCGCCCATCGGCTGGCTCGTCCCGTCCAAGGCGACGCTGAACGGGTAGGTCCGACAGATGAGCGGCCGGGCGTCGTGGACGGTGCAGGCCCCCTGTCCGTCCGCCTCCTCGTAGAAGGTGCAGTCGCCGCAGTCGTCGGTCGCGAGCGCCCACTCGAA
>NZ_CVRT01000014.1 GCF_001261915.1 Halorubrum sp. SD626R
CGAACCGGTCGAGGTCGTGTTTCACCGCGTAGGTGTGCATCATCTCGATGCTGCAGCAGGCGATACCGAACTGCAGCATGAACATCGAGGAGCCGCGACACCAGTTCAGGAACTTGTCGAACTTAGTGAGGATGAACGGCGAGGAGCCGAACGCCTCGCGGAGGCGGGAGTTGAACCGGTCTCCCTGCCCGGTCATCCGGGCGTCCCGCGTCTCGGTCACGACTTGCGATTCGTCGGTGATGAATGGTTGATCGCTGCTCATTAGTTGAGGTCACGCTCCGTTTTTCTGCTGGTCGCGCGGGGGCTGCGGGCCCAGCTGATCGCCCCCGACCGCCACGCCCAGACGAGCCCGATCGCGAGGATCCCGACGAAGGCCAACATCGGCCACAGCAGGGCGGTCATCGGCACGCCGGCCTGGATCGCCGGGCGGTAGATGACGGCCCACGGGAACAGCAACACGGTCTCGATGTCGAACACGACGAACAACAGCGCGACCATGTAGTACTGGATGTTGAACCGGATCTTCGTCCCGCCGGTCGGGGTCTCACCGGACTCGTAGGTGGTGCTTTTACCGGTCTCAGGCACGCTCGGACGGAGCAACGCC
This sequence comes from Halorubrum sp. SD626R, assembly GCF_001261915.1. GTDB lineage: Archaea > Halobacteriota > Halobacteria > Halobacteriales > Haloferacaceae > Halorubrum. The sequence continues at coordinate 605 of NZ_CVRT01000014.1, forward strand.
GACACGGTCATCATCCCTATCGGGATGAGCAGGCCGACGGCCGCCAAGGCGCCGATCGCTATCCAATCGCTCATATAGGTCTCCGTAACGTGCTGGGGTTTGGACCGCCCCCTCATAAGCGTTGAGTCTTGTGCGTCCGCGTCCGTACGGGCCGGTATCGCCCGTTCGCGGTCGAAGCGGCGGCGAACTGACTGGCTGTCGCCGATCCGGATCGGCGTGCGAGTCGATCGGAGGAGTACCCTGACGGCGAACGGAGCGCACTCATGCACTTCCGCGCGGTGCGGTCGGCGCGAGCCAGCACGCGCGAGATCGCCGGCGCTACGCCCCGACGGCAAAGCCGCCGCCGACGGGGCTGGGGAGGTGTGAGGCTGCGTGCCGTGCAGTGCGGGGCGGGAATCAAAGGAGAGGCGCGCGTCGTGGCGCCTGGGGATCTGAAGATACTCACCGCGAAGTCAACGATCGCGTGTTACCGAGCGGCTGGGACTTTGGAGGTATCCGTCGCGCCGACGACTGATTACCGGTCTCTGAACCCGTCGATCCCGAGATCGTGGAGGTCCGCGGAGACGTCTGCGACGCCGCCCTTGAGGTCCTCGTGGTACTCGATCAGTCGCCCCTCTATCTCGTCGTGTTCGCGCGCGAGCACCTGCGCGGCCGAGAGGGCGGCGTTGAACGACTTCCCCGCGTCGACCGCGACGATCGGGGCGCCGGTCGGCATCCCGATGACCGAGTCGACCGACTTCTCCTGAACCGGGACGCCGATCACGGGGATCGGGTACGCGATCGACGCGGTCATGTTCGGGAGGTCGGCGGACTTCCCGCCCGCGCCCGCGATGACCACGTCGAGGCCGCGGTCGGCGGCGGTCTCGCCGTAGGCGTACATCAGTTCGGGCGTTCGGTGCGCGGAGACGACGTAGCTCTCGTAGGTGAACCGGGCGTCGGGCGCCTCGTCGAAGTCCGTCTGCTCCGCGAAGCCGAGCTCGTCGAGCGCCTCGTAGGCGCCCTCCATGACGGGGAGGTCAGAGTCGGAGCCCATGATGATCCCCACGTCCGGAGTCGTTTCGGGGTGGGCGTCCGCTGCGGCCTCCGCTTCGAGGCGGTCGATGAGATCCTGAACGGTCGGCATGGACGAGCGTTCGGCGGAGGCCGGTAAGGAAGTGCCGGATGCGGCGACGCCGGAGCCGACGAGGCTGGAGAGGCGCGAGGTGCGGTCGTTGTGCTGGGAGGGGCTCAAAGAGGCAGTCGCCGGCGGCTTCGCCGCCGGCTGCCAGAGGCGCCTTGCGCCTCGCAGCTGAGGCTTTGCGGGCGTTCACTGTCGATCCAGCCTCATCCGCTCATACACGAGCGAGCGGGCCTTCGGAGTGGTTCATCGCATATCGATCGCAACGCCTTTCACAACTAAGTAATATTACTAGGTTGTATGCACGGATTCGACGGCTTCAGCGACGTGAGCGAGACCGACGTGACGAAGGCGATCGGCAACGAGTGGACCGACGGGTTCCTCGATTTCACGGAGTCGGACGTGATCGTCCTCGGCGGCGGTCCCTCCGGCCTGATGGCCGCCAAGGAGCTGGCCGAGCGCGGCGTGAAGGTGATGATCGTCGAGAAGAACAACTACCTCGGCGGCGGCTTCTGGCTCGGCGGGTTCCTGATGAACACGGTCACCGTACGCGACCCGGCCCAGGAGATCCTCGACGACCTCGACGTCGACTACGATCCCGTCGAGGACGTGGACGGCCTCTACACCGCCGCCGGGCCGGAGGCCTGTTCCGGCCTGATCAAGGCGGCCTGCGACGCCGGGGCGCGCGTCCAGAACATGACGGAGTTCACCGACCTCGTCGTCCGCGACGACCACGAGGTCGGCGGGATCGTGATGAACTGGACGCCGGTCCACGCGCTCCCGCGCGAGATCACCTGCGTCGATCCCATCGCGGTCGAGTCCGACCTCGTCATCGACGCGACCGGTCACGACGCGGTCGCGATCAGCAAGCTCGACGAGCGCGGCGTCCTCTCGGCGCCGGGCATCGAGCACGCCAAGGAGCACAACACCGGCATGGACCAGACCGGCGACGACCAGTACGGCGCTCCCGGCCACGACTCGCCGGGCCACGACTCGATGTGGGTCGGCGAGAGCGAGGACCAGGTCGTCGAGCACACCGGCGTCGTCCACGACGGCCTGATCGCCTCGGGCATGGCGGTCGCGACCGCCCACGGCCTCCCGCGGATGGGTCCGACGTTCGGCGCGATGCTCGTCTCCGGGAAGCGCGCCGCGCAGGCCGCGCTCGACGAACTGGAGGTCGACGGACCCGCGGTCGAGCTTTCCGCCGGCGACGCGCCCGCCCCGGCCGACGACTGAGACGCAAAAACGCAGACGGGCGAAACCGCAGTTGTTCGTGTATGAGTCGCCGCTGACGCTCCGACTCCGAACCCCTCCACGCCCGCTGTGACTCGGGTATACGCGCTCGACCATTGACCGACAGCGAACACCGCCAAAGCCCCAGCCGTGAGGGCTCGGTGCGCTCGCTGCGCTCCTCGCTCAGTCACCCCGTTCCTTCGCTGCGGTGCTTGCGTCGCGCGCCTTCGCCCTCACGGCTGCCCCTTTGATTCCCGCCCCCGCACAGCACCGCAACCGCAGCCTCACGCCTCCCCAGCCTCGCGGCTCACGCTTCGCGGCTGCGCCGCTCGCGTTCGCCGCGTCCCTCGCGCGTGCGACTCGCGCCCTGCGGGCGCTCGTCGGCACGCGCCGCCGCACGTCCGATGACCAGCGATCGTCGCCGCCTATCCGAATCGCGGCTCTCACCCGGATCGTCCGTCACGAACGTTCACTCGGTCCCGACTCAACCGTGTGCCTTTTTCCGCCCCTGCGCCGAACCCGGCCGTATGCGCAACGCCAAGATCGTCTGCACGATCGGTCCCGCCTCGGACGAGCGGGACACGATCCGCGCCCTCGCCGACGCGGGGATGTCCGTCGTCCGGCTGAACGCCAGCCACGGGACGACGGCCCACCGCGAGAAGGTCATCGAGCGGGCCCGCGCGGTCGACGACGCGATCGACGACCCGCTCGCGGTGATGGTCGACCTGAAGGGCCCGGAGGTCCGCACCGCCGAGCTCGACGAGCCGATCCAGCTCGCGACGGACTCGGAGGTGACGTTCGTCGAGGGCGACGACGCCACGCCCGAGCGCGTGGGACTCACGCACTCCATCGCGGCGGCGGGACCGGGCGACACGATCCTCCTCGACGACGGGCGGATCGAGTGTCGCGTCGAGCGCGTCGACGGCGAGTCGGTCGTCGCGACCGTCGTCTCCGGCGGGAAGCTCAGCTCGCGGAAGGGCGTCAACCTCCCGGGCGTCGCCATCGACGTCGACCTGATCACGCCGGAGGATCAGGCGGAGCTCGACTTGGCCGTCCGGGCGAACGCCGACTTCGTCGCGGCCTCCTTCGTGCGCAACGCCGACGACGTCTACGAGGTCGCCGACGAGCTGGAGCAGCGCGGCGGCGACGACATCCCGGTCATCGCGAAGATCGAGCGGGCGGGCGCGGTCGAGAACCTCGACGGCATCGTCGACGCGGCGGACGGCGTGATGGTCGCCCGCGGCGACCTCGGCGTGGAGTGCCCGCTGGAGGACGTCCCCGTCATTCAAAAGCGGATCATCCGGAAGTGCGTCAACGCGGGCGTCCCCGTCATCACCGCGACGGAGATGCTCGACTCGATGGTTCACTCCCGCCGGCCGACCCGCGCCGAGGCCTCCGACGTCGCCAACGCGGTCCTCGACGGGACCGACGCGGTGATGCTCTCGGGCGAGACCGCGATCGGCGACGACCCGGTCAACGTCGTGGAGACGATGGACCGTATCGTCCGCGAAATCGAGTCGAGCGAGGAGTACGCCGAGACGCGCGAGCAGCGCGTCCCGGCCGCGGCGGAGGGCTCCCGGACCGAGGCGCTGGCGCGCTCGGCCCGCTATCTCGCCCGCGACATCGGCGCCTCGACCGTCGTCGCGGTCTCGGAATCCGGCTTCACGGCCCGCAAGACCGCGATGTTCCGCCCGGGCGTCCCCGTGGTCGCGACCACGCCGAACGACCGCGTCCGGCGTCAGCTCGCGCTCTCGTGGGGGGTCCGTCCCGTCCTGACGGAGTACGCCCCCGACATGGAGACGATCCTCGACAACGCGGTCGACGCCGCGCTCGACATCGGCGGGGCCTCCTCCGGCGACACGCTGGTCGTGCTCTCCGGCATGCTGACCGAGTTGGAGGGGACGAACACGACGAACACGCTGAAGGTCCACGTCGCGGCCGAGACGCTCGTGACGGGGAAGGCGACGGTCGCGGGGCGCGTCGCCGCTCCAGTCTACCGGACCGACGACGGCGACCTGAGCGAGGTCCCCGAGGGCTCGATCGTCGCGCTCGGTCCCGACTTCGAGAGCGAGTTCTCCGGCGACCTCGGTCGGCTCGCCGGGATCGTCGACGCCCACGAGGGGATGACCGGCTACCCCGCGGTCGTCGCCCGCGAGATCGGCGTCCCGATGGTCTCCGGCGCGACGCTCCCGGAGAGCGTCGCCGACGGCGACGTGGTCACCATCGACGGCGAGCGCGGCATCGTCTACGACGGCGACGTGATCGCGGCGGCGCGCAAGCGGTAGCCCGCGTTTCCTCCGAACCGCACCCACCAGCCATTTACCGCCGACGCGCCTACCCCTGAGCATGTCCAGCGACGAGAACGGCGGCGACGAGGCCGTCACCGGTGAGGACGCCGGCGACGGCGACACGCGGATCCGGGCGAACGAGACCCGGGCCGACGCCGAGGCGGGCGACGAGCGCCAGTGGCGGTTCGCCGTCGACGACGTGGGGCCGGACGGCGTCACCGAGGACACCGGCACGCCCGACGACGAGCCGATCGAGCCGGGAGCGATCGACGCCGAGAACGCCGCCCTGGTCGCGCTCGGCGTCGCGATCACGGTCGGCGTCCTCCTGTTCGGGTTCTGAGCCGCGCCCGGATCGCCGGAATCGCGCCGGCCTCCAGACCGCCGACGGCCCCGCGCGCACCATCACTTATGCCGACGCGCCCGTACGTCCGGACATGGATCTGCTCTCGGGACTCGGACCGCTCCTCCAGTCCGGACTGATCAGTCCGGACTGGAGGAGCGGTCCGAGTCCCGAGAGCAGATCCATGTCCGGACGTACGGGCGCGTCGGCATAAGTGATGGTGCGCGCGGGGCCGTCGGCGGTCTGGAGGCCGGCGCGATTCCGGCGATCCGGGCGCGGCTCAGAACCCGAACAGGAGGACGCCGACCGTGATCGCGACGCCGAGCGCGACCAGGGCGGCGTTCTCGGCGTCGATCGCTCCCGGCTCGATCGGCTCGTCGTCGGGCGTGCCGGTGTCCTCGGTGACGCCGTCCGGCCCCACGTCGTCGACGGCGAACCGCCACTGGCGCTCGTCGCCCGCCTCGGCGTCGGCCCGGGTCTCGTTCGCCCGGATCCGCGTGTCGCCGTCGCCGGCGTCCTCACCGGTGACGGCCTCGTCGCCGCCGTTCTCGTCGCTGGACATGCTCAGGGGTAGGCGCGTCGGCGGTAAATGGCTGGTGGGTGCGGTTCGGAGGAAACGCGGGCTACCGCTTGCGCGCCGCCGCGATCACGTCGCCGTCGTAGACGATGCCGCGCTCGCCGTCGATGGTGACCACGTCGCCGTCGGCGACGCTCTCCGGGAGCGTCGCGCCGGAGACCATCGGGACGCCGATCTCGCGGGCGACGACCGCGGGGTAGCCGGTCATCCCCTCGTGGGCGTCGACGATCCCGGCGAGCCGACCGAGGTCGCCGGAGAACTCGCTCTCGAAGTCGGGACCGAGCGCGACGATCGAGCCCTCGGGGACCTCGCTCAGGTCGCCGTCGTCGGTCCGGTAGACTGGAGCGGCGACGCGCCCCGCGACCGTCGCCTTCCCCGTCACGAGCGTCTCGGCCGCGACGTGGACCTTCAGCGTGTTCGTCGTGTTCGTCCCCTCCAACTCGGTCAGCATGCCGGAGAGCACGACCAGCGTGTCGCCGGAGGAGGCCCCGCCGATGTCGAGCGCGGCGTCGACCGCGTTGTCGAGGATCGTCTCCATGTCGGGGGCGTACTCCGTCAGGACGGGACGGACCCCCCACGAGAGCGCGAGCTGACGCCGGACGCGGTCGTTCGGCGTGGTCGCGACCACGGGGACGCCCGGGCGGAACATCGCGGTCTTGCGGGCCGTGAAGCCGGATTCCGAGACCGCGACGACGGTCGAGGCGCCGATGTCGCGGGCGAGATAGCGGGCCGAGCGCGCCAGCGCCTCGGTCCGGGAGCCCTCCGCCGCGGCCGGGACGCGCTGCTCGCGCGTCTCGGCGTACTCCTCGCTCGACTCGATTTCGCGGACGATACGGTCCATCGTCTCCACGACGTTGACCGGGTCGTCGCCGATCGCGGTCTCGCCCGAGAGCATCACCGCGTCGGTCCCGTCGAGGACCGCGTTGGCGACGTCGGAGGCCTCGGCGCGGGTCGGCCGGCGGGAGTGAACCATCGAGTCGAGCATCTCCGTCGCGGTGATGACGGGGACGCCCGCGTTGACGCACTTCCGGATGATCCGCTTTTGAATGACGGGGACGTCCTCCAGCGGGCACTCCACGCCGAGGTCGCCGCGGGCGACCATCACGCCGTCCGCCGCGTCGACGATGCCGTCGAGGTTCTCGACCGCGCCCGCCCGCTCGATCTTCGCGATGACCGGGATGTCGTCGCCGCCGCGCTGCTCCAGCTCGTCGGCGACCTCGTAGACGTCGTCGGCGTTGCGCACGAAGGAGGCCGCGACGAAGTCGGCGTTCGCCCGGACGGCCAAGTCGAGCTCCGCCTGATCCTCCGGCGTGATCAGGTCGACGTCGATGGCGACGCCCGGGAGGTTGACGCCCTTCCGCGAGCTGAGCTTCCCGCCGGAGACGACGGTCGCGACGACCGACTCGCCGTCGACGCGCTCGACGCGACACTCGATCCGCCCGTCGTCGAGGAGGATCGTGTCGCCCGGTCCCGCCGCCGCGATGGAGTGCGTGAGTCCCACGCGCTCGGGCGTGGCGTCGTCGCCCTCGACGAACGTCACCTCCGAGTCCGTCGCGAGCTGGATCGGCTCGTCGAGCTCGGCGGTGCGGACCTCCGGGCCCTTCAGGTCGACCATCACCGCGAGCGGGTCGTCGATCGCGTCGTCGACCGCGCGGGCCCGCTCGATGACCTTCTCGCGGTGGGCCGTCGTCCCGTGGCTGGCGTTCAGCCGGACGACGGACATCCCCGCGTCGGCGAGGGCGCGGATCGTGTCCCGCTCGTCCGAGGCGGGACCGATCGTGCAGACGATCTTGGCGTTGCGCATACGGCCGGGTTCGGCGCAGGGGCGGAAAAAGGCACACGGTTGAGTCGGGACCGAGTGAACGTTCGTGACGGACGATCCGGGTGAGAGCCGCGATTCGGATAGGCGGCGACGATCGCTGGTCATCGGACGTGCGGCGGCGCGTGCCGACGAGCGCCCGCAGGGCGCGAGTCGCACGCGCGAGGGACGCGGCGAACGCGAGCGGCGCAGCCGCGAAGCGTGAGCCGCGAGGCTGGGGAGGCGTGAGGCTGCGGTTGCGGTGCTGTGCGGGGGCGGGAATCAAAGGGGCAGCCGTGAGGGCGAAGGCGCGCGACGCAAGCACCGCAGCGAAGGAACGGGGTGACTGAGCGAGGAGCGCAGCGAGCGCACCGAGCCCTCACGGCTGGGGCTTTGGCGGTGTTCGCTGTCGGTCAATGGTCGAGCGCGTATACCCGAGTCACAGCGGGCGTGGAGGGGTTCGGAGTCGGAGCGTCAGCGGCGACTCATACACGAACAACTGCGGTTTCGCCCGTCTGCGTTTTTGCGTCTCAGTCGTCGGCCGGGGCGGGCGCGTCGCCGGCGGAAAGCTCGACCGCGGGTCCGTCGACCTCCAGTTCGTCGAGCGCGGCCTGCGCGGCGCGCTTCCCGGAGACGAGCATCGCGCCGAACGTCGGACCCATCCGCGGGAGGCCGTGGGCGGTCGCGACCGCCATGCCCGAGGCGATCAGGCCGTCGTGGACGACGCCGGTGTGCTCGACGACCTGGTCCTCGCTCTCGCCGACCCACATCGAGTCGTGGCCCGGCGAGTCGTGGCCGGGAGCGCCGTACTGGTCGTCGCCGGTCTGGTCCATGCCGGTGTTGTGCTCCTTGGCGTGCTCGATGCCCGGCGCCGAGAGGACGCCGCGCTCGTCGAGCTTGCTGATCGCGACCGCGTCGTGACCGGTCGCGTCGATGACGAGGTCGGACTCGACCGCGATGGGATCGACGCAGGTGATCTCGCGCGGGAGCGCGTGGACCGGCGTCCAGTTCATCACGATCCCGCCGACCTCGTGGTCGTCGCGGACGACGAGGTCGGTGAACTCCGTCATGTTCTGGACGCGCGCCCCGGCGTCGCAGGCCGCCTTGATCAGGCCGGAACAGGCCTCCGGCCCGGCGGCGGTGTAGAGGCCGTCCACGTCCTCGACGGGATCGTAGTCGACGTCGAGGTCGTCGAGGATCTCCTGGGCCGGGTCGCGTACGGTGACCGTGTTCATCAGGAACCCGCCGAGCCAGAAGCCGCCGCCGAGGTAGTTGTTCTTCTCGACGATCATCACCTTCACGCCGCGCTCGGCCAGCTCCTTGGCGGCCATCAGGCCGGAGGGACCGCCGCCGAGGACGATCACGTCCGACTCCGTGAAATCGAGGAACCCGTCGGTCCACTCGTTGCCGATCGCCTTCGTCACGTCGGTCTCGCTCACGTCGCTGAAGCCGTCGAATCCGTGCATACAACCTAGTAATATTACTTAGTTGTGAAAGGCGTTGCGATCGATATGCGATGAACCACTCCGAAGGCCCGCTCGCTCGTGTATGAGCGGATGAGGCTGGATCGACAGTGAACGCCCGCAAAGCCTCAGCTGCGAGGCGCAAGGCGCCTCTGGCAGCCGGCGGCGAAGCCGCCGGCGACTGCCTCTTTGAGCCCCTCCCAGCACAACGACCGCACCTCGCGCCTCTCCAGCCTCGTCGGCTCCGGCGTCGCCGCATCCGGCACTTCCTTACCGGCCTCCGCCGAACGCTCGTCCATGCCGACCGTTCAGGATCTCATCGACCGCCTCGAAGCGGAGGCCGCAGCGGACGCCCACCCCGAAACGACTCCGGACGTGGGGATCATCATGGGCTCCGACTCTGACCTCCCCGTCATGGAGGGCGCCTACGAGGCGCTCGACGAGCTCGGCTTCGCGGAGCAGACGGACTTCGACGAGGCGCCCGACGCCCGGTTCACCTACGAGAGCTACGTCGTCTCCGCGCACCGAACGCCCGAACTGATGTACGCCTACGGCGAGACCGCCGCCGACCGCGGCCTCGACGTGGTCATCGCGGGCGCGGGCGGGAAGTCCGCCGACCTCCCGAACATGACCGCGTCGATCGCGTACCCGATCCCCGTGATCGGCGTCCCGGTTCAGGAGAAGTCGGTCGACTCGGTCATCGGGATGCCGACCGGCGCCCCGATCGTCGCGGTCGACGCGGGGAAGTCGTTCAACGCCGCCCTCTCGGCCGCGCAGGTGCTCGCGCGCGAACACGACGAGATAGAGGGGCGACTGATCGAGTACCACGAGGACCTCAAGGGCGGCGTCGCAGACGTCTCCGCGGACCTCCACGATCTCGGGATCGACGGGTTCAGAGACCGGTAATCAGTCGTCGGCGCGACGGATACCTCCAAAGTCCCAGCCGCTCGGTAACACGCGATCGTTGACTTCGCGGTGAGTATCTTCAGATCCCCAGGCGCCACGACGCGCGCCTCTCCTTTGATTCCCGCCCCGCACTGCACGGCACGCAGCCTCACACCTCCCCAGCCCCGTCGGCGGCGGCTTTGCCGTCGGGGCGTAGCGCCGGCGATCTCGCGCGTGCTGGCTCGCGCCGACCGCACCGCGCGGAAGTGCATGAGTGCGCTCCGTTCGCCGTCAGGGTACTCCTCCGATCGACTCGCACGCCGATCCGGATCGGCGACAGCCAGTCAGTTCGCCGCCGCTTCGACCGCGAACGGGCGATACCGGCCCGTACGGACGCGGACGCACAAGACTCAACGCTTATGAGGGGGCGGTCCAAACCCCAGCACGTTACGGAGACCTATATGAGCGATTGGATAGCGATCGGCGCCTTGGCGGCCGTCGGCCTGCTCATCCCGATAGGGATGATGACCGTGTCGGCGTTGCTCCGTCCGAGCGTGCCTGAGACCGGTAAAAGCACCACCTACGAGTCCGGTGAGACCCCGACCGGCGGGACGAAGATCCGGTTCAACATCCAGTACTACATGGTCGCGCTGTTGTTCGTCGTGTTCGACATCGAGACCGTGTTGCTGTTCCCGTGGGCCGTCATCTACCGCCCGGCGATCCAGGCCGGCGTGCCGATGACCGCCCTGCTGTGGCCGATGTTGGCCTTCGTCGGGATCCTCGCGATCGGGCTCGTCTGGGCGTGGCGGTCGGGGGCGATCAGCTGGGCCCGCAGCCCCCGCGCGACCAGCAGAAAAACGGAGCGTGACCTCAACTAATGAGCAGCGATCAACCATTCATCACCGACGAATCGCAAGTCGTGACCGAGACGCGGGACGCCCGGATGACCGGGCAGGGAGACCGGTTCAACTCCCGCCTCCGCGAGGCGTTCGGCTCCTCGCCGTTCATCCTCACTAAGTTCGACAAGTTCCTGAACTGGTGTCGCGGCTCCTCGATGTTCATGCTGCAGTTCGGTATCGCCTGCTGCAGCATCGAGATGATGCACACCTACGCGGTGAAACACGACCTCGACCGGTTCG
>NZ_CVRT01000015.1 GCF_001261915.1 Halorubrum sp. SD626R
CGTTCGTCGTCTGGGTGTTCAACGGCGAGATGTTCGAGGAGTCGCCGCGGTACACGCTGATGCTGCTTATCACGGTGCTGGCCGTGGGGCTCGGGCCGGGCACGCGGGACATGCTCCGTGCGACGTTCGGTATTTAAACGGGCGAGCGTGCCCCTCAGTGGACGAGGGTCGCGGGCGGTCGGACCTCCGAAACCCGTTCCGTCGACGACGCGTCGTTCGGTCCGGATCGATCGCCTGGGACCGGTCGGTAGTCAGCGACCGGCCGATATTTAAAACGAATCCGTATCGCGCGCAGCCGTCTACTCTCGCTGGAGCGTCACGTCGGTCGGCGTCTCGGCCGCGAGGTTGTCGCTTACCGGACACCGCTCCTCGACGGCGGCGGTGAACTCTGCGAGCGTGTCGTCTTCGACGGGTTCGGCGAAGTCGACGTCGACGGTCGCCTCCACGCCTCGGTAGCCGGCGCGGGGCTCCTCGGCGTGGCCGAGGTGTTTGCGGGGGTCGAACTCGCCGGCCGCCTCGACGGCGACGCTCTCGACGGTGAGGTCGAAGTCCGGCGCCACCGCGCGGACCGTCGCGTTGAGACAGCCGGTCCAAGCGGCGAGGAGGTACTCGACCGGCATCGCGCCCGCGTCCTCGCCGCCCATCGCCTCGGGGTCGTCCATCACCAGTTCGTGGCCCCGGGTCTCGGCGACGAACTTCGATACCCCGTCGCTCTCGCCGCGCACGCTCATTCGCTGCGTCGTGTCAGAGTCGCTCATTAGACGCGTTAACGGTCGGACGCGGTTAAACCGTCAACTGGGTGGCGTTCGTGCCGGTACCCGTGACGCCGGCGCCTCGCTCGAACGGCGTTCGTGGGCGCTGAAACCCCCGTTCGAGCTTCCTTAGACGGTCCATGTCGACGTGACGCGTCCCGGATAGCGGCGAGTTCCGCGTTCACTTCCAAAATCGCTGCCGGGAGGGAAACGGTCTCACCGGACGGCGAGGTCCGACTCGCGCGTGACGCGGCGTGTCGCGCTGCCGTCCATCGCGACCCGTATCGCGCTGACCCCGACCGGACCGTCACCGCTCCGCAACGACACGTTATAAGCCGCCGGGGGCGGAACGGTCTCGGTAATGCTAGAGGGGGTCAACGTCGCGCTCGGCGTCTCGGGGAGCATCGCGGCGGTGAAAGTCGTCGAACTCGCCCACGAGCTCCGCCGGCAGGGCGCGAGCGTCCGCGCCGTCATGTCCCCGGCGGCGACGGACATAATCCACCCGTGGGCGGTCGACTTCGCGACCGACGAGCCCGTCGTCACCGAGATAACGGGCGACGTGGAACACGTGGAGCTGTGCGGCCGCGAGGGGTGGGCCGACGTGCTCCTCTTGGCGCCCGCGACCGCGAACACCGCGGGGAAGGTCGCCGGCGCGATCGACGACACGCCCGTCACGACCTGCGCGACCACCGCGCTCGGAGCCGGGATGCCCGTGGTGATGGCGCCCGCGATGCACGAGCCGATGTACGACCACCCGGGCGTGTTAGCGGCGCTCGACCGGCTGGAGGCGTGGGGCGTGACGTTCGCGGACCCGCGGATCGAGGAGGGGAAAGCGAAGGTCGCCGCCGAGTCGGAGATCGTCACCGAGGTCGCCCGCGCGACGACCCCGCAGTCGTTGTCGGGCGCGCACGTCGTGGTCACGGCGGGCGCGACGAAGGAGCGCATCGACCCGATCCGGATCCTCACGAATCGGGCCTCGGGGAAGACGGGCCGGGCGGTCGCCCGCGCGCTCTACGTCCGCGGCGCGAAGGTGACGCTGGTGCAGGACGGTCCGGAGGTCCCCTACGCCGACGTCGTCGCCGTCGAGACCGCCGACGAGATGATGGCGGCCTGCCGGCGGACCGCGGCCACGGCGGACGCGCTGGTGTCCGCGGCGGCCATCTCCGACTTCACCGCCGACGCGGTCGACGAGAAGATCCGGTCCGGGTCGCCGCTCTCCGTCGACCTCCGCCCCACGCCGAAGCTCATCGACTCGGTGCGGGAGGCGTACCCGGACCTGCCGATCGTCGGGTTCAAGGCCGAGACGTCGGGCGACGACGCCGCGATGGTCGCGGAGGCCGAGCGGATTCGGGACCGCGTCGACCTCGCGTTCGTCGTCGCCAACGACGCGAGCGTGATGGGCGGCGACGAGACCCGCGTCCTCCTCGTCGGCGACGAGGGGACGGAGCCGGAGGAGGCGGCCGGCTCGAAGGACGAGGTCGCCGGGCGGATCGCCGACCGGCTCTCGGCCGCGCTCGGGCGGAGAGCGGAGACGTGACGGACTCGCCGAGGGCGGCGGTGCCGTCCCCCCGTTCGAGACCGGCTGGGATACAAACTGTTTTGAGGCGGTAGAGAAAGGATCCCGGTAGAGATACCCATGTGCACAGAGACGGTGGACCCCGAACCCGTCGGAGGTGTGGTGGGTGACTGACGCCACGGTCGCGGCCGAGGCCGGCGGGAGCGACGAGACCGGCTCGGAGCCGCAGTCGGCGGTCGTCGTCCCCGTCGAGCCGTCGCCGACCCTCCGGGCGACGGTCTCGCACGTCGTCGAGGCGGCCGTCGACGGCGAGTTCTCCGCGATCCACTTCGTGGAGATCGCCTCGTGGCGCGACGGCGACCCGGGGTCAGACGACCGCACCGCCGAGGCCCGGCGCGTCCTCGAACGGGTGGTCGCGTGGGCGGAGGCGGACCTCGACGACGCCGACGGCGACGCGGGCGACGGCGTGACGGTCGTCTCGGCGCTGATCGGCGCGGAGGGATACCTGTTCGGTCCGGAGGATTACGTTGAGGTGCTCGCGGGGTACGCCGAGGAGCACGGCGCCGACGCGGTGGTGCTCGACCCCGAGTACACGCCGGTCGGCAACACGACGCTGCTCCAGCCGCTGGAGTTCGCGCTGTCGAACACCTCGCTGGACGTCCGGACGGCCCCCGTGGGGCGCCCGACTCGACCGGAGCGGCTCCGGAGCGAGGCGACCGGGGTGCGGTTCGCGGCGATGTTCGGCCTCTCGCTCGCCTTCTACTTCGTGCTCGGCGACCCCCTCTACTGGTTCGACTGGGCGACGGGCGTCGCGACCGCCGCGATCGTCTCGATCACCCTCTCGCGGATCAGCTTCGACGCCGACCCGGCGGTCCCGCGAACGCCGCTGCGGCTGGTCCGCGGCGCGATCTACGTCCCCGTCCTCCTGTACGAGATCCTCGTGGCGAACTTGGTAGTGGCCCGCGTGATACTCGACCCGCGGCTCCCTATCGACCCGACGATGAACCGCGTCCGCGTGATCGTCGGGAGCGGGCTCCCGCTGATGACGCTCGCGAACTCCATCACGCTGACGCCGGGGACCCTGACGGTCCGCGCCCGCGACAGCGACCTCTACGTCCACTCGCTGCTGCCGTGGGCCCGCGAGGGGCTGTTCGACGGCTCGCTGGAGCGGTGGACGCGGTTCGTCTACTACGGGCGCTCGGCGGCCCGCCCGCCGACGCCGCGCGAGCGCGACGACTACGCGATCCTGCAGGGTCCCGACGCGACCGAGGAGCTTCCTATCGCCGCCGGGGACGGCGGCGCGGTCCCCGACGGACGTGACGATGACGCCACCGACGTCGCCGAGGAGGAGGTGACCGACGCGTGACGTTCGTCGACGCCACGCTCGCCGCCGGCTACACGGTCAGCGACTTCCTGCTCCTGGCGGCCGCCGGGTTCACCGTGCTGGCGATCGGCATGCTCTACCGCGCGGTGAAGGGGCCGACGATGCAGGACCGGGTGCTCGCGGTGAACGTCCTCGGGACGAACACCGTCGTCATCCTCGCGATCCTGGCCGCGGCGCTGTCGGAGCCGACGTTCCTCGACATCGCCTTGGTGTACGCGCTGTTGAACTTCCTGATGGCGATCGCCATCTCGAAGTTCACGGTCGAGCGGGGTGGTGTGCTGTGATGGACTCGCTCGGAACGGTCGGCACCCTCCGCGTCGGCCTGATCGTCGCGTTCACGCTGCTCGGGCTGTTCTTCTCGTTCGTCTCCATGACGGGCGTGCTCCGCCTCCCCGACGTCTACTCGCGGGCCCACACGGCCTCGCAGGCCGACACGCTCGGGGCCGGCTTCGGGCTCGCCGCCGTCGCGCTCGCCGTCGGCTGGGAGGGCGCCGGCTTCAAGTCGGTGCTGCTGTTGTTCTTCATCTTCGTCACGAACCCGACGGCGGCCCACGCGATCGCCCGGGCCGCCTTCGAGGAGGGGATCGTCCCATGGACCGAGGGGGACGATCGGCGATGACGGGAGCGATCGCCCTCGCGCCGTCGGCGCCCGTCCAAGTTCCCGTCGTCGCCCAGATCACGGCCATCGAGGCCAGCCTGCTCGCGTTCGTCGTGTTGACCGCGCTGGCGACGGCGCTTGCGCGCGACGTGCTCGCGGCGGTCATCGTCTTCGGGGCGTACAGCCTCGGCATGGCCGCGCTGTACACGTTCTACCGGGCGCCGGACGTCGCGCTGACGGAGGCGGCGATCTCCGCCGGCGTGACCACCGTCCTCCTGCTCCTGACCCTCGCGAAGACGACGCGGATCGACCACGACGTCGCCTTCGAGTCGGTGAACCTCCCGGCCGTGGGCGCGGTCGGGATCCTGTTCGGGGGACTCCTGCTCACGATGGGGGACATCCCGGCGGTCGGCTCGCCCGACGCGCCGGTGTGGTCGAACCCCGAGGTGAGCCAGTGGTACCTCAGCGAGTCGTACGCGCAGACCGGCGTCGAGAACACGGTGATGGCCGTGTTGGCGGCGTTCCGCGGGTTCGACACCTTCGGCGAGGCGGTCGTCGTCTTCGCCGGCGGGATCGCGGCCCTCATCGTGCTCCATCGAGAGGTGTTCGCATGAGCGACGTTCGCCCCGGGGACGAGACCGCTGACGACGACGCGGACGACGTCCCGCCCCACCGGGCGCGCGACCGGTCCGGACGCCTCGACTCCGAACGGCGTCAGGGGACGCCGTACACGGAGAGCCAGGTGATCATGCCGACGGTGAAGATCGTGGCCCCGTTCGCGTTCACCTACGGCCTGTTCATCACCTTCCACGGGGCGGGGTCGCCCGGCGGCGGGTTCCAGGGCGGCGCGATCATGGCCGCGGTCGTGTTCATGATCGCGTTCGCGTTCGGCATCGAGGCGACCCGGGAGTGGCTCGCCAACACCGTCGTCGTCGCGCTCGCGGTCGGCGGCGCGCTGGCGTTCGCGGGTATCGGACTGCTACCGGTGGCGCGTGGCGGCGCGTTCCTCCAGTACGACCTCCTGCCGATCCCGGTGAAGTACGGGTTAGAGAGCGTCGAGGTCTTCGGCATCGCGGCCATCGTGAGCGGCGTGCTCATGGGGCTGTTCTTCCTGCTCGCGAACGGGTTCGACTCGGACGGGAGCGGGTTCGGCGACGGCGGCCCGGTCGACGAAGACGCCGACGAGCTCGCGGGCGAATCCGGCAGTCCGGAGGCGGACCGCACCGCGGCCGCCGACGGGGGTGAGCGATGACGGGCGCCGCGCTCGCCGTCTCGTCCAGCGACCTCGCCGCCCTCGCGTCCCCGGGAGCGTTCGAGGTCCTCGCGACGAGACACGCCTACGTCGCGTTCGCGGCGCTGCTCTGCGTCGGCCTCTACATGATGATAGCGAACCCCAACCTCGTGAAGAAGATCATCGGGCTCAACCTGTTCCAGACGGCGATATTCCTGCTGTTCATCGCCTCCGCGTACGTCGAGGGCGGCGCGATACCGATCGTCCCCTCCGGGGGGCCCGAGGGCGGGACGTTCGTCAGCCCGCTCCCGCACGTGATCGTGCTCACCGCCATCGTCGTCGGGGTGAGTCTCACGGCCGTGGGGCTCGCGCTCTGTATCCGCATCTACGACGAGTACGGGACGCTGCGGACCGACGTCCTCCGCGAGCTGATGCGCGACGAGGGGTCGCTCCCGGCCGGCCCGAAGACTGAGGGCGACGCGGACGGGTCGGGCGTCGACCGGGCGGACGTCGAGGCGTCCGTCGGCGGCGACGACGCCGCGACCGACGGGGGTGTGAGCGATGACTGACGTCCTCCTCCCGCTGGCGATCGCCGTCCCGATCGTGGCGGCCACGCTGCCGATCGCGCTCGGCCTGCGGTACGACGACGTCGGCTGGCCGATCGCGGCGGTCGCGACGACCGCGGTGGTCGGCATCGCGGCCGCGATCGCCGCCGAGGTCGCGGTCGGGGGGCGGCTCAGCCACGCGCTCGGCACCTATCAACCCCCGATCGGGATCGAGCTCGTGGCCGACCCGCTGTCGGCCGCGGTGCTCGCGCTGATCGCGCTCGTCTCGCTGGCGACGCTCGCCTTCTCGCGGGTGGCGGGCCCGCGCGGGAACCCGTTCTACAGCGCCTACCTCCTCCTCGTCGGCGGGCTCTCGGGGATGGCGCTCACGGGCGACCTGTTCAACATGTTCGTCTTCCTGGAGATCGTCGGGATCACGACGTACGCGCTCATCGCGGCCGACCGCTCCGGGGCGAGCGCGTACGCCTCGCTGAAGTACCTCGTCGTCGGGACGGTCGGCGCCTCGTTGTACCTCGTCGGCGTCGGCTACGCCTTCCTCGCGACGGGGACGCTGAACATGGTCGACATGCGCGAGCAGATCCTCGCGCAGGCGGGGTACGGCGACCCGCTGATCCAGGCGAGCTACGCGCTGATCGTCGCCGGGCTCGCGCTGAAGATCGCCTTATTCCCGGTCCACACCTGGCAGCCGGACGCCTACCAGCGCGCGCCCGACGCCGTCACGGCGGTCGTGGCGGCGCTCGTGTCGACGACGAGCGCGTACGCGCTGATCCGGGTGACGTACACCGTCTTCACCGTCGACTTCCTCGCCGCGAACGACGCGATCACGACGGCGATGCTCGTCGTCTCCGGGGCGTCGATCCTCGCCGGCTCGGTGCTCGCCGCGATGCAGTCGGACCTCAAGCGGATGTTCGCCTACTCCTCGGTCGCGCAGTTCGGGATGATCGGGGCCGCGATCGCGTTAGCGAACGAGACCGCGCTGCTCGGCGGGATCGTCCACCTGATCGGCCACGGCCTGCTGAAGTTCGGGCTGTTCCTCGGGATCGGCACCCTCGCGCTCGGCTACGGCGTCCGGCGGATCGAGGACGCCGCGAGCGCCGCGCGCGAGGCGCCGTTCACCGCCGGGGCGATCGCCCTGCTCGGCCTCGGGCTCGTCGGGATCCCGCCGTCGGTCGGCTTCCTCGGGAAGTGGTACATCGGGGTCGGCGCGGTCGAGTCGAGCATGGCCGGCGCCGGGCCGGCCGGGATCGGGATCGCCGCCGTCATCTTCGTCAGCACCCTGTTCACGCTGTCGTACGTCGCGCGGCTGATCGAGCGGTTCTACTTCGCCGGCGTCGGGCTCCCCGGCGGCCGCGCCGACGAGGCGGCGGCCGACCACGGCGGCGACCCCGCGGGCGGTCCGAGCGACGACCCGGCCGGCGTGGTCGCCGACGGCGGCGACGACTCGGGTGACGGCGAGACGCCGGCGGGCGGAGCCCCAGTCGCGCCCGTCGCGGGCGCGCCGCGCCCCTCGCTGGTGCCCGACCGCGTGCCGCCGGCGTCGCTGGCGGTGCTTCTCGTCACCGCGCTCGTCACGGTCGCGCTCGGCTTCGCCGGCTTCGCGCTGGCCGAGTGGTTCGGTCCGTTCCTCACGGAGGTGTTCGCATGACTGACGCTTTCATTTCAGACCCACGCCCCCTACTGGCCGTTCTCGTCTCGTTCGTCGCGGCGTTCCTCATCGTCGCGTCGCACCGCTCCCCGGACATCCGCGAGGGGTGGACGATCGCCGCGGCGGTCGCGAAGTTCGGGATCGTCGCCTCGATGCTCCCCGCCGTCCTCGACGGCGCCGTCTTCGAGTGGTCGCTCGGGGCGTTCCTCCCCGGGGTCGAGTTCGCGCTCCGCGCCGACGCGCTCGGCATGCTGTTCGCGTTCCTCGCCAGCGGCCTCTGGATCGTCACCTCGTTTTACAGCATCGGCTACATGCGCGGGAACGACGAGACGAACCAGACCCGGTACTTCGCGGCGTTCGCGGTGTCGCTGTCGGCGACGATGGGGATCGCGTTCGCGGGCAACCTCGTGACGATCTTCGTCTTCTACGAGATCCTCTCGATCGCGACGTACCCGCTCGTCGCCCACGACGAGACGCCGGAGGCGCGCTCGGCCGGCCGGAAGTACCTCGCGTACACGATGTTCGGCGGCGGGGTGCTCGTGCTCGCCGGCACCGCCCTCGTCTACCTGATCGCCGGCAACGTCTCGTTCACGGCCGGCGGCATCCAGGAGCTGGCGAACGCCGACCCCGGTCTCGCGATGCTCGCGTTCTTCCTGCTGGCGATCGGGTTCGGCGTGAAGGCCGGGATCATGCCGCTCCACCAGTGGCTCCCCGAGGCGATGGTGGCGCCGACGCCCGTCTCCGGGCTGCTCCACGCGGTCGCGGTCGTCAAGTCCGGCGCGTTCGGCGTCTCGCGCGTCGTCCTCGACGTGTTCGGCCCGGAGCTCGTCTTTAATCTCTCGCTCCCGTTCGGCTTCTCGGCCGGACTGGTCCTCTCGACCATCGGCGCGATCACGCTGACGGCGGCCTCGATCATCGCCATGCGGAAGGACCACCTGAAACAGCGCCTCGCCTACTCGACGGTGAGCCAGCTGAGCTACATCATCCTCGGGCTCGGGTTGTTCGGCTGGTACGGGCTCGTCGGCGCGCTGCTCCACATCCCGGCGCACGCGTTCATGAAGCTCACCCTGTTCTTCTGCGCCGGCAACCTTCACGTCTCGACGCACACCGACTACATCTCCGAGATGGCGGGGATCGGGAAGCGGATGCCCCTGACGATGGGCGCCTTTACTGTCGCCTCGCTCGGGATGGCGGGGATCCCGCTGTTGGCCGGGTTCGTCAGCAAGTACTACATGCTGATCGGCGGGATCCGGATGGGCGCTCAGCTGACCCCGGTCGCCTACTACCTCGTCGGCGCGCTGCTGCTCTCCGGCGTCCTCAACATCGTGTACTTCTGGCCGGTGATCTACACCGCCTTCTTCGAGGCGGAGGACGACCACGACGCGAAGCCGCTCGTCGACTTCCGGCTGGGCGGGGAGTCGCGCTCGACGCTGGCGGCGACGGACGGGGGCCGCGCAGGCGACGACGCGGCCACCGACGGGGGCCGATCGGAAGACGGGGGTGACGACCCCGAGGACGAAAGCGACGCCGGGGCAGACATCGACGACGTCGTCGAGAGCGCCGAGGGCGACGCAGCGGCCGACGAAGCGGCGACGGAACCCGCGGGCGACGACGCCGAACTCCCCGAGGACTCCGACATCCCAGACGCGGAGCTCGACGACCTCCCGACCGACGAGGAGGGCGTCGTCCGGCCGGACTTCAACACGAGCGAGCGGGACTTCTCCGAGCCGGCGGAGCGCGTCGACACCGGCGACTACGCGGTCGACGCGCGCCCCTCCGACGCTGACGTGCCGTTCGGCGTGGGACGGGACGACGACGGGGCGGAGCGGACCGAATCGTCCGAGAGCGACGGCGCTGAAGGCGGAACCGACCACGGCGACGAGGGCGACGGTCACGACCACGCCGGGGGCCCGCCCGCGGGCGGCTGGCACCACGTCGACGGGCTCGACGCCCTCCGCGGGCGCGAGTCGTCGTGGTTCACGCTCGGGCCGATCCTCACCGCGATGAGCCTCGCGGTGCTGCTCGGCGTGATCCCCTACGAGATGGGCTTCCTGGAGCTGATCGAGCTCATCGTCGACACGCGGCTTCCCGAGGAGGTGATGCGGCCATGAACCCGATTCTCACCTCGCTGCCGCCGTACGTCGTGCTCGCGGCGGCGGCGTTCCTCGTGCTCGGGCTCCCGCGACGGGCGGGTCACGTGGCGGCCGCGCTGGCGACGGCGTTCGTCTTCGCGCAGGCGGTGCTGCTCGGCGACGGCGGCACGGGGACACATCTCGCGACCCGGCTGTTCGGCTTCGACGTGGTCCTGTTCAACGTCGACCAGTTCTCGCTGCTGATGGGCGTCGTCGTCGGCTTCCTCGCGACGGCGGCGGTGCTGTACGCGTACGGCACCGAGGCGCCCAAGTGGGTGACGGCGTTCGCCTTGGTGTACGTCTCCTCGACGCTCGGGACGATCTACGCCGGCGACTGGCTCACCCTGATCTTCTTCTGGGAACTGATGGCCGTCACCAGCACGCTGCTGGTGTGGCAGTACGGGGGCGCCGCGGTCCGGGCCGGCTACCGCTACGCGCTGTTCCACGGGATCGGGGGGACGTTCTTCCTCGGCGCGGTCGTCGTCCACGGCGCGTCGATGCTCGGGAGCGTGCCGGCCGCCGAGATATTCCTGTTCTCGTCGACGACCGGGATCCACGCCTCGGCGACGGTGCTGGCGGCGATCGGCGTCGGCGTCAACTGCGGGTTCATCTTCCTGCACACGTGGCTGCCGGACACCTACCCGCGCCCGCACGTGGCGGCGTCGGTGTTCCTCTCCGTGTTCACGACGAAGACGGCGGCGTACGTGATGTACCGGACGTTCCCCGAGGGCGGCATGTGGCTGGCGTATCTCGGGGGGTTCATGGCCGTCTACGGCGCCTTCTTCGCGCTGCTCCAGTACGACCCGCGCCGGCTCCTCTCGTACCACATCCAGGCGCAGCTCGGCTACATGCTGGCCGGGTTCGGGCTCGCGACGTACGTCGGCGAGTTCGCCGTCACCGGCGGCTTCGCGCACCTGTTCAACAACGTGCTGTACAAGAGCCTCCTGTTCATGGCCGTCGGCGTGGTGATCTACCGCACCGGCGTCGAGGACATCCGCGACATGGGCGGACTCTGGCGGGAGATGCCCGTCACCTTCCTCGTCTACGTCGTCGGCGCGGCCTCGATTACGGCGGTCCCGGGGTTCAACGGGTTCATCTCGAAGGGGATGGTGATCGACTCCGCGCACGAGGTCCACAACTACGTGCTCCTGCTGGACGGCGGGCTCCTCTGGTGGCTGCTGATCCTCGGCGGCGTGGGGACGTTCATGTCGTTCATCAAGCTCGGCTACTACGTGTTCTTCCACGGGTCGGCGACGCTATCGCCGAAGGACGCCACGCCGTTCCAGACGGTCGGGATGCTACTGGCCGGCGGGGCCTGCGTCTTCTTCGGGGTCTTCTACACCCAGCTGATTGAGCTGATGCCGTTCACGGAGCTCATCCTCAGCGAGGACGTCTACTTCAAGCCGTACAGCACGAGCCACCTGACCGAGAGCGCGGCGCTGCTCGTCGCCGGGTTCGTCGGCTTCTTCGCGCTGAAGCGGCCGCTCGGCTGGCTCGCCCACCGGATGCGCGACGTCGACGCGGTGACGTACCCGGCCGCGTTCTACCTCGGCCGGGCGTCGGTGTGGGGCGTCACGGAGCTGTGGGCCGCCGTCGACCGCGCCGTGATGCGGCTCGTCGCCGCGGTCAAGCGGACCGCGATGCACCCGCGGGCGGCCGTCGCGGGACTCGGCGTCGACGTCGAGATCCGGACCGGCATCGGCCGGAGCGTCCTCTTCCTCACGCTCGCGGCAGGCGTCGCGCTGTTCGCGTTCCTGCTCGGCTGAGGGGATTTAATCCGCTTTCGTCGACATCTCGCCTTCCGCACGCGGTCGGACGTGAACCGCCCAGTCAGTGAGACGGAGTACCGACTGTGTGAGAAAACTTATGCCCGGTCCGTCGCCCGGTTGGCGTGTGTCCCTCCAACCGTTACAGGTGCCCGGCGGCCCCGAGCTGCTGATACTCCTCGGCATACTGCTCGTCGTCTTCGGCCTCGTCGGTCGATGGGTGTACCGAGACGCGAAATCCCGCGGGAGCGACTGGGCGTGGCAGTGGGGCGTCGGTATCGGACTGCTGTTTTTCGTCGGTCTCGTCCCCGGGCTGCTCGGGCTCCTCATTTACGTCACGGTGCGGGACGACGTGAGCTCGGAGCCGTGACTCGCGTCTCGATACGCGATCGGCGGGCGGACCCGTAGCTCTCCGACCGTCTAAACGGAGGAACCGCGAATCGACCGACGCGGCGGCGACTCAGTACTCCTCGTACGCGAGGTTCATCATCCACTGCGAGAAGGCGTCCGCCTGCGGGTCGACCTCCTCCTCGCCGATGAACGGCGAGAGCATGTCGCCGGCCATCAGCAGCGAGAAGTCGAGGTCGCGGGGCGCGGGCTCCAAGTAGTACGTGTTGTGCCCGTCGTAGACGGTGTCGGACCGCTGGATGAGTCCAGACTCCTCTAACGCCTCCGCGATGCGGCTCCCCTTGCGCGAGGAGACGTCGAGTTCCTTCCAGAAGTCGCTCTGGTGGATGCCACCGGTCTCGCGGATGAGTTCGAGGCCGGCCCGCTCGTCCTCCGACAGCTCGGCCTCGAGTTCGGACACGCTCATGGTCGAACACCCGCCCGCGACTCGCTTAAAACTGGCTTTCCGTCCCGTCGCGGCCGGAGGAGCGGCGACGGAGGCCGCCCGGATTCGGTGTCCCCGGACCGCGTCACTCCCCGGTGTCGGCCGCGCCGAAGTCGCTCGGGATCGACACGGGCGCCGTCGGCGTCTCGCAGGGCGGGCCGTCGGCGTACGCGAACTCCGGAGACGCCGCCGGATCGGCGCTCGTCCGGATCCGGGTGAACGACCGGGTCCCGAACCTGTCGCCGTGGAGACAGGCGCCGTACTCGTGGTCCGCGAGGACGCCGCTCGCGCGGTCGACCCACGACGCGCCCGATTCCCCCGGCTCGGGGACCAACGCGGCCGCGATCCGACGCGCGCTGTCGGCGCGTTCCGCGCCGAACTCCCGGCGCCGCTCCGGGACCGCGAACCGCTCGACGCCGTTCACCACGCCGCCGACGTTGCCGACGACGTGGACCCCGGGGTCGAGTCGGGTGACCGTGAGGCCGCCGTCGTACGAGAGCACGAGGGCGGCGGTGTCGTCCGCGAGCACGAGGTTGAACCCGTCGTACGACCGAGTTTCGAGCTCGCGCTCCACGGCGCGCGCGGCGGCCTCGGCCGAGCCCGCTTCGAGGCAGTCCCGGACGAGGAGCCCCCTAGAGCGGTCCCCCTCGCGGTCGGCGTCGAGCCAGCGGTTGGTGACCGCGACGGCGACCCCGGCTGCCGAGAGACCGATCCACGTCCCGCCGGCCTCGGCGTCGCGCGGGGCGACGTATCGCACGCCGTCGCCGTCGGCGGGTTCGCGGGGCGCCGGCAGCTCCGCGGGCCGGTCGAGCGCCTCGTCGCGGTTGGCGGCGAGCGCGACGGGGGCGTCGCCGAACGCGCGCCACGCGAGGGCGAGGGTACACACAGATGGTTCTCCGAGCGAGGAGGAGGAAACGCCCGCGGTCGGGGAGGGCGTATTCTTTACTCACAATAAAAGAAATCTTTTGGTCGCTGACCACGTCCGTTCGCGTATGGACGCGATAGCCGTGTACGAAGGGGCCGGGGAACCGGTCGTGACGGAGAAGTCGCGACCGGAGCCGGCGCCCGGGGAGGCGCTCGTCCGGACGCTCCGGGTCGGTGTCGACGGGACGGATCACGAGGTCATCGCCGGGGCCCACGGGGGCGCGCCCGCGGGAGAGGACCACCTCGTGTTGGGTCACGAGGCGGTCGGCGTCGTGGAGGACCCGAACGACACGCCGTTCGAGGTCGGAGACGTGGTCGTGCCGACGGTCCGGCGCCCGCCCAACGGCGCGAACGAGTACTTCGCGCGCGGCGAGCCCGACATGGCGCCGGAGGGCGAGTACCACGAGCGCGGCATCGTCGGCGCGCACGGCTTCATGGCCGAGTACTTCACCAGTCCGGCGGAGTTCCTGGTCGAGATCCCGCCCGCGCTCGCCGAGTGGGGATTCCTCGTCGAGCCGGTCTCGATCGCGGAGAAGGCGATCGAACACGCGTTCGCCAGCCGGTCGGGGTTCCACTGGGAGCCGGAGTCCGCGCTCGTCCTGGGTAACGGCTCGCTCGGCCTGCTCACGGTCGCGACGCTCGACGCCGACTTCGACCGGACCTACTGTCTCGGTCGCCGAGAGCGGCCGGACCCGACGATCGATATCATCGAATCGCTCGGCGCGACGTACCTCAACTCCGACGAGACGCCCGTCCCGTCCGTCCCGGAGGCGCACGAGCCGATGGACTTCGTCTTCGAGGCGACCGGCCACGCGCCGCACGCCTTCGAGACCATCGAGGCGCTCGCTCCGAACGGGGTGGGCGCGCTGCTCGGCGTACCGAGCGACCGGGAGTTCGAGATCGACGGCGGGCGGCTCCACCGCGAGCTCGTCCTGCACAACAAAGCGCTCGTCGGCAGCGTCAACTCCGGCTACGAGCACTTCGAGGCCGCCGCCGACTCGCTGTCGCGGTTCGGCGGGGGGTTCCTCGACGATCTGGTCACGGGCGTCTACGGGCTCGACGAGTTCGAGGCCGCGTTCGCGGATGACGACACGACTATTAAAACGGCGGTCGAATTCGGGTCATATGAAGAACGTTGACGACCTGATAGACAGCGCGGCCGAGCTCGCGGAGCACGGTCTCTCGAAGGGCGAGATCGCCGACGAGCTGAACGTCTCCCGGGAGACCGCGAGCTGGCTCGTCGAGCGCGGCGGGGGGAGCAACGCCGCGACCGACGCCCCGACCGACGGGACGACCGCCGACATCCACGTCGACTGGTCGGCGCTGGGGCGCGACTCGACGCGGCTCGGCTTCGCCGCGAGCGCGATGGCCGACCTCCTCGCGAAGCAGGGCGAGGCGGTCGACCTGACCGTCGGGATCGAGAAGGCCGGCGCGCCGCTCGCGACCGCGGTCGCGGACCGGCTCGACACCGACCTCGGGACGTACGCCCCGGCCAAACACCAGTGGGAGGAGGGCGACATCGACGAGCAGGGCGGCGGGTTCTCCCGGAACTTCGCGGCGATCCGCGACCGCGACTGCTACGTCGTCGACGACATCATCACCTCGGGGACGACGATGCGGGAGTCGATCAACGCGATCCGCGAGCAGGGCGGCGAGCCCGTCGCCTGCGTCGTGCTCGTCGACAAGCGCGGATACGACGACATCGACGGCGTTCCGGTGTACTCGCTCGTGGACGTCGTCCGCGTCGACCGCGACGAGTAGGTCCGCGACTGCGCGGCCGGGGCGCGCGGTATCGATTGGGATAGTCTCCGTGGCTGTGCGGAACCCATTTGCCTCGCCGTCGCGTACGGGCCCTCATGACGTTCAGTCCCGAAGCCGACGCCGACGCCGAGGAGATCGAACAGCGCGTCGAGGAGACCATCGCCGACAACGACGTGGTGCTCTTCATGAAGGGGAACCGGCTGATGCCCCAGTGCGGCTACTCACAGCGCGCGGTCGAACTCGTCTCACAGCACGTCGAGGAGTTCGAGACGGTCGACGTGCTCCCCGCGCTCCCGCAGTACCGCGAGGCGCTCGAATCCCACAGCGGCTGGGAGACCATTCCGCAGACGTTCGTCGACGGCGAGTTCGTCGGCGGGAGCGACGTGCTCGGCGAACTGGAGGAGCGCGGCGAGCTGGCCGCAGAACTCGGAGCCGAGTGACTCACGCGGATGACGTCGCGCGGACCGCGCTTGCGGGCGCGGCCGAGACGCGACAGCGCGTCCGAACGGTGATGCTCGAAGGGCAGGCCATGTAACC
>NZ_CVRT01000016.1 GCF_001261915.1 Halorubrum sp. SD626R
AAACAGCCGCTGAGGCGGTCGTTTTCGGGCATAGATCACTTTGAAAACGTACCGCCTCACATTTCAATCCTTATTTGAACACCGCCCATCACACGAAGCAAACTCTTTCGTGGTACCCCCTGTTTTGACCCGTACGACGTGACAGCCGTACAGATCAGTCTTGAACTCGAGGAATGTTATAAGCTGTCGCCACGCCGCATCCTGCTTGTTACGAGTGTTATGTGACTGTTCCAACATCCCCTTCAGATCAATATCTTCCACGAACACGGCGTCGTCCTTGCGGACGAGCCATGTCGTGATCTTGTGCTGGTAGTCCAGCACTCATTCGTCTTTACTTAATCCTCACACCACGGTTGTGTAGCGGTAGCGATCGTCTCTTGTAAGATTGGTCGTTGCTTGTGGATCTTTTGAGCGTCTTCGATCAATCGGTCGAGCGGCGGCGATCGTGAGTAGCCGAGGAACTCACCGAGTTCGTGGAGAATAAGATGGGCGTGCGACCGAATGGTCGCCGCCCAGCGCTCTGTCGGAAACACAAGCTCATCATCCGTCTGCTCAGTGACTAGAGCCGACAGATCGCGGCTTACAAGCAGCGATAGCAGCGCTGCGTACAACAAGATCCTCACCACGTGTTCGTCACTCGTGTCGAACTCGTCCAATTTGTACTGCGTCTTCAGCTCCCGGAAGAGCAACTCAATTTCCCACCGACAGCGGTAGACCTCCGCTAAATCCGCCGGAAAGAACTCCTTCCTCGCTAAATTCGTCATGTACAGGTGATAGTCGCCGGTGTCCTCATTGCGAACGCCGACGACGCGAAATCGCTTCGTATCCAGCGACTGTGTCCCATTGTACTACGCTCGGCGCATCGGTCATCTCAGACGCCGTTAACGCTCGTGGGCAGGTACTGTAGTCTCCCGCTGGTTCGGTCGTTGTTCGCGACCTTTGACGCCGCGGTCCCCCGCCTGCTTCCCGACCCCTTCGATAGTTACTAACCGCTCCAGTCGCCGTTCAAACTCGTCGTCATCGATTTCGCCGTCAACGTACCGGCGCTTGAGTCGCTCGATTGGTGACGCTGACCCTCCAGTCGTAGCTGGCGTCAGTTGCCGCGTAGCGTCTTTAGAGCTCCGGTGACCTTCTGCGAGCTCGTCGGCAAGGTAGCCTCCGAGCGCGCTGCTCCCGATGACGTATACCGCACCGATGAGGGCCATTCCGAGCACGCCGACCGTCGCGATCGGAGACACGGTCGCAGCGACCGCCACCGCGAAAAACGTCATCGGTAGCGACAGCAGCACCACTAATGCGCCTGTGACAACCCCAATTCGTGGTCCGCTTCCGTCGCCAGACTTCTTCACCTGGCTCGCCACGCCACCGCCGATTGCCGGTGCGAGCAACCCAACAAATGGTACCACACTCGCGAGCACCGTTACCCCAACCCCAACGCCGGCCGGCTTGAACACTGCTGCAACCCATCGCTGTATCTGACCACCGCGAACCCGCTCACCGCCGGTCATCGTGTGGCATCCCCGCGGGTGTGTGGCAATTCGGACGGCGGCACTCCCGGTCGGCTGATTGTCCGCACTGTCCGTATCGCCGGTCAGTCCGTCCATATTCTATCATAGTATTGCATATAAGCTACACTGCTAAATATGTACTGCCGCCAGGCCATCTAAATTATTTAGCAGTCCAACCTCCTTCGTTCTATTTGCTGAATTGTGGGTGAAAACTAGGCTAAGAAATGATTCTCGCGTCCGATCGGAGTCAGGATCTTACAGATGAGGTGTCGGCCTCGGCGTTCGTTTCACACCCTGGGAGAAACTGCTCTGCCGGGCAGACGTCTGTGAAACTGCTTTGAATGAGATTAATACCTACAAACCCGACAAGCAACAAGAACCATCGTGACACGAATGCCCCGAGCGTGAGTCCAAGCAACGCTATTCCACCGGCGAGACGGCGCACTTGCAGTTGACACTTTTTCCCCATATAATATTGTTATAAACACACAATATATTAAGTCTGTCGGCGGAGCAATCACCGATGTGCGATGTATATCTAGCGGGCGTTGCTATGTGTTCCAACCAACCTACAAGAGCATCTCAGTTCTCTACGCTCGGTAAGACGTTCTCCCACCGATCTCGGAGGGGACGAAACAAGAGGCCCGACGTCAGTTAGGAGTTGCCGGCGAATTTGATGCAGGCTTGCTGGCGTGGGTGTCGTCGTCTCTCTAACCGGTAGTCTTTCGCTGCATCATAACCTCACGCTGCGATGCGGTCCTTACGTTCGGATACGCCGATTCCATACGAAACTGAACGATCTGGCCCAATCGTCGGCGGTTTCGACTTCAGCGTTGCTGAAGCAGTTTGAGAAACAGATAGCTTGACGTTTTATTCCTCTAAAGACGCGTTTGACGCTGTTCCGATTTCCACGTCCTTCGTACCTGAAATCGAAGCCGTAGCGATGACGTGCATCTTGTAACGAGTGCGACCCATCGGCGAGAAACACGACGTTTCCGACACCGTGTTTCTCGGGGAGTTCCGTCAGAAACGAATCTGCGAAAACCCTTGTTGTTGTCGACTCAAACATCATATTGAGTAGTTCGTACGTCTCCGGATAGACGACAGCATACGGCCTATACTGCTCATCGCTGAGCCGGAGCACAGTCTCGTCAAGCGTAATATGATCCGGACACCACCCAGTTTCGGACTGTAGATCAGCCTCACCGATCCACTTGTGAATAGTTGATCGAGCACGTTCGATGCTAAATGTATCAAAAATAAAATATAGCAAAATGATACTTCAACGAGATAGAGTTGGCTACCGAGTTTCATCAACAATCTCGGTCTCCCTTCTCGTTCCACAGAATGTGATTCAATTTTGTGATACTACCGGTAGGGCATGTCTCTTCGGGCATCAACCACTCAGATAACACACGCTTGGCTCTGTTGAAATCCTCAGAGAGTTACATGTTCGTCCTGTAATTCGACGAGAT
>NZ_CVRT01000017.1 GCF_001261915.1 Halorubrum sp. SD626R
CGTGGGCCGCGTCGAGCCCGTCGTCGACCGCGTACAGCTCGACGCGGTACGGGCCGGGCACCGCGAGCTCCGCGAGGGCGTCGGGCCCGCCGCTGTCGGTCACCGTGTTGTACGCGAGCACGGGGACCCCGTCGGCGAACGTGAGGACGCCGCGCGCCTCGCCCTCCAAGAGGAGCGTCTCCTGCGGGACGAGCGTCGCGTAGCCGGTCAGCTCGCGGTCGAGCGCCCGCGAGAGCGTCGTGGCCACGTCCGAGACCACCCGCGACCGGAGGAGGGCGCCGCGGGGGATCCGGAATTCGGGCGGCCCGTTCGACTCGGTCCCGTCGGTCAGCGACCCTTCCGACCCTCCGGTTCCGCCTCCGGTGCCCGTCATGGCGTGTCGGGCACGACCGCGCTGCGGAAGCGGTCGGCGACCGCGTCGCCGTCGCCGTCGCGCACGTCGAGGCGGGCCGCCGCCCGTCGGTAGCGGGCCGCCGCGTCGCTCTCCGGCGCGTGCGCGAGGAGGGGCTCGCCGGCGCGGCGCGCGTCCCTGACCGCGTCGCTGTCGGGGACGCGCGCGAGGACCGGCCCGCCGAAGTGGCGCTCGGCCCGCTCGGCGACGTCGGCGGCGTCGTCGCGGACCTTGTTGAACAGGACGCCCGCCGTCTCCGTGCCGTACGAGCGGGCGTACTCCTGGACCTTCAGCCCGTCCGAGAGCGCGGGGATGGTCGGTTCGACGACGACGGCGACGCGGTCCGCGAGGACGACCGGGAGCACCGCCGACTTCGAGCCGAGCGCGGCCGGCGAGTCGAGTAAGAGCACGTCGGTGTCGCTCGCGAGCTCGGCGACCACGTCGCGGAGCCGGGTCGGCTCCGCGGCCTCGAACCCCGCGAGCGACGTGCCGCAGGGGACCACCGAGAGCCCGAAGCGGTCGTACGTCGCCTCCCCGACGTCGGTCGCGGTCCCCTCGACGAGCAGGTCGTGGAGGGTGACCGCCGCGTCGTCGAGCCCGGCGTGAAAGAGGAGGTTCGCCATCCCCGTGTCGGCGTCGACGACGGTGACGTCGTGCTCGTCGGCTAACGCCATCCCGAGCGCGAGCGTGCTCGTCGTCTTGCCCGTGCCGCCCTTCCCGCTGGCGACCGCGAACGCCTCGACCATGGGGCCATCTGGCCGGTCGCTCGGCTAAAGCCTGTCTATCGCGGGCGCGCCGGGACCGGCCGTCGCGGGGGCGTCGAGGACGTCAACCGCGGCCCGGCCCCCACCGGACAGCGTTTTGCCGTTCGGCGCCAACCGTCGACCATGCCGAGCGTCATCGACGCGGACGCGTTTCGAGACCGGATCGACGAGCGGCGGCGCGGCGAGCGGTCCTTCGCCGTCGTCGACACGCGGCCCCCCGAGAGCTACGAGGGCTGGCGGATCGCCGACTCCGTCCACTACTTCTACAAGCCGTTCCACGAGTTCGACGTCACCGACTTCGAGGCCGAGACCGGGATCGCCCCCGACGACGCGATCGTCACGACCTGTGCGAAGGGGAAGGCCTCGCTCGACTTCGCCGAGGAGCTCGAGGCCGCGGGCTACGACGACGTCACCGTCGTCGCGGACGGGATGCGCGGCTGGTCGGGGGTCTACGACCGGACCGCGGTCCCGCTTCCCGACGCGGGCGACGAGCCGCTCGACATCGTCCAGATCCAGCGGCGCGCGAAGGGGTGTCTCGGGTACCTCGTGGTGGGGGGTCCGTCGTCCGGGGAGAGCGCAGATTCCGACCGCGTCGCCGCCGTCGATTCCGATGGTTCCGACCGCGTCGCCATCGCCGTCGACGTCTCGCGTCACGGCGACGAGTGGCGGGCGGCGGCTGCCGAACGCGACGCGTCGGTCGGGGCGGTCTTCGACACGCACGTCCACGCCGACCACCTCTCCGGGGGTCGAGCGCTCGCCGACGAGCTCGGCGTCCCGTACTACCTCCCCGCGGCGGCCGCCGAGCGCGACGTGGCGTACGACTTCGAACCCATCGCGCGCAACGAGACGCTCGACGTCGGCGGCGTCGACGTGAAGGCGCTCGCGACCCCCGGCCACACCGACGACGGCGCGAGCTACCTCGTCGGGCGGTCGGCGCTGCTCACCGGCGACACGCTATTCACCGACAGCGTCGGTCGCACGGAGCTGCAGTTCGCGGCGGGCGGAGACGACACGAAGGACGCGGGCGGTGACGGAGAGGACGAGTCCGCCGGCGCCGCGACCGGTGCCGAGCGGCTCTACGATTCGCTCCACGGGACGCTGCTCGCGGAGCCCGACGATACTGTCGTCTGTCCCGGCCACTTCGCGGTCGCGAACGACGGAACCACCGGCGACGTCGTACCCGGCGAGCCGGTGACGACGACGGTGGGCGCGGCGCGCCGGGGACTCGACGTGCTCGGCCTCGACCGCGAGGCGTTCGTGGAGAGGATTACGGCGACGCTGCCGGAGAAGCCGCCGAACTACGAGTCGGTTATCGCCGCGAACCGCGGCGTCGAATCGCCCCCGGACGAGACCGCGGCCATCGAGTTAGAGCTGGGGCCGAACCGGTGCGCGGCCGACGCCGGCGGCGAGTCGACGGCGGACGACTGAACCGCCGGTCGTCGAGAAGACGGCCGTCGGTGATCGCCGCTCTCCGAGGGGGGACGCGTGTTCTGGTTCGGGCGTCGGCGACTACCCGCCGTCGGCCCGTTTCGCGATCCGGTCCGCGAGTTCTCGCGCCGCGGCGACGTGGTCGTCGGCCTCGGCGTCGCCGGTCCCGTCGACCGCCGCGAGCAGCGTCCGGATCTCGCCCGCCCGTCGGACGACGGTTTCCCCGTCGACTCCGCCGCGGTCGATCTCCGCGGCCAGCGCCTGCGCCTCGCCGAGTCGCCAGCCGGCCTCGCGCTCCACGGGGCGCTCCTCGGTGGCCGCGAGGTGATCGTGTAACGCCACGACCGGATCGAACTCGTCGGTCACTGCGCGCTCATGCTCACTCGTCGTGGATGAAGACGAGCCGCTTCGTCTCGGTGTTACACAGGCACAGGTCGATCCCGTCGCGGGTGGCGCCGATCTGCTGCCAGCCGTGGTCACTGACGAACAGGGTCTGGAACACGCCGCGGTCGCAGTCCGGGTTCGGGCAGCCGACGCCGGCGGCGTTCTTGTAGACCGTCGTCCCCCCGCCGGAGCTCTGACGCACCAGGCCGTCGCGCAGCGAGCGGAACTCCTCTGCAGACATCGGTCCGTCCGTGTCTTCGTCTCCCATACGTCCGCGTTCGCGGGCCACGATAAATAAACCGACGGGCCGGATCGCCCGGTCGGGATCAGTCGCCCCCGCGCTTCGGATCAGTCGCTCCCGCGCTTCGCCTCGTCCGCGTACGCGTCCGCGAGCCGGGTCGGCTCGGGCAGTTTGTACCCCGCGCACAGCGCGTCGACCAGCGCGACGGTCGTCTCGGCCGAGACCCGGTGTCCGGGGCTCACGTACAGCGGGTTCACGCGGCGGCTGTTCGGGTACTGCCGCGACTGGAAGGCGTGGCCGATGACGGTCGCGTCGTCGGCGTCGGCCGTCGACCGCGTCCCGGCCGTCTCCACCGACTCGTCGGC
Source organism: Halorubrum sp. SD626R (assembly GCF_001261915.1). Lineage (GTDB taxonomy): Archaea > Halobacteriota > Halobacteria > Halobacteriales > Haloferacaceae > Halorubrum. The sequence goes on from NZ_CVRT01000017.1 coordinate 3,574, forward strand.
GCGGATCGGCGTCCGCCACCCCTCCGGTCGCTCGTCGGTCGGTTCGTCGGGTTCGCCGCACAGCAAGTTCTTCGCGACGCCGACGCTCGGAACGTCCAGCAGGGCGCCGACGTGGGTCGCGATCCCGGCCTCCCGGAAGTGGATCCGGCCGGAGCCGTCGCATATCAGAAGGTCCGGGTCGGCGTCCAAGGCGTCGAGCGCGGCCAGCATCGGCTCCCCCTCGCGGAACGCGAGGAGGCCCGGGACGTAGGGGATCCGGAGGGGCGTGACCGCGCTCGCGGACTCGATCACGTCGCCGTCGCGGAGCGCGACCGCGGCGGAGACCGCCCTGTCCTCGCCGTCGTCCGGGGTCAGAAACGCCTGATCGACGCCGACGACGACCGGGGCGTCGGGGTCGGCCCTCTCGTCCCCGTCCGCGTCCGTACCCGGGAGCGACCCCTGACGCGCGTCCGGCGGCCCACCGGTCAGGTCCGCCGACTCGCTGATCGCGACTGCATCCGGGTCGAAAGTATGGTCGTCCGCGAACGTCGCCGTCGCGGCCAGCTCGCGCTGGAGCGACTCCATCTCGGCCCGCGAGAGCGCCGGGTCCGGGAGGAACTCCTGGCGCGCGACGGCGTCCGGCCCGACGCGGGAGGCGTCGCCGGGCATTCAGAGGCGCCCGCCGGGACCGCCCGGCCCGCCCGGTCCGCGCGGGCCGCGAGCGCCGCCCATCGAGACGCCGCCGGGACCCCCCGCGGACCGGGCGAGCCCGTCGTTGCGCTTCCCGAACGCGAGCCCGATGGCGAAGCCGATCAGGTGCGCGAGGTGCGCGATGCCGCCGGCGGTGCCGGCCCCGCCGGCCTGGACGCTCTGGACGACGAGGACGGCCGAGACGAGCGCGATCCCCCACGTGAGGTACTTGATCTTCATCGGAATCACGAAGAAGAGGAGGACCTGCATGTTCGGTCGCCAGACGGTGAGGACGCCGAGGATCGCGAAGCCGGCGCCGCTGGCGCCGAGGACGCCGGTCGAGGTGGCGCCCGTCGCGATCGCGAACAGGATGTGGCCGAGCCCCGCGACCATTCCCGACACGAAGAAGAACGCGGCGAAGCGCTTCGACCCCACGGCGCGCTCGACGAGCGGGCCGAAGAAGAACAGGACGACGCTGTTGCCGAGAATGTGGTAGATTCCGACGGGCGAGTGCGAGAGGACGGCGGTCACCCAGGTCCAGACCCGCCCGATCGCGTCCGCCCGGAGCACGAACAGCTGGTCGTGGAGCGCGGGGCTCACGCCCCAGAACACGACCAGCTGCGCGAGGAACGTGACCCAGATCGCCAGCAGGATCGTGTACGTCGCGTTCCCTCGGAAGTAGCTCACGATCCCGCCCGTGCTCGTCTCGCGGTCGACGCGGCGCTTGACGCGCTCCGCGACGCCTGCCTCGCTACCGGCGTCGCCGGTCCCGCCGGCCGGCCCACCCTCGACGCCCTCGTCAAAGCCGCTGTCGAAGACGCCGCCCGGGTCGTTCCACTCGGAGAGCCCCGCGCAGTCGTGGTTCTCCGGGAGACGGTGCTCGGCGCAGAACGTCTGGCCGCACCGCTTGCACTGGTACGGGAGGTTCTCGTACTCCCCGCACGCGTCGCACGTCGCCATTGGCGACACTTACGGGGGCGGTCGTAAAGCGGTTTGGCTCTATACGTGGTCTATCATGAAGCGGTCGGCGGCCTTCGTGGTGTATAAGCTGGATACGGTGACACGGGGGCGACCACCTCCAAAGCCCCAGCCGGGAGGACTCGATGCGCTCGCTGTGCTCCTCGTTCGCTCGCTCCGCTCACTCACTGCGGTGCTTGCGTCGCGCGTCTTCGTCCTCCCGGCTGCCCCTTTGAGCCCCGCCCCACACAGCACCGCACCGCAGCCTCACGCCTCCCCGGCCTCGTCGGCCTCCCTTCGGTCGGCCGACTCCCTCGCACGCGCTCCTCGCGCCCTCCGGGCGCTCGTCGGCACGCGCCACCGCACCGTATCCCCGTATAAATGGTCGCCGCGGCCGCGGTCAATTACTCATAACTAATCACTCGCTCGCTTCGCCGTCCCGCAGCCCGTCGACGAGCTCCCTGAGCGTCGCGAGCGGGTACTGGCCGGGCGCGGTCGCGTTCGCGGGGTCGACGGGCGCGTAGCCGATCTTCGAGCCGTACACGGGCGTGACCGCGCGGGTGTGGCGGCCGGGCTCGCCCATGCACATCGTCGCGACGCGGTGGCCGGCGGCGGTCGCCTCGTGAGTCGCCTCGATCATCGCGAGCGCGTCGGCCGGGGCGGTCGCGGTCGTCGCCAGCTTCCCCACGTCCCCCTCGCTGGCGGCGTCGGTGAGCAGGTCGACGAGCGCCGCGGGCTCGGGCGTCGACTCGAAGTCGTGGACCGAGACGACGACCGCGACGCCTTCCTCTCGGGCGGTGTCGCGGAGCGCGGTCGCGTGCGACTCCTCGCCCTCGGGCGCGTTCCCGCGGAGAGCGGCGAGCTCAATGTCGACCGCGGCGACCGCGTCGCGGCCGATCGCGGTCGAGAGCGCGTCGAATCGGCCGGGGCCGTCGTCCGCCTCGCCGCCCTCCCACGACGCGCGGTTCGTGACGAGCAGCGGGAGCTCGCCGTCGTAGCTCGCCAGCTGGCCGAGCGGGGCGTCCGCGAGGTCCATCCGGAACTCCGCGGCGTCGGCGTGCTCGCGGGCGCGCGGCTCCTCCGAGAGGTCGGCCGTGCTCGCGGTCAGGACGAACTCCTCGAACATACGCGAGGCTTCCGGGGGCGGGGACTTAGGTGTGTACGTGCGAGTCGACCGAAGCGCGCGATGCCGAAAAGGCCGAGTCCTACGCGACGAGGCCGTCCTCGGCCTCCAGCAGCTCGTGGTACCGGTTCCGGATGGTGACCTCGGAGATGTCGGCGACCTCCGACACCGCGGCCTGGGTCGTCTTCTCGTTGGTGAGGAGCGCGGCGGCGTAGACGGCGGCGGCCGCGAGGCCGACCGGCGACTTGCCCGAGTGGACGCCCTTCTCCTTGGCGTTGCGCAGGAGGCTCTTCGCGCGCATCTCGGACTCCTCGGAGAGCTCCAGATCGGAGGCGAACCGGGGGACGTACTGCTCGGGGTCGGCCGGCTTCACTTCGAGCTTCAGCTCGCGGACGACGTAGCGGTACGTCCGCGCGATCTCGGCCTTCTCGACGCGCGACACGTCGGCGATCTCGTCGAGGCTGCGCGGGACGCCGGCCATCCGCGCGGCGGCGTAGACGCAGGAGGTGGAGACGCCCTCGATGGAGCGGCCGGGGAGGAGGTCCTCGTCGAGCGCGCGGCGGTAGATGACGGAGGCCGTCTCGCGGACGTTGTCCGGGAGGCCCTGCGCGGAGGCCATCCGGTCGATCTCGCCGAGCGCCTGCTTCAGGTTGCGCTCCTTCGAGTCGCGGGTGCGGAACCGCTCGTTCCACTTGCGGAGCCGCTGCATCTTCTGGCGCTGGCGCGCGCCGAGCGACCGGCCGTACGCGTCCTTGTCGCGCCAGTCGATGTTCGTCGAGAGCCCCTTGTCGTGCATCGTGTTGGTGGTCGGGGCGCCGACGCGGCTCTTCTCGTCCTTCTCGCGGGAGTCGAACGCGCGCCACTCCGGCCCGCGGTCGACCGAGTCCGCCTCGACGACGAGTCCGCAGTCGGCACAGACCGTCTCGCCGTGCTCCTCGTCGGTGATGACGTTGCCGTCGCACTCCGGACAGGTCAGCGTCTCGTCGGTGCGTTCCGATTCCTCTTCGTCCGTCTCCGTTCGGGAGCGGCTCCCCCGCGTGTGTAGTCGTTCACTCATGGCTAAACCCCCTCTCGGTAACTGAACACGGTCCGAGAGCGATCTTACCCAGTAGACGGCGGAACCGAACTTAAAACGACCGGAACGTGTCGCCCGAAACCCGACGAAAGGACACGATCTATCACGGGTTTTCGGCGGCGACCCAATCGGTGAGCCGACTCCGCCGCCGTCCGGACGACTTCCCGATCGCCCGGACGACCGCCGGACGACCGAAACGCTTGGGCCGACGGCGCACCGAGGGCGAAGCGATGACCGCTCCCCGCGTCGTCTCGCTGGCCCCGAGCGCGACCGCGACCGTGACCGCGCTCGGCGGCGCCGAGACGCTCGTCGGCGTCACGCACCACTGCGACCCGCCGGCCGAGGCGGGGTCGGCGCACGGCGGCGAGTTCCCGGTCGCTGTCGGCGGCTGGCTGAACCCCGACCTCGACCGCGTCGCCGACCTCGATCCCGGCGTCGTCCTCGCGAGCGACGGCCTCCAGGCCGACCTCGCCGACGCGTGTCGCGACCGCGGGTTCGACGTCCGCCACCGCGAACCGGCGACGCTCGACGAGGCGATCGCGACGTTCGCCGCCCGCGGCGCCGACGTGGGACGCCCCGACGCGGGCGACCGGCTCGCAGCGGACTCCCGCGCGCGGCTCGACCGCGTCGCCGAGGCGGTCGCGGACCGCCCGCGGCCGACCGTCTACTGCGAGGAGTGGTCGGACCCGCCGATGGCCGCCGGCAACTGGGTCCCCGACGCCGTGCGCGCCGCGGGCGGTCGCTACCCGTTCGTCGAGTCGGGCGAACGCTCCCGCGAGGTCGACCTCGCGAGCGTCGAGGCCGCCGACCCCGACCACCTCGTCGTCCACGTCTGCGGCCACGGCGACCGGGTCGACCCCGCGACCGTCGCGGAGCGCGACTGGGCCGTCGAGGCGCCCGTGCACGTGATCGACGACTCGCTCCTGAACCAGCCGAGCCCCGCGCTGATCGACGGCGTCGAGCGGCTGGCCGGGCTGTTCCACTCCGAGGCGTTCTCGGAGACGCCCCCGTAGACGCGCGGCACCGGTCCGCGGAACCGACCCGACGCCTATTCGTACCCCGTCACCTAAGCGCCGGTATGCGAGTCGGCGTCGGCAGCGGCAACCCGGTGAAGCGGCGCGCGGTCGAACGGGTCCTCGAATCGTCGCAGGGGCGCGACCTGACGGACGAGGTCTCCGGAGACCCGGCGACCGTCGCGATCGAGTCGGTCCCCGTCCCGTCGGGCGTGAGCGAGCAGCCGACCGGCCACGCCGAGACGGTCACCGGCGCGGAGAACCGCGCCCGAGCGGTCCTCGACGCCGGGGAGTACGATCTCGGCGTCGGGATCGAGGGCGGCGTCGCGCGGTTCGACGGGGCCGACGGGTCCTTTCTCATCATGTGGGCGGCGGTCTCGGACGGATCACGGACGGGGTGCGGGGCCGGACCGAGCATCGCCCTCCCCGACGATATCGGCGCACGAATCGCCGATGGAGAGGAGCTCGGCCCCGTGATGGACGACGTCCTCGACGCGACGGGAGTCGCGCGGCGCGGCGGCGCCGCGGGGGCGCTCACGGCCGGCCGCGTCGACCGCGCCGGCGCCCTGGCGACGGCGGTCGCCGGGGCGCTCGGCCCGTTCGTCTCCGAGTCGTACTGAATCGGCGGCCGGCGGGGTTCCGGGGGCGGTCGCGGTTCGGTGTTCGTACCGGAACCGGGGGTCAGTCGGGCACTCGGTGGGGGATTCGATGGAGAAACCGCCCGACAGCGACGTGTTAACCGGGTCTACCAACCCGCTTATGCACGGACGCCGCCTGGATCGGGTATGAGCACTGCCCACCCGGACGCGGTCGCCGCCGAACCCGCCGGCCTCTCCGCGAAGCAGGCGCGGATCCTGGGGTACCTGCGCGAGAACGCCGGCGAGCGGACGTACTTCAAGTCGCGACTCATCGCCGACGACCTCGACCTCTCCGCGAAGGAGGTCGGCGCGAACATGGGTGCCGTCGCCGACGCGGCCGGCGACATCGACGTCGAGAAGTGGGGGTACTCCTCCGGGACGACGTGGATGGTCACGGAGTAGGCGGAGAGGGACCGGGAGACGGCGTCGGTTACGGCTCGTCAGTCACGGGTCGTAGGCGACGAGTTCGGCCGCGTCGTCGGCGAAGGCGACGGCGTCGGCGTCGAACGATTCGGCGTATCGGACCGCGAGCGTGAGCAGCCGCTCCGGCTCGGTCAGCGCGTAGCCCCCGCTTCGGTCGAGCAGCCCGGCGTCGTCGAGCGCGGCGGCCGCGGCGCTGATCGTCGGCCGGGAGACGCCGAGCTCGGCCGCGAGCGCCGCGCCGGTCTCCTCCGGGTCGCGCAGCAGCGCGAGGATCATTCCGCGGGGCGTGTCGCGGCGGAGGTACCCGAGCGCGCGCTTGTCGAGGTCGTCGAACCGGTCCGCCGGGAAGTACCGGCGGTAGTCGGCGTCCTTCGCCGACTCGATCTCGCCCGCCTCCTCCAGCTTCCGGAGGTGGTACTGCGCCTCGCCCGTCCCGAGCCGGAGGTCGTCGCGGAGCTTCGAGAAGTGGGCGCCCGGGGTCGTCGGCACGTAGCCGCGGATCGCCTCGCGGGTCTCGTTGGCGTCGTCCCCGCCACCCCCGGCGTCGGCGCTCGCGGTTCCGACGAACGGCGCGGCGGCTCCGATCGCGGCGAACCGTCGGAGCGTCTCGCGCTTCCGCCCGTCGAAGCCGTCAGTCACGCGAGGTGATAGCCGTCGGCTCGACAAAAGCACTTCGTTCGGGGGGACGTCGGCGGATTCGAGGCGCTATCGATGTCGGGCGCGGCCGATCAGGTCTCCCGCTCGACCTCGCCGTCGGTCGGCTCCTCGTCCATCTCCTGGATGACCTCGTCCGCGGACTTGATCTCCGCGCCCGCACCGCCGGCCTTGACAGCCTCGGCCTCCTTCTCCAGCTCCTCGACGTCCATCTCGGCCGACTCCTCGATCTGGCCGAGGATCTCGTCGATGTCGTCGAGCCCGAGCATCTTCCGGGTGTCGTCGTCGAACTCCTTCCCGTCGAGCCCCTCCATCTCCTGGACGTCGGAGCCGGA
>NZ_CVRT01000018.1 GCF_001261915.1 Halorubrum sp. SD626R
GGCGGCGCGAGCGCGCCGGCGACGTACTCGCTCGCGCCGCCTTTCGCACAGAGCACGGTGACGTGCTCGTCGTTCGGGACCTGATCGAGAATGTCGTTGTCGATCTCCTCGTCGAGGAAGTGGAAGTACGGCACGTTGATCGAGTCCACGTTCTCACCGTCGATCCGCCACTCCTCGTAGTCGCTCGACATCCGCGCGTCGAGCAGCGTCACCGATTCCCCGTCGTCGATGCGGGCCTTCAGCGTCTCGGGGGCGATCGAGTCAACGTCTGCGTCCGGCGTCGGGAAGTCCATCTCGTCTGGGTCCATGTACACCCCACCATAACGGAAGCAGCAACTTAAGAGTTTGTATAGTAATTCACTATATACACAATATTAGTGGGCCGCCCAACAGCGTCCGAGAGAGTCGGCCGATCTCGACGAGCGAGGATACGAGCTAACAAATCGTCACAGTTCGCGCGCGAGCGATGACGCCACAATCTGTTGTCTCCTCGTTCAGGAGAGTCAGTCGTTCACGCCGAGCACAAGAATCGACACACTTATACTGATCTGAACAGTATTGTGGGGTAACCCCAACATGGGGAACTAACCATGAGTACGGAAACTGCAGCCCAGACGCTGGACGTGAAGGGACAGAACTGCCCGATGCCGGTGATCAAGACCCGCGGTGCCTTCGACGACCTCGCTCCCGGAGAGGTGCTCGAAGTAGTCGCGACCGACTCGGGAAGTATGAGCGACATCGCCGGCTGGGCCGACTCGACCGACGGAGCGGAGCTGGTCGAACAGGAGGAAGCCACCGAGGGGGGCGAGGACGTGTACAAACACTACCTCCGCAAGACCGAGTGAGATGAGCACGGACACATCCGCGTCCGCAGACGGCGACGACGCGACGGACCCCGGCTCCGAGCCAGCGCCCGAGACGGTCGCCGACCTACGCACGCGCATCGACGACCTCGAGTCCGAGGTGTCCGACCTGCGCGCCGAGGTCGACGACGACGGCGCACAGAAGATGGTGATCATCGCCACGAAGGGTACGCTCGATATGGCGTACCCGCCGCTCATCCTCGCGAGTACGGCCGCCGCCTTCGGCTACGACGTCACCGTCTTCCACACCTTCTGGGGACTCGAGATCCTCCACGAGGAGAACTCGAAAGACCTCAAGCTCAGCTCCGTCGGCAACCCCAACATGCCGGTGCCGAACGTCATCGGCGCGCTCCCCGGGATGGACCGGATGACCACCCGAATGATGCGGAACAAGATCGCGGACAACGACGTCGCCTCGATCGAGGAGCTGATAGAGACCTCGCTCGCGAGCGGCGTGGAACTGCAGGCGTGTCAGATGACGATCGATCTCCTCGGCTACGACGAGGACGACTTCTACGACGGCGTCACCACGGGCGTCGGGGCCGCCTCGGCGTTTCAGGACATGGTCGACGCGGACATCCAACTCCTCGTCTAGCGTTCGGACTCCTCGTCTAGCGTTCGTCTTTTTTACGAGAGGTCCACCGGCTCCGCCGCCGCCGCGCTCTCGGCCAGCGCGTCGAGCACCCGCATGTTCGCGACTGCCTCCGCGCCGCCGGTGCGCGGGCTCGCGCCGTCGGCGACGCGGTCGGCGAAGTGCTCGACCTGCAGGCGGTACTGGTCCACCGGGTCGAACGTCTCGACGCCGCGGCGACCGTCGACCTCGTAGGTCACCTCGACGCGATCGTCCGCCGGCGCGTCGCACGCCCGCTCGACCTCGATCCAGCCGTTCGTCGCGTCGATCCGATATCGCTGAACGAGCTGGGTGTCGAAGCCGGAGGCGACCCGCGCCGACCGGCCGTCGGCGTACTCCAGCACGCCCGCGAACTCCGTGTCGACGCCGGCGTCGCGAGTGTCGTTCGCGTGCCCGTACACGCGGTCCGGCTCGCCGAGCACCGCCCTGACGAGCGAGACGGGGTAACACCCGACGTCCATCAGCGACCCGCCGGCGAGCCCCGGGTCCAGCCGCACGTCGTCCGGACGGTCGTACAGCGGGAACCGGAACGTCGCCGTCACCGTGCGGACGTCGTCGAGCGTGCGCTCGGCGAGCGCTAAGGCGCGTTCGGTGCGGGGGTGGTAGCGGTACATGAACGCCTCCATCAGCGTGACGCCTCGGTCGGCGCAGTGATCGACCACCGTCCGCGCCTCCTCCGCGTCGAGCGCGAGCGGCTTCTCACAGAGGACGTCGAGCCCCGCGTCGGCCGCGCGCTTGGTCCACTCGGCGTGGAGCCCGTTCGGGAGCGGGACGTACACGGCGTCGAGCGCGTCGTCCGCGATGAGGGCGTCGTACGAGCCGTAGCTCCGCGGGATCGATCGGTCGGCGGCGAACCGCTCCGCCCGGTCCGGGTCGCGCGAGGCGACCGCACCGACCGAGTGGTCGCTGGCCGCGATGGCCGGCACGACCGCAGTGCGGGCGATCTTCGCGGTCCCGAGCACGCCGAAGGTGAGGCCGTCGTCTGGCGTCGACATACGCAGACGGGGACGCCACCGGTCAAAAAGCACCGCGGATCGGCCGAGCGCGCGGCTCGCCTACCGCGCAGGCCACATCGAGCGCCGCGGGACGGCGTCAGTCCCCGTCAGCCGCCCGCGACCGCCCGATCGCTTTCGAGATGGCGATGACGTAGCCCAGCCCGTACTGCACCTCCGGATCGCGGACCGAGCGCGCGAGTCCGAGCGCGCCGACCCGGTCGGGGTCACTGCGCTCTGCGGCACCGACGCCTTCGAGAAGCGTCGTTGCGCCGTCGCGGACGTCGTCGCCGGCCGCGGTGTCCGCCACCTCGCCCAGCGCGGAGCCGGTCTTCGCGAGCGAGCGGACCATCTCGTCGTCGAGGGCGTCGCTCGCGAGCGACCCGACCTGTGCGACCTCCGCGAGGTCAGCTAACGCACCGCTTCGCTGGAGTTCGACGAGCGTCTCCAAGGCGTCGCGAAGCTCGTCCCCGTTCGCGCCGACGGCCTCCGCGAGCGCGACCGTCTCGTCCGTCGCGAGCCCGTCCGCGGACTCCGCGAGCGTCGAGGCCGTGCCGGCGAGTTCGACGACCATCTCGTCTGTAAGCGCGCTCTCGCCGAGCGCCACGACGTCGAGGAACTCGGTCACCGCGTCGAGCCGCTCGACGAACGCGGCGACCGCCTCGGGGTTCTCCGCGACGATCGACTCGAGGTCGGCGCGGTCGAGTTCCTCGGCGTCGAGTTCTCCCCCGTCTCGGCTCTCGCCGTCAGCGTCCTCCGCGCGCGACTGCCCGTCGTCGGCGTCGTCGGTGGCGTCCGACATCTCAGAGCAACCCCCGTGCGGTGAGCCAGTAGGACTCGTTGTACGCCAGCTTCGACCAGTGGAGCTTCTCTGACGGCGGCGCGGGCGACGGCGGATTCTCGTAGTCGAACTCGACGTACGAGGCCGAATCCATCCCGGTCTCGATGAAACACAGCGTCTTGCCGTCGTACGTCTCCGTCGCGGGCCGCCCCCGGATCTCGCTTTCGAGCCGCTGCGCCACGACGCCCGCCTGGTAGTGCGCGACGCTGCCGGCCTTCGGCACGCCGGTGGTCGCGGCGTCACCGAGCGCGTACACGTCTTCGGCCTCGTCGGCCTCCAGCGTGTGTTTGTTCACGTCGACCCAGCCGCGCTCGCCGAGACCGGCCTCTTCGACCACGTCGACGCCGCGGTGCGGTGGGATCGCGGCGAGCACGTCGTAGTCGATCTCGGTCCCCTCCATCGACGTGACCGTCCCCGCCTCCGGGTCGATCGCGTCGGCGTTGAAGAACGTCTCCACGTCGATCCCCCGCTCGTCCATGATCGGCTCGGCCCACTCGGCGATGTGAGGGTTGCCGTGGACGCGCTGGATCGGATAGGTGTAGGTGATGTCGACGTCCTCGCGAAGCCCGCGCTCGCGGAGCCAGTCGTCGGCCATGAAGACGAACTCCAGCGGGGCGGCGGGACACATGTGTGGCGTGCCGATCACGCTCAACACGAGGTGTCCCTCGGTCATCGAGAGCAGGTCGTCGCGCAGCGCGAGCGACCCCGACTCCGAGTAGTAGTCGTGACCGCCCTCTTCGAGCCCGGGAATCTCCGTCGGGGCGAGCGTCGATCCCGTCGCGGCGACGAGGTAGTCGTACGCGAGAGAGCCGGGACCGTCACGGAGTTCGAGCCGCTTCCCGTCGGTGTCGATCCGGGTCACCCGGTCGATTCGCAGGTCGATCCGGTCGTCGACGAGCGACTGCAGCGGCCGGCGGGCGTCGGCCGGCTCGCGCTTGCCGAACGGGACGTACAGCCAGATCGGCTTGTACACGTGGTCCGGGTCGTCGTTGATCAGGGTGACCTCGACGTCTCCGGCGTCGATCTCCGGACGGAGCCGCTCCGCGAGGTTGTTCGCGAGCACCGCCCCGCCGGTGCCCCCGCCGAGGATAGCGATGCGATCGGTCACGTCAGGCCACCTCGACGTAGAACTCGTACTCGTCGCCCGATTCGTCGACAGCGAGCAGCTCGTTGTCGGTCTCGTCGACCCACTCCGAGACGTCGGTCAGCGACTGGTCGTTGTCGCTCAAAAGCCGGATCACGTCGCCGGACTCCGCGCCCCGGACCCGGCTGATGAGATCCATGAGCGGCCCCGGACAGGCCGCGCCTCGGGCGTCGACGGTGTCGGTGGGTTCGATATCGGTAGTAGGCATGGGTACAGTCGGACCTTCGTGCTCCACGGATATAGTATTGTATAGTCGTTCCAAAATAAGAATAATTGCGGACGCCGACACGCGGGTCGGACCGGTCGAACGAACGGTGGGGCGGAATCAGTCGAGCGCGGCGAGCGCTTCCGCGGCCTCGCGGGCCGCCCGCAGGTGGTCGCGTGCGCGTCGCGGGTCGTCCGTGGCCTCGGCCTCGCGGGCGAACCGCACGAGCGTCCCGGTGAGCGACTCGCGCGCCTCGTCGACCGTTCCGGCTCCGCCGCTCTCGGACCGCTCGGCCGCTCGGTCGCCCTCCGCTCGCCTCGGGGACGGCTCCTTCCCACTCCCGGACGCGCCGCCGCTGTCGCGCGCCCGAGACGCCTCGGACGGATCGTCGAGGACTCCTCGGGCAACGCCGGCGCGGCGATCGCGACGTACGCGGCCCGGGCGGGGGTCGATGCCGCGGTGTACGTCCCGGCCGACGTCAAGGAGTCGAAGCTCCGCGCGATCCGCCGCGCCGGCGCGGAGCCGGTCCGGATCGAGGGGACCCGGGGAGACGTGACCGACGCCTGCGTCGCCGCGCTCGGCGGGGGCGGCGGGGGCAGCGAGGCCGGCGAGGGCGACGCAGGCGAAGAGGGAGGAGGCCCCGGCGGCCCCGCGTGGTACGCCAGCCACGCCTGGAACCCGGCCTTCTTCGAGGGGACGGCCACGGTCGCCTACGAGATCGCCGCCCAGCGCGGCTGGGAGGCCCCGGACGCGGTCGTCACCCCCCTCGGTCACGGCACCCTGTTCCTGGGCGCGTACCGCGGGTTCCGGCGGCTCGAACGCGCCGGCTGGACCGATTCGGTCCCGCGGCTGTTCGGCGCGCAGGCGGCCGGTATCGCCCCGATCGTCCGAGAGCTCCACGGGCCGGACGCGGCCGACCCCGAGGACCGCGTCAACGCCGCGGCCGACGGGATCCAGATCGCGGAGCCGGTGCGGAAGACGGAGATCCTCGACGCCGTCGACGAGACCGACGGCGACGCGCTCGCGGTGACGGAGGCGGCGGCGGAGCGCGAGCTCGACCGGCTCCACCGGGCGGGCTTTTACACCGAACCGACCTGCGCCGTCGCGCCGGCCGCGCTCCGAGACCTGCGCGAGCGCGGGACCCTCGCGGCCGACGACGACGTGGTCGTCCCCCTCACCGGGAGCGGGCTGAAGGGCTGACCGCGCCGCCGACCGCGCCGGTGCGAGTTCGGCGCCGGGGGCCCGTCACCACCGCCACGCCTTTTCAGTCGCGTCTCGTGGTGACGCTCATGAACGTCCTCGTCTACGGCGCCGGCGCGCTCGGGAGCCTGATCGGCGGGCTGCTGGCCCGGGTCCACGACGTCATCCTCGTCGGGCGCGACCCGCACATGCGCCGGATCCGGGAGGACGGGCTCCGGATCGACGGGGCGGTCGAGGCGCGCGTTCGCCCGCGGGCGCTCACGGACGGGACGCACCGCAGCGCCGACCTCGCCCTCGTCACCACGAAGGCGTACGACACGGACGCGGCGGCCCGGGCGCTCGCGACCGGCGAGTACGACGCGGTCTGCTCGCTCCAGAACGGGCTCACGGAGGAGCGGCTCGTCGCCGCGCTCGACCCGACCGTGCTCGCCGGCACCGCGAGCTACGGCGCCCGACTCGCCGAGCCGGGCCGGGTGACGTGTACGGGGATCGGCGAGGTCGTCGTCGGCTCGCTCGCCGGCGGTCCGGACCCGCTCGCGGAGCGCGTCGGCGCCGCGTTCGACGAGGCCGGGATCGAGACGACGGTCGCCCCGGACATGCCCCGCCGCAGGTACGAGAAGCTCGCGGTCAACGCGGGGATCAACGGGCCCTCGGCGCTCGCGCGCCTCGCCAACGGCGCGACGCTCGACGGCCCCGGCGGTGAGGTGGCGCGGGAGGCGGCCCGCGAGGTGGCCCGCGTCGCCCGCGCCGACGGCGTGGACCTCGGCGAGGACGAGGCGGTCGCCGCCGTCGAGCGCGTCGCCAACGACACCGCCGCCAACCGCTCGTCGATGCACGAGGACGTCGCCGCCGGGCGGCGGACCGAGGTCGACGCGATCTACGGCGCCGTCGCCGACCGCGCCGATCGCTTCGGGGCGTCGGCGCCGACGTGCCGGACGATCGCGTCGCTGATCCGGGCGTGGGAGATCGGAGAAGGAGTCCGGGAGTCCGCCTGACCGTCGCGCGGTCGGGGCGAGGCGACCGCGGCGACCGACTACCGGCTCAACACCACTCTTCGAGGACGGTCGCGTCGGTCTCGTCGACCGAGACCCACGCGTTCTCCCGCGAGACGTCCGCGATCACGAGCTCCGGTCGCGACGCCGAGGAGTCGATCGACGCCATCACGTCCGGCGAGTCGTCGGCGCCGAGCGTCGGATCCGCGGGCAGCGCGGTCCGACGGTGATCGGGGTCCGGGTCGTCCCAAGGAGTGGAACTCCGTGACATGGTTGTCAATTGTTCACAGTAGGTATAAGCGTTCCGAACCGGAGCCGTCCGCAGTCGGCGAATTCCCGGTTCGAGCGGGGGGATCGACGGCGGATCCGGACTAACGCCGTCGATCGGGCGGGTCCGGACGCCGGTCCGGCGTCGATCCGACGGATCGGTCGAGCGACGGACCGGTCGGATCGCTATCTCGTTCGCGGTTCGTCGCCGGGAGCAGGGGGCGCCGGCGGGCATCGAGCGCCTCCCGCGCCGTCGCCGACCACCTTCGCAGTATACAAGAGGTGCCACGCTGAAAGACGGTGCATGAACGTATCAGACGCCATGACGCCGCGGTCGGATCTCGTCGTCGTCGAGATCCCGGGGAGCCGGAGCGACGTGCTGGAGTACATCCAGGAGCACGGCTTCTCCTCGGTCCCCGTCGTGAAGGACGTCGACGGCGACGAGGTGTACCGCGGGCTCGTCACCCGGGACGACCTCATCGAGCAGCCGGACGAGGACCAGCTCGCGCTGCTGATGCGGGAGGTCCCGACGGTCGTCGCGGACGACGACATCGTCGACGCCGCGGCCACGATGGTCGCCGAGAGCTCCCGCCGCCTCCCGGTGGTCGACGGGGAGTCGCTCGTCGGCATCCTCACCGTCACCGACGTGGTGCGGGCGATCGCCCGCGGCGAGATCGACGGCGACGCCGAGGTCGGCGGGCTCGCGACAGAGGCGGTCAACGCGACCCACACCGAGACCCCGCTGCCGGTCGCCGAGCGAGAGATCGGGCTCGCCAACGTCCCCTACGCGGTCGTGCTCGACGACGACGCCGCGATCGCGGGGATGCTCACCGAGGTCGACGTGCTGGAAGTCGCCCGCGTGGTCGAGGGCGAGGCGAGCACGGGCGACTCCATCGCCGAGCAGGACTCCGAGTGGTCCTGGGAGGGGATCAAGGCGACCGGCGCGCGCTACCTCCCGACCCGGAACGTCGAGATCCCGGCGGAGGCGACGCGCCACTTCATGACGGCGGACCTGATCACGGTCAGCGGCACCCGGACCGCCAGGGAGGTCGCCCAGGAGCTCATCAGCAACGACATCGAGCAGGTTCCGCTCGTCAGCGGCACGGACCTCGACGGCATCGTGCGCGACGTGGACCTGCTGGAGGGCCTCTAGATGGCCGCGGACGACCTCGTCGAGCTGGCGAAGCGGCGCGGCTTCTTCTTCGGCTCGAACGGCGCGTACGGGGGGACCGCCGGCTTCTATACCTTCGGCCCGCAGGGCGCGGCGCTGAAGCGGAACCTGGAGGACGCGTGGCGCGACCGGTTCACGATCCGCGAGGGGAACCGCGAGATCGAGGCGCCGACGGTGATGCCCGAGGCCGTCTTCGAGGCCTCCGGCCACCTGGAGGGGTTCGACGACATGCTCGTCGAGTGCCCGGAGTGCGGCGAGTCCCACCGCGCCGACCACCTCGTCGAGGACGCCACCGATATCGAGGACGCCGAGGCGCTCCCCGGCGAGGAGGTCGCGGCGCTCATCGCCGACAACGGGATCGCCTGCCCGGCCTGCGGCACCGAGCTCGCCGGCCAGCCGGTCGAGGCGTTCAACCTCATGTTCGCGACCGACATCGGCCCCGGCGACGCCCAGCCCGGCTACCTCCGCCCGGAGACGGCCCAGGGGATCTTCGTCGAGTTCCCGCGGCTGAAGGAGTACGCCCGCGGGAACCTCCCGTTCGGGATCACGCAGATCGGCCCCGCCTACCGCAACGAGATCTCGCCGCGCGGCGGGCTCCTCCGGCTCCGCGAGTTCACGCAGGCGGAGTTAGAGCAGTTCATCGACCCCGAAGAAGACGAGCCGCCGCTCGACCGCGTGCGCGACGTCGAGGTCCGGCTGTACCCCGCGACCGAACAGGAGGCCGAAGACGGCGACTACCTGAACACGACCGTCGGCGAGGCGGTCGACGAGGGCGTCATCGGCTCCCCGTGGGTCGGCTACTATCTCGGCGTCGCGCAGGAGTGGTACGAGCGCGTCGGCGTCGACACCGACCGGTTCCGGTTCCGCCAGCACCTCGCGGGCGAGCGCGCCCACTACGCGGCCGACTGCTGGGACGCGGAGAGCGAGGTCGACGGCGACTGGATCGAGATCGCCGGCTTCGCGTACCGCGGCGACTACGACCTCTCGAAGCACGACGAGTACGGCGACGACGCGTTCACCGTCTTCAGGCGCTACGACGAGCCGAAGACCGTCGAGCGCGCGACGGTCGACCCCGACATGTCCGTCCTCGGGCCCGAGTTCGGCGGCGACGCCGCGGCGGTGGCGGAAGCCCTGCAGACGCTCGCCGAGCGCGACCCGGACGCTTTCGACGGCGAGACGGTGACGGTCGACGTGAACGGGGAACCGCGCGAGGTCGACGTCGACGTCGCGAACTTCTCGGTCGAGGAGGTGACGGAGAGCGGCGAGCACATCACGCCGCACGTCGTCGAGCCCTCCTTCGGCGTGGGTCGCACCGTCCAGACCCTGCTCGCGCACGCCTACAGCGAGGACGAGGTCGACGGTGAGTCACGGACGTACCTCTCACTAGAGCCCGAGATCGCGCCGCAGGACGCCGCGGTGTTCCCGTTGGTGACCAACGACGACCGGCTCGTCGGGCTCGCCGACCGGGTCGCGGCCGACCTCCGGGCCGCGGGGCTCGCGGTGGCGTACGACGACTCCGGCTCGATCGGGCGGCGCTACCGGCGGCAGGACGAGGTCGGCACGCCGTTCTGCGTCACGGTCGACCGCGACGGGATCGAGGGGGACGGCCCCGACACCGTCACCGTTCGCGAGCGCGACTCGGCGGCGCAGGTCCGGGTGCCCGCGGACGACCTCGCCGGCGAGCTGGCCGCGCTCCGCGCCGGCGACTCGTTCGACGCGCTGCTGGACCGGTACGAGACCGTCGAGACGGACGTCGAGACGAACTGAACCCGTGCCCTTTCCGGCGGCGGAGTGGCGGGCCGAGGTGGAGTTCGAGCGGCGGCTGGTCCACGCCGGAGGGACCCTCTACCCGGTGCCGTACCTGCTCGGCTGGTTCACGTGGACGGAGACGCGATACTTCCTCGTGGTCGCGCTCGCCGTCGTCCTCTCGCTGGAGTTCCTCCGGCTCGTCGTCGGGCTCGACCACCCTCTCTACCGGAAGCTCACCCGGGAGTACGAGTCGGACGCGCTCGCCGGCTACGCGCTGTACCAGGTGAGCATGACCGGCGCGGTCCTCCTCTTAGAGCCGACGCTCGCGATCCCCGCGATGTGGATGCTCTCCGTGGGCGACCCCGTCAGCGGCGCGCTCGCGGACAACGAGGCCACGGAGGCGAAGCGGCCCGCGGCGTGGATCGCGATGTTCCTCGTCTGCTTCGGGCTCGCCGTCCCCTTCACGATCCCCGCGTTCGGTCCCGACGTGGGCGTCGCCGTCGCGGTGGCGGGCGCCGCCCCCGCCGCGGTCGCCGACGGTCTCCCCCCGATGATCCGCGGGGTCGCCGTCGACGACAACCTCACCATCCCGCCCGCCGCCGCCGGGGGGATGCTCCTCGCGATCGCGGTGTTGGGATAGGACGCGAGCCGCACTGGTAGTTAGTTAATCGACAACTGCGGTGGCGCGTGCCACCGAGGCCGCCTCGCGGCCGAGGTGCACGCGCGAGGGACGCGGCGACCGAAGGGAGCCGCGAGGCTGGGGAGGCATGAGGCGCGGTTGCCGTGCGGTGCGGGGCGGGACTCAAGGGGGCAGTCGCGAGGACGACGCAGGCGACGTAAGCACCGCAACGAGGGAGCGAACGAAGTGAGTGACCGAGTGAGGCGCGCAGCGAGCGTGCGCCGTCCTCGCGGCTGGGGCTTTGGCGGTGTTCACCGGGGATCCAGTGACAACCACGTATAACCGAGCGGCTGAGGCTTTGGAAATGAGTTTCACGTCCTCGATGGGTCGATCTCCACCCGTCACTGACGAACGAAAGAAGGCCGCAGAACGTCGACGACAGTGCGAACCGCTTACGTCGCGCGGCGTTCCTTCGCCTTCGGGCGGAGGTTCTTGTATCCGCACTTGCGACAGCGCTTCGCGTCCGGGGCGTTGCGGGCGTTACAGCGCATGCAGATCTGCCGGTCGAGGTTGCGGCGTTCCGCGGCGTCGAAGCTGGCCATACGTCCACTGTCGCGGCGACGCTGTAAAAGGTTGCGAGACGCGGCGGCGGGTCGGAAACCGCTCGCGCCGCCGGATCAGACGGCGAGTCCGAGCCTCAGGCGCCGGCCTCGGAGAGCGCGGCCTCGATGTCCTCGCGCTGGGTGACGCCGACGAACCGGTCCACGACGCCGTCGTCGTTCTCGACGATCAGCGTCGGGAGCGAGCGCACCTGGTACTGGTTGGCGACGTCCTGCTCCTCGTCGACGTTCACCTTCTGGAGCTCGAAGGCGTCGCCGAGGTCCTCCTGGATCTCCTCCAGGATCGGGTCCTGCGTCTTACACGGGCCGCACCAGTCAGCGTGAAAATCCAGCAGTCGAACAGTCATTATCCGGGCGGTCATACCGGCGGACCGCGCATAAGGGTTTCCCAATCGGGGACGAGCGGGGGATTCCGGCGAGCACGAGCCGAGGAGCCGGCGGGCGCCGCCGAACCCGTCGATCGCGAACGAAACGTTTAGAACGCCTCGGAAGCCACTCACGGGTATGAGTAGTGGTTCCAACTCCGGCGGACTGATGTCCAGTGCGGGACTCGTCCGCTACTTCGACAACGAGGACCGGAACGCGATCTCGATGAGTCCCAAGAC
>NZ_CVRT01000019.1 GCF_001261915.1 Halorubrum sp. SD626R
AGGTCGAGATGGAGCCGTTCGACCTCGGCTTCTACGAGGTGAAAGACGTCACGGGGCGAGCGGCCGCGCCGCTCCCGAACGCGGTGAACATGGTGTCGTGTTTCGGCGACAACGCCGCGGCCGCCGAGAATCCGGACCTCGTCCCGGTCGACGGGCGCGGCGAGCCAGCGACCCGCGACCGCGACTACTTCGACTGGGCGTACATCTGCCCGACCCACTCGGAGTACCGCGAGGGCCTGCTGGAGATCATCGAGGACTGTGCCGCCGAGAGCGACGACGTGCGACTCGACGACGTGGGGTTCCCGCGCGAGGGATTCTGTCGGTGCGACCGCTGCGAGCGGCTGTTCGCCGAGAGCGACCGCGACCGGTGGGG
Source organism: Halorubrum sp. SD626R (assembly GCF_001261915.1). Taxonomy (GTDB): domain Archaea; phylum Halobacteriota; class Halobacteria; order Halobacteriales; family Haloferacaceae; genus Halorubrum. The sequence continues at coordinate 374 of NZ_CVRT01000019.1, forward strand.
CGACTGGCGCGCCGACGTCATCTCCGAGTTCGTCGCCGACGCCGCCGACCTGGTCCCCGGACGCCTGCTGCTCACGCTGTATCCGGACCCGTACCCCGGTCACCTCCGAGCGCGAGCCGGGCTCGACCTCGACCGGCTCGCCGAGCACGTCGACGAGTTCGTGGTCCCGCTGTACGACACGGAGTACGCGACGACCTACTGGCTGGAGACCATCGCCCGCGGCTTCCGCACGCGGCTCGGCGGCGACTACGACGTCCACGGCGCGCCGCCGGAGACGCCGTTCTCGCTGGAGCTGTACGCGGTCGACGTCGGCATCGACGACCTGATTCACGCGACCGACGTGGCCGAGACGTACGCGAAAGACGTGTTCTTCGGCTACGACGCCAACAACGCGGCCGCCGCGCTCCGCCGGAAGGACGCGGGCGGGCGCGACGGCGAGGTCCATCGACCGGACTGATACGGCGCGTCGGTCCCCCTCGACGCTCCCGTGAGCGAGGGTTTAAATACGGCCGCGGCGGACGCCTACTCGACCGGCCGCCGGCGTGCGACACGACCGGTCGTCTCGCGTTCGCGCGAGGCGGTCGCCTTTCAACGTCCGCGCCGTAGCGGCGGTTGCCCTACAGCCGTGAGCCGCCGGCTCGTCCGGAAACGGGGCGACTGACGACCAATCTCGCCCATCCACTCACCGGTCGACCTCGCCCATGATCGTGTCTAAGCTTCCCAGCGACGCGATCAAGTCCGGGATCGACTCCCCGTCGGCCATCTCGGGGAGAGACTGGAGGTTCGAGAACGAGGGACCACGGATCTTGAAGCGGGCGGGTTTGTCGGTGCCGTCGGAGCGGATGTAGATGCCGAGTTCGCCCTTCGCGGCCTCGACGGCCCGGTAGATCTCGGCGTCGCCGTCCGGGCGGAGCGTGCGCGGCACGTTCGCCTGGACGTTTCGTTCGTCCTCGGGCCAGCCTTCGAGCAGGTCGACGCACTGCTCGATGATCTTCGCCGACTCCTCGACCTCGCGCATCCGCACGAGCAGTCGACTGAAGTTGTCGCAGCCGTCCTCGGTGACGACGTCCCAGTCGAGCTCGTCGTAGTAGCCGTACGGGTCGTCCCGGCGCAGGTCGTAGTCGACCCCCGAGCCGCGGGCGACGGGACCGGTCGCGCCGTAGTTCTTGGCGACGTCCGGCGGGAGGACCCCGGTGTCGACCGTGCGTAACTGGAGGATCTCGTTGCGCGTGAGGAGGTCGTGGTACTCCTCCAGACGACGCGGGAGTCCCTCGAGGAACGTCCGCACCGTCGAGAGGAACTCCTCGTGCGGCTCCGGGAGGTCCCAGGCGACGCCGCCGAGCCGGAAGTAGTTGAACATCAGCCGCTGGCCCGTCAGGTCCTCCAACACCTCCTGAACGCGTTCGCGCTCCTGGATCGCGTACATGAACGTCGCCGTGAAGTCACCGATCACGTCGAGCGCGTACGCTCCCATCGCCAGCATGTGCGAGAGGATCCGGCTGCACTCGGCGGCCATCGTCCGGACGACCTGCGCGTACTCGGGGACCTCGATCTCGGCCAGATCCTCGGCCGCGCGGGCGTACGCCCACTCGTTGAGCAGACCGCCCCCGCCCCAGTCCCAGCGGTCGGGGTACGGCATGATCTGGTGACGGTACGTCCCGGACTGAGCCATCTGCTCCTCGCAGCGGTGGATGTAGCCGATGTCCGGCTCCACGCCGACGACGTCCTCCCCGTCGAGCGTGACCTGGAGGTGGAGGACTCCGTGGGTCGCCGGGTGGTGCGGCCCGATGTTAAGCAGCATCGTGTCGCTTCCGGTCGCGGTCGACGAGCCCGGCTGGACGGGCTCGTTTTCGGAGAGCGCGGCGATCTGCGGCCGGTCCTTGTCGTAGCCCATCGACAGGGGGTGGCCCTGCCACGTCTCCGGGAGGAGGATCCGGCGCAGGTCGGGGTGGTCGTCGTACTCGATCCCGATCAGGTCGTACGCCTCCCGCTCGTGCCAGTCGGCGGTGCGGAACACCGGTTCGGCCGACTCCGAGACGGGGTCGTCCTTGTCGGCGGGAACGACGACGCTGACCTCCTGGGTCGGGTCGTCGAACTTCCTCAGGTGATATATCGACTCGTAGCGGTTCTCGTACTCCTGAGCGGTGACGCAGGCGAGGTGATCGAAGCCGGCCTCGGATTTCAGCGTCGTGAGCGCCTCTTGGACCGCGTCCGGTCGAATCCGGGCGGCGGGGGCGTTCAGGTGCGTCTCGCGCGCCGTGATCAGTCCCCGGATCGACGAGAACGGGTCCGCCTCCGCGTCGGCGCCCTTCCGCTCGGTCAGCGCGTCGGTTGACATACTGAGAGAGACGCGACCCGAGGACCCGACGCTTCTGCCGGCTCAGTGCGGGTTTTTATAACATCGCCGCCGCCATCGGCCGGCGTGAAATACCTCCGAGTCGAACTCCGGTATCCGCCGGAGCTCATGCATCCGATACACCGGCTGGTCGACGAGTCGGACGCGATCGAGCGCGACGTGCTCGTCCAGGGGACGGTGCTCGACGAACCGGACGACACCTTCCTGTTCTACGTGGAGGGCGATATCGAGGTGTACGCCGACGCGCTCCGGTCGGTCGACCGGATCCGGGAGTTCGACGTGACCCGGATCGACGACTCGGGCCACTACGTCTTCCTCACGCAGCGGCGGGACGCGGTCGACGAGGCGATGTTCGGTCCGCTCCAACGGACCGGCGTGGTCGTCGTCCCTCCGGTCGACTTCCGCGCGAACGGGATCGCTCGGCTGACGATCGTCGGGGATCAGGGGCCGCTGCGGGACGCGCTCGGGGAACTCCCGGACCGGATCGAGACCACGGTCCTCCGGATCGGCGAGTACGACTGGCGGCAGCACCTCTTCGACCCGGAGCTGACGGACCGGCAGTTCGACGCGCTCGCCGCCGCGGTCGAGAGCGGGTACTACGAGTCTCCACGAACGGCGACCGTCGAGGACGTCGCCGAGCGGATCGACGCCGCCCCGAGCACCGCGTCGGAACACCTCAGGAAGGCCGAATCGGCCGTGATGACCGCGTTCATGGAGCTTCGCGACGTGGCGTGAATCGCGGTGCCCGCCGGTGAGCGCACTCCCGACCGGCGCTAGTGCACCGTCCGGTCGTCACCCGTGTCGATCTCCTCGATCGGGTCGGCGTTGCCGAACTCCGGGCTCGGGCCGTCGCCCGGCTCCGCCCACCCGACCGCGTTCCGAAGGACCTGCCGCACGTCGTCGTCGTAATACACCGGGTACGTCTCGTGGCCCGGCCGGAAGTAGAACACCTTCCCGTTCCCGCGGCGGTAACAGCACCCGGAGCGGAACGTCTCGCCGCCCTCGAACCAGGAGTTGAAGACGAGCGTGTCCGGTGCGGGAACGTCGAAGCGCTCGCCGTACATCTCCGCCTCGTCAATCTCGACGTACTCGCCGATCCCGTCGGCGATCGGGTGACTCGGCTCGATCACCCAGAGCCGCTCCGTCTCGGCCGCCTCTCGCCACTTCAGCGAGCAGCCGGTGCCCATCAGCTTCTTGAATATCTTCGAGTAGTGCGCCGAGTGGAGCACGAGGAGGCCCATCCCGTCGAGCACGCGCTCGTGGACGCGGTCGACGACCTCGTCGCGCACCTCGTCGTGGGCGGCGTGGCCCCACCAGGTGAGCACGTCGGTGTCGTCGAGTACCGCCTCGGTGAGCCCGTGCTCCGGCCCCTCGTCGAGCGTGGCGGTGCGGACCTCGTGGCCCGCTTCCTCGAACAACTTCGCGAGGACCGCGTGGATCCCGTCGGGGTAGAGGTCGGCGACGACGTCGCTCTCGCGCTCGTGGCGGTACTCGTTCCAGACCGTGACGCGTGCCATACGTCCCGTGTTACCCCGATCGACTTGTACGATCGTATCCGACCGAGCGGGGCGAGTGTGAGCGAGAACGGTAGCGGGCCGCCGACAGCACCGCACGAAGACGGATGGATTCGCCGCCTCACGAGAACTTTTGTCAACGGTTACGACATACCGCCATCCATGGGGGAGGGATCGACGGACGGAGCCGAGGGGAGGAAAGTCGCCAACGAAGGAGCGGGAATCGGAACCGAGGATGCAGGGACCTCACACGCCTCCTCGTGGGAGCGTTGGACCGACGATCGCGGGCCGTTCTATCGCTCATGCGCCGTGATCCCCTTCGATTCCCCCTCGGAATCCGGTGGCGGCGAGTCGGGAGACCGGCGGCCCGCGATCGAGTTCACCTCCGGACTCACGCGCCTCTCGCTTCGGAACCTGCCCACGCTCATGGTAGTGGTGCTCGCCCTGTACGCCTCGGCCTCGCTGCTCAGCGATGTCACGGCCGGACGTCTGTCACTGCCGCTCCCGGAACCGGGACTCGCGACCGCCGGACTGCTCCTCGCAGGGACCGCGGTCGGCGGGGTGTGGATGTACGCGGTCGTGCGGATCGTCGTCTCCTCGCTGGGGGACGCGTCGGTGCACCGGAGCGTCGTCTTCTACGCCACCGGCGCCCCGCTCGCGGTCGCGACCGCCTACGCCGTCTACGTCGCCTGGACGGGGTCCGCCCCGGCGCTCACCGTACAGGCGGCCTACTTTCTGATGGTTCTCGTCGCGGGACACTTGCTGTACGACGGGCTCGCGCTCCGGACGGAGAACCTCTTCATGGAGCTGGCGGCGTCGGAGATCGTTGACGAGCAGGCGTACGCGGAGTTTTACGAGGAGCTCTCCGAGAGCCTCGGCGGGAAGATAGACGTCGGTCCGGTGTCGGTTTCCCGGTCGTTCGCGTTCGCGACGGTCGTGGCGTTGGTCCCGATGGGGCTTCCGCTGATCACCCTGTCGTGGAATCTCTGGAACGCGCTCGCGTACGTCCCGGAGCTGGTGGTGACGGTCCTCGTCGTGGCGCTGGCGTACGACGCCTTCGTGTTGGTCTACATGTTCACGGAGCTCCTCCGGCGAGATATCCTCGTCTATCGGCCGTTCCATCCCGACGAACACGGCGGATTCCGCGACCTCGGCCGGTTCGCGACGCGGATCAACACGATACTGCTCCTCGTCGGCGGCTACGTGGCGTACCGGTTCTACACGGAGGGGCTCTACTACTACGGTATGGAGGGGTTCACCTCTCCGCTCGGCATGGTCACGTGGGGCGTGTCGTACCTCGCACCGGTCTTAGCGTACGTGTGTTTCGTCGTGTTCTGGCTCTACCACTCGTTCTGGCGGCTCCACCGAAAAATGGAGGAGGGACGCCGGAAGCGGCTCGAAGAGCTCCAGCGGGCGGAACGGGCCGACGGCGACGCCGTCTCGCGGGAGTTCTCGGACTACCATATCGACGCGCCGCCGTGGGAATCGATCCGCTCGGCCCCGAAGTGGCCGGTCAAGCGGCAGGGCCTGTTCGGCCTCGTCGTGTTGGACGCGGTACCCGTCGTAGCGACGTTCGTGCTCTGACGAACGCGGGGACCGAGGCCCTCTCACCCCGAAAATTCGGACTCGCTCACCCGGACGATGACCGTCTCGTCGACGTCGCGGAGGTCGTACTCGGGCGTCTCGCCCTGCTCGCGTCGAACGTACAGCGGCTCGACCGGCCGCCCCTCCACGAGCCCGAACATCTTGAGTCGCTGGTCGGTCTCCTCGGGCGGGACCGCGCCGTCGCGAACCTCGCGGGCGAGGTCCCGCGAGAGCCACTCGTCGATCGAGATCGACGGCTCGCGGACGAGCGCCTCGTCGACGAAGCGCACGAGGTACCAGTTGAGGTCGTTCAACAGCGCCACCGCGGCGCCGAGGCTCACGGTGTCGACGGCGAGGCTGTTCGCGTACGGTTCCTCGATGTCGTACGTCGCCAAGGCGTCTCTGGCGGTCTCCCGCGACAGCAGCTCGTAGGTGAGGTTGACGTCCGGATCGCCGAGGAGACACACCCGCGTCACACGCTACCGGACTCGCCCGCTCCCCTAATCGGTTGCGGTCGTTCGGGTCGGCGGGGCCGCGGGCGACCCCGTTCGAGCCGACTCAGAACGTCGAGACGTCGCCGTCGATGACGCTGCGGGTCACGTCGGTGACGTCCGACAGCTCGCGATCGACGATCTCCAGGACCTCCGCCTCGATGTCGCCGATCGCGACGCCCTCCTCGGTGACGAGCTGCGCGTCGGCGACGTGGGGCTCGTCGATCGGCCGGCCGATCTGCGAGAGCAGGCGGACCTGCAGGTCGCGGATCCCGTCGACCTCGTCGGTGACCGACTCGGCGATCCGGGTCGAGAGGAGGTTGTATATCTTCCCGATGTGGTTGACGGGGTTCTTCCCGGAGGTCGCCTCCATCGACATCGGTCGGTTCGGGGTGATGAGCCCGTTCGCGCGGTTGCCGCGCCCAACGGAGCCGTCGTCGCCCTGCTCGGCGGAGGTGCCGGTGACGGTGAGGTAGACGGAGCCGTCGTCGTAGTCGTCGGCGGTGTTGACGTCGACGTGGACCTCGCGGTCGGTGCGGTCCTCGGCGAGGCCGGTGACGAACTCGCGCACGCTCGCGACCGCGTCGTCGTACTCGTCGAGCCCGTCGACGTAGGCGTCGACCATCGCGGCGGCCACCGTGATGTCGATGCGGTCGCCCTCCCGTTTCCCCATGATCTTCACGTCGGGGCCGAGCTCGGGGTGCTCGTCGTGGTACCGGCCGTTGAGCGCGCTCTCGGCCTCGCGGACGATGGTCTCGGTCTCCGTGAGGGGGGCGTGACCGACGCCGAAGGAGGTGTCGTTCGCCATCGGGACCTGCTGGGTCTCCTCACCGAAGACGTCCTGGAGGTCGCCGGAGCCCTCGCCGAGCCGAGCGTCGATGACGACGTCGGTGCCGTACTCCAGCTCCGGGAGCGCCTCGGCGAGGTAGTCGCGGGCGGCCGCCAGCGCGGTCGAGTCGACCGGGAGCTGTTCGCCCTCGTACTCCTTCGTGGCGCGCCCGACGATGAGCACGTAGATCGGCTCGACGACCTCGCCGCCGCCGTAGGCGGGCGCGGCGCGGCCGGCGACGAGCTGCGTCTCGTCCGTGTTATAGTGGAGCACCTTCCCGACGCGGTCCAAGTAGAGCTGCGAGAGCGCCCGCGACACCGACTCGGCGATTCCGTCGCAGATCGAATCAGGGTGTCCGATACCCTTCCGCTCGACGATCTCGACCTCCTGGTCCTCGACGGCCCGCCGGTCGAGGCGGCTGACCTGTATGTTCCGGTCCATTACCCCTCGGTACTCCGTCGGTCGCAGTATAACTTGCGGAAACCTCTCGCCCCCGGGTAATGCTCTGGGGTTATTTTTGACGGGGGGATCGACGCTACTGCACCGCCTCGTACGCCTCGCCCATCACGTCGAGCGCCTCGCGGAGTTCGCTCTCGTCGGTCGCGTACGAGATCCGGGCGTGGCCCCGTCCGTGCTCGCCGAACGCCTCGCCCGGGACGACGATCACTCCGCGGTCCAGGCACTCGTCGACGAACCCCTCGGGTACCCGCGGCATCGCGTAGAAGGCGCCCTGCGGCGTGGGGCAGTCGAGCCCGATCTCGTCGAACCCCTCCAACAGGAGGTCGCGCCGGCGCTCGAAGGAGGCCGTCATCTCGTCGACGATCCCGCGGTCGCCGCGGAGCGCGCCCTCGGCCGCGTACTGGGCCGGCGCCGACGCGCAGGCCTGCGCGTACTGGTGGACGCGCAGCATCCGCTCGACGCGCTCGTCGGAGCCGTACACCCAGCCGAGCCGCCAGCCCGTCATCGAGAACAGCTTCGAGGCGGAGTTGACGACGACGACGCTGTCAGTCTCCGCGAACTCCATCGGCGAGTGGTGGGCGCCGTCGAAGACGGTGTACTCGTACACCTCGTCGGAGATACAGAGCACGTCGTGCTCGTCCGCGATCCGCGCGAACTCTCGTACGTCCGCCTCGGAGGAGACCGCGCCGGTGGGGTTGCCGGGCGAGTTCACCACGAACGCGGCCGTGTCGTCGGTGATCGCCGCCTCGATCGCGGCCGGGTCGACCGTGAGGTCGTCGCGGAGCGGCGCGGGGACGGGCTCGCCGCCGGCGAGCTTCGTCAGCGCGTCGTAGGAGACGAACCCCGGGTCCGGGATCACGACCTCGTCGCCCTCGCTCACGTGCGCCTCCAGCGCGACGTGGAGCGCTTCGCTCCCGCCCGCGGTGGCGATCACGTTCGCGGGATCGAGGTCGACTCCCTGGTCCGCCCGGTGCTTCTCGGCGATCGCCTCCCGGAGCGACCGGATCCCCTTGTTCTCGGTGTAGGCGTCGGCCTTCCCGCCCTCGATCGCGTCGACCGCGGCCTGTCGCGCGTGCGCCGGCGTCGGGAAGTCGGGCTGCCCGAGCCCGAGGTTGATCGCGTCGTCACCGGCCGCCTCGAACACCTCGCGGATCCCGCTGATGGAGATCCGCTCGACCCTGTCGGAGAAGTTCGTCATACCCGTTCGGGGGCGCCGCCGGGAGTTAGTTCTTGTCACGTGGGCGCTCTCGCGGCGGCCGCGTGACCCCCCGCTCACCCCTCCCGGTCCCACACCGGCCGACGCCCCCCGCCGCCCGGGCCGCGGCGGAGCGTTCCGTCCTCGTCGAGCGGGAGCGCGAACCGCCCGCGGAGGGCGCTGAGCACCTCGGACGGCTCCGCCCGGAGGAGCGCCTCGTCGACCGCCCTGAGCCGGATCCGCGGGCGACCCGGTCCCATCGGCACCCTGATCGACTCGATCAGCTCGCGATCGACGAGCGCGCGCCGGTCGGCCGTGAGCTCCTGTCCGGGCGTGACCGCGACGCGGTCGGCGCCCCGGCCGGCGTCGTTGGCGTCCTCGCCCGCGCCGCCCGCGCCGTCGACCCACCGTCGGAGGTCCCGGAACAGGTGGTCGTGGCGCGCGGCGAGCGCGACCAGCAGGGTCCGGTCGGTGACGGTTCCGGTCCGCCCGACGGCCCCGTGGTCGAGCGCGTCGAGGACCGCCGCCACGTCGTCCGCGAACCGGTCGTCGAGCGTCTCGCGGGCGGCGTCCAGCAGGCGCGTGCGAGGGGGCATCTCGACGGTCGCGGGCGTCGCCGCCTCGAACCGCGCCGTCGCCGCCTCGTGCGCCGCCGCGATATCGCCGCCCGACTCCGAGACGAGCGTTCGGTCCGGGCGGGGGCCCGCGACCGCGTCGACGCGGTCGGGCGTCGCGAACGCGAGCGGGCGAGCCGCGGTCTCGGTGCCGGTCGCGCCGTCCTGCCCCCCGTTGCCGACGAGCGTCCGGAGTTCGAACTCCCCGGCCGCGACCGCCTCGGCGACCGCGGTACCGAGGACGACCGCCCGGCCGAGCGCGTCGACGGCGCCGGGGCGACAGGCGATCCGCCACGGCGCCGGGTCCTCGGTCCGCCGCCGAGCCGCGAGGAGCGGCGGGAGCAGCCCGAGCGGGACGCCGACGGCGACGACGCCGGACCGGCCCGCGAGCGCCGACTCCAGCGCGGCCGCGAACTCCCCGTCGTACTCGTCGACCGCGGCGGCGACCTCGGAGGGCTCATCGGCGGGGGCGTCAGCGTCGCCGTCGGCGGGGACGTCGCTGTCGACGGAGGATTCGTCGGTAGGGGCGTCGCCGTCCCCGCTTCCGGGGGGAGCCATACGCTCCGTGGCGGCGGGACCGGAAAGAGCGTTGCGGCGGCTCAGGGCGCTCGCGCGAAGACGAGGTACCCGGTGTGACCGACGCCGGCGGTGGAGGGGCGGGAGCCGCGGTCGGAGAACTCCATCTCGCGCTGGATCGTCTCTAACGTCTCGATGCCGTCGAGACCGGCCTCGCGCGCGGCGAGAACCGCCTCGCGGGTACCTTCGACGAACGGCGAGTAAACCGCGAGACAGCCCCCTGAGACGAGCAGCTCGTCGGCGCGCTCGACGACGCCCGGGGCGTCGCCGGTGTCGAGCGTGAGGGCGTCGAACGGCTCGGCGTCGGCGAGCGCGTCCAGCTCCTCGGTGAGGTCGCCGGTCCGGACCTCGACGCGGTCGGCGACGCCCGCGGTCGCCATGTTCCCGCGGGCGACCTCGGCGAACTCGGCGTCGACCTCGTAGGTCGTCACGTCGGCGCCCGCCCGGCCGAGGTACGCCGCGAGGATCCCCGTGCCGGTGCCGGCGTCGAGGACGCGGTCGCCGCCGGACGCGCCGGTGTGGCCCATCACGAGTCCCACGTCGCGGGGCATCATCGGGGCGCCGGTCCGCTCCAGGTGGTTGAACAGGTCCGGCCCGCGGAGCTCGCGGACCGCGAAGGCGGTGCCGAGATGCGTCTCGACGGTGTCGCCGCCGGCGACGTCCTCTGGGACTTCGAGCACGCCGAGGTCGGTGCCGAACTCCTCGCCCGGCTGCAACAGGTACTCCCGGTCCTCGTGGACGAGCAGGTACGCGGCGTCCGTCACTGCAGGTCCGAGATCGCTCGCGCCGGCTCGCCGTTGGCCGCCTCAAGCGCCTCGCGGGCGGCCGCTTTCGAGACGCCCGCCTGCTGGGCGACCAGTTTCACGTCCTCCTCGGGGATGCCGTCGTCTCCGTCGTCGTCCGCGTCGTCGAGGGCCGGCTCGTCGCCGCCTTCGACGGCCGCCGCGCCGCCGGCGCCCGCGTCGGCGACCGCGTCCGGCGAGCCGACGATCTGGTAGGTCTCCTGCCCCTGCGCGTCCATCTTGGTCACGTCGGCGCCGTCGAAGACGAGGTCGTCGCCGTCGGCCGTCTCGATGACGACCCGCTCGGCGTCGATCTCCTCGACGTCGATCCCCATCTGTTTCATCATCTGTTTCATCTTCCGCGGATTCATACCGCCGCCTCCAAACATGGAAGCGAGTTCGGCCGGACGGCACAAAAAGGGTGGCGACACGCGACGATACTCCCGTCGACGGCCGAATCGAGCGAGCGGGGTCGAGACGGCGAACCGCGCCGGAACGGCCGGGTTCATACGTCCCGAACCCCACCTCAGGGTATGTACCTCGCCGACCACACGTGGCCGGAACTCGGAACGAAACTGTCCGACGAGTCCGTCGCGCTGGTCCCGCTCGGCTCCACGGAACAGCACGGCCCGCACCTCCCGCTGGCCACCGATCACCTCATCGCCGAGGGGCTCGCGAGCGCGGCCGCCGAGGAGACCGGCGTCGTCCGTACCCCGACGATCGACGTGGGGGTCAGCCCGCACCACCGCCAATTCCCGGGGACGATGTGGGTCGACCCGCCCGAGTTCCGGGACTACGTCGAGGGGTTCACCCGCAACCTCGCGTACCACGGGATCGACCGGGTCGTCTACGTGAACGCCCACGGCGGCAACGTCCAGCACCTCCGCGAGGTCGGTCGGCGGCTCCACGAGGACGGCACGACCTACGCGTTGGAGTGGATGTGGGACGAGTCGATCCCGGAGCTCGTCGACGAGCTGTTCGAGCACAACGGCCCGCACGCGGGGCCGAAGGAGACCGCGATGATCACCCACCTCGCCCCCGAGCTCGTCCGCGAGGACCAGTTCGAGAACGCCCGCGACGACGGGCTGGTCCACCTCGACGAGTCGGACGCGATCGTTCACGGGGCCCGGACGTTCTACGACTCGGTCGACAACTCCGCGAACGGCGCGTTCGGCGACCCGACCGACGTGACGCCGGAGAAGGCGGAACGCCTGTTCGAGGCGGCGGTCGACCAGCTCGTGCGGCTGGTGGGATGGCTGGAGGCCCGCGACCCCGAGGAGCTGCTGCCGAAGGAGCGCGTCGAGTCGTCGCCCTACTGATCGGTTCCGGACAGGATTGGGTCGAGCGCCGCGTCCGCCGCCTCCCGCCGCCCGTCGAGGATCCCGAACCGCTCGCCCCGGCGGCGTTCGAGCCACCGCAGCAGGCGCGCGGCCCAGTCGAGCTTCTTCGCCTTCATCGGGCCCACGTTCGGGTCGTCGAACTCCCAGCCGGGGAAGACGAGTCGTCCGGCGCCGACGTGGTCGGCGAGGAAGGCGGCGCGGTCGCCGTCGGTGAACCCGCCGAGGTTGGCCACCGGCCCGACCGGCGCCGCCTGCGTCGTCGCCAGCGTCCGCTCGTCGGCGAACCGCGGCAGCCACTCGCGGACCGCGGGAATGTTGTCGCCGTGAGCATGGGCCGCGACCGGGACGCCCTCGCGAGTCAGTTCGGCCGCCGTCTCCGGGTTCTTGTCGAGGTCGGTCACCATGCAGTCGACGTCGACGCCGCGGTCGCGGAGGACGTCGGCGGCGATGGAGGCGGCGACGACGACGTCGGCGTCTCGGGCGATGGCCACGTCGTGGTCGAGCCGCGGCGCGGCCCCAGCAATCGCGACGGTCGCGCCGCGCCAGTCGCCGAGGCGGTCGAGCGGGAAGGGCGTCGATAACTCGGCGGCGACGTCGCGGGCGCGCTCGTCGTCGGCCCGCTCGAATCCGAAGTCCGCGAGGATCGCCTCGTACGCCGGCTCGAACGCCTCGAAGTTCACGGCCGCTCCTCCGGAGTGAGCCACTCGGGTCGATCGCCCCGGACCGGCGCCGCGCGGCGCGGCCGCTGGCGAGGTGGAATATGGTATGGACCGGAGTGGCACAGAGTACCCCTACCCGCGTGCCCCTCCGGCGTCCGGTCGATCGGTTGTCTGTACGACGGCATAAACTTTCTCTTACTTCCGGCCGGCGTCTATCGTTTTGAGCGCGGCGTCGAGCGGAGCGGAAACGTCGGAAGCGGCGTTTATGAGCGCTGAGAGCCCGGCGGGCGTACAGACGAGGAGGCCGGTCGCGCCCGGTTCTCCGCCGTCTGTCGCCGAAGGGGGATCGGCCGCCGCGTCGGCCGCCCCCGCGAGGGCGAACGCGGCCCCGTCGACCCCCTCGGACCCCGCGGTCGCGGCCCTGAGCGCGCCGACCGCCGGCTCCGGGAGCCCGGTCAGCTCGTAGGTCCGAACGGCCGCGGCGCGGGCGACGTCGCGGTCGGCACCGAGCCGGTCGAGGTGACGCTCCGCCTCCCGAGCGGTCGTCACGTCGAGCTCCTCGACGGCGACGTCGCCCGCGTCGCGGCCCGACCGAAGGCGGTCGCGGGCGAGCTCCGCACCGACGAGCGCGGCGTCGCGCGTCTCCGCCACGTCGTGAGTGCGGATCACGTGCGCGCCCCGCTCGACCGCCATCGACGTGGCCGCGAGCGAGACGGGCAGCGCCTCCTCCGTGCTCCGGCCCGCGATCGTCTTGAGGAAGCTCTTGCGGTTGATCGAGACGAGCAGGGGGCGGCCGTACCCGCGGAACTCGCGGAGGCGGTGAAACGTCTCGCGGTCGTCGGCGTGGGTCTTCGCCTCCGACCACCCGCCGAACGCGGGGTCGAGGATCGTCTTGTCGGTGAACCCGTTCATCGAGAGCGCCTCGTAGATCTCGTCGACGTCCTCGATCGCACCCGGGCGTTCGAGGTCCGGCGGCGAGGCCATCTTCGAGACGGCCGCGTCGTGTTCGTGGCAGACGCGGGGCATCTCGGGGTCGGCGAACCCGCAGATGTCGTTGACCATGTCGAACCCCCGAGCGAGCGCCTCGTCCGCGACCTCGTGGTAACGCGTCTCTATCGACCAGACCGCGTCGCCGGAGGTCGACTTCAGCGTCTCGACGGCGGTATCGAGCCGCGCTAGCTCCTGTTCGGCGGAGAGCACGTCGAGATCCTTGTTGGCCGATTCGAGGCCCACGTCGACGATGTCGGCGCCCTCGCCGATCAGTTCCTCGTCGACGTACGCGGCGGCCTCGCCGGGGTCGTCGTACACGCTCGGGTCGTACGGCGACTCCGCGGAGACGTTGAGCACGCCCATGATCCGGGGCGGGTGGTCGTCGCCGATCCCAAGCCCCGCGGCGTCCACGTTTCGCATACGCTCACCACGGGCGCGAGCGACATAAACGGGGCGAGTACCCGACGCCTTCGCCGGGGGATCGGGCCCTGCCTTGCGGGGAACGCGATCGATCGCGAGGAGTGTGACGTCCGGGCATTGTTCCGGGCCGGCGCGCACCTGCGAGCGCCCATCGGGTGCGAGCAGAGTGCGCGAGGGAGTCGCTGGCGCCAACGGCGCCAGCGACGAGGCTGGGGAGGCGTGAGGTGCGGTTGCTGTGCGGTGCGGGGCGGGACTCAAAGGGGCAGCCGTGAGGGGCGCGGAGGTGAGGTAAGCACTGGAAGGAGCGAACGGAGTGAGTGACTGAAGCGCGCAGCGAACGTGCGCGCCCCTCACGGCTGGGGCTTTGGAGGTCTTTTGGGTCGTTCTGGAAGAGATAATGTTGAGGAATAAAAAGAAGAGAGAGGATCACCGGAGCTCGAATAGAGAGTCCAATAACACCGCGGGTACAACTACACCACAGGAAGATTTTTTGACAAGTATATCAATCCATGAGATATGGGCATTGGTAATCCGCTACCCGGAAATGTTCACGATCTCGTTGAGCAATGGATTCCCTCTGAGGAGTATAACCATGAGAGAAAGTATCAATCTGAACTGCAGGATTATCTTGATGAAGCCCTCAATCAACAGTCTGGGGGGCTTGGCCTTGGAATGGGTGCTGGTGGTGGTGGTCATGTTGTTAGCACAGAACGGGGAACATCGTACGGGGACGTGGTAGTGGACGATGAGGTCGGAATCGAACTGAAACGTAATTTTTCGAATTCACAGAAAAAGAAGCTGCGTGGACAACTGGAAGACTACGCAGATAATTACGATTATGTTATCGCTTGTGCATGTGGGATCGAAGACATGGACGGATGGAGAGAGCTTGAAAACAAGTTCAACAACCGCAATAGAGGAATGATGGATATGACTAATTTCGCTTTCATAATCAAACGACGTGAGAATATGGGTATCGATCCCAACCGCGGTGGTAATGATGGAGGCCTATTTGGTGGTGAGGGACTATTTTAAATGGCTAATCAGAATGTGAAGAATTCGCTAGCAGTTGCTGGAATAGTGATTGCCGTCCTTGTTATTATGCAACCCCTAAGCGGCACAATTGGTGGTGTATCGTTGAATTGGATCGGTGTTGGTCTCGTCACTGTTGGTGGACTCCTTCCTTTAGCATCCTGAATCCTATCGATACCCGTCGCCAACTGTTTATAAATAAACGGCTGTGGCTTTTGAGGAGTTCCTCGCTAATCCACTGTCACCCGGATATGAACGAATAGTCAAAGCTCCGAAGACGACCGATTACAACTCGAACTGTAGCGAATCCCCGACCTCGACATCGTGTCGGTCGGTCCACTCGTAGGGGACTTCGAGCACGTACTGCCCGGACCCCGGATACCGCTGTTCCTCACCGTCCTCGCCCGGTCCCGGTTCGGGCGCGTTGTGGATCTCGACGATTTCCCCCTCGCCGTCGGCGTAGACGATGTCGATCCCGAAGTCCATCTCGCGCATCACGTAGGTGAGCGACTCTCGGGGCGCGTCGTACACGAACAACATCCCCCCGTCCTCGGTCAATGACTCGGCGTCGCTGAGGCCCAGAAACCGCTTGTCTCTGGTATCGGCGACCGCGGCGGTCACCGACCCCTTCGCCTCGCCGTCCGAGTCGGAGACGGTCACGGTCGTCGTCCCGTAGTCGGCGTAGGTGCCGGTGGGCCACTCGGCCGAAGCGCCCTCGTCGCCGCCGGTTTCGGCGCCGCCGGCTTCGGCGCCGCCGCCGGTTTCGGCGTCGCTCTCCCTGTCGTCTCCGTTCCCGCTCGCGGTCGGCCCGAGGCCGGCACAGCCGGCGACTCCCCCGACCGAACCCGCACCGATCGCGGCCAGCAGTTCCCGGCGTCGCATCGGTGCCGCTACGCGTCGCTCACCTATATGATCCGCGGAGCGCGGTACCGGGCGCCCGCCGCGTCCTTCCCGGAACGACGGGCTCATCGCGAGCGACGCGCTCGTTCCGGGAAGGACGCGCTTTTATCCGCGCCTCGTCTAGGCGCTCGCATGGCGAAAGTGAGCGTCGGCCTCCGCGGATGGCGGTTCGACGAGGAGGAGATCTTCACCGACGACGGCGAGCTCAAGCCGCTCGACGAGATCCCCGAGGGGCCGCGGGAGCGGCTCTTCAGGCTCGTCTCGCTCGTCGAGGAGCCGTGCGACGTCTGTTACCTCGAACACGGCGAGAGCGAGGTCCACCGCTGTAACCAGGCCGAGATCGTCTACGGCGAGCCCGAGGGAGAGGTGCTGGTCTGCCCCGAACACGAGCCCGACCTGATCTACTGGTACCGCGAGGCGGGCGGGAGCGACCACGCCGGCGGCCTGGAGTTCGGCGACCGCTTCCACGAGTGGGTCGCGGCCGGCAACGAGGCCCCGGAGGGGTACGGCTCCGTCGAGCACGTCGAGGAAGACCCCGACGGACTCCCGGACCTGCCGGACCAACAGGAGGTCCAAGAGCGCGTCGAGCAGGACTTCGAGGGCGACCGGATCGACATCCTCGAACTCGCCGGCGAAGGCGGCGACGAGGGCGACGCGGACGACGAACTGAGCGAGGACGACTTCGAGGCCGCCGACCTCTCGACCGACTACCCGTCGAACCGATGAGTGGCGGTGACGAGGACGCGAGCGTCGAGGACGAGGCGGTTTCCGAGGCCGACGACGACGCCGGCGGGGGAGACGACGCCGCCCGTCCGACCCGCCGCAAGCCGGTCGTCGTCGTCGTCGAGCCGGAGACGCCGGGCAACGTCGGCACGATCGCCCGGGCGATGAAGAACTTCGGCCTCGACGACCTCAAGCTGGTCGATCCCCCGGAGCTGACGGAGGACGGCGAGGCGTACGGTTTCGCCGGCCACGCCCGGGAGGACGTCCTCCCGAACGCCGACGAGGTGACGTTCGACGAGGTGGTGGCGAACTACCACACGGTCGGCACCACCGCGATCACCGGCGAGGACGACCGGAGCCACGAGCGGTTCCCGTTCAAGACGCCGGCCGAGCTCCGGGAGTCGCTCAAGACCGTCGACGCGCCGACCGCGATCGTGTTCGGTCGGGAGGGCCGCGGGCTCAACAACGAGGAGCTCTCGCGGCTCGACGAGGTCTGCTCGATCCCCGCCGCCGACGACTACCCCGTCCTGAACCTCGGCCAGGCCGCGACCGTCCTCCTGTACGAGCTCCGCGAGCTCACCGTCGACGAGACGCAGCTCCCGGACACCGAGGTCACGCGGGCGCCCGAGGGCGACCTGGAGCGCTTCCACGAGTTCTTCGGCGACTTCCTCGAAGCGACCGGTCAGCGCGACCACCAGATCGAGAAGAACGCGCTGCTGATGCGCCGGCTGCTCGGGCGGGCCCACCCGACCGAACGCGAGGTCCACTCCCTCTTAGGGACGTTCCGGAAGGCGAACGCGAAGCTGGAGCACGCGGAGCACCTGGCCGCCAAGTACGACGAGCCCGTCTACCCGCGGGAGCGATAGCGTGCGCGACGCCCTCTTCGACGGCGACCTCCGGGCCGGCGTCCGCGACGTGTCGCCGCTCATGCTCGGGATCGTCCCGTTCGCGCTCGTCGCCGGCATCGCCGCGGTCGACGCCGGCCTCGGACTCGCGGAGGCGGTCGGGATGTCGGTGATCGTGTTCGCCGGCGCCTCGCAGCTGGCCGCCCTCGACCTCCTCGGGTCGAACGCGCCGCTCGCGGTCGTCGTCGGCACGGCCGTGGTGATCAACCTCAGAATGTTGATGTACTCGGCCTCGATCGCACCGCACTTCGCCGACTACGGTCGTCGGCTCCGCGCGGGGCTCGCGTACCTGCTTACCGACCAGGCGTACGCGATCTCGGTCGCGGAGTTCGACGAGAACCCCGATCGGAGCCGGTGGCGCTACTACCTCGGCGCGGGGGCGTCGCTGTGGGTCGTCTGGCAGATCGGCACTATCGCGGGCGTCGTCATCGGCGCCGGCGTCCCGGACGCGTGGGGGCTCACCTTCGCGGTACCGCTCGTGTTCCTCGCCCTCCTCGTCCCCGCGATGAAGGACCGACCGACCACCGTCGCGGGCGTCGCCGGCGGCGCGATCGCGGTGGTCGCGGCCGGGCTCCCGCTCAACCTCGGACTGCTCGTCGGCGCGCTGTGCGGAATCGCGGCCGGGCTGGCCGCGGAGAGGATCGATTCGGAGGCGATGGCGTCGTGATCGACGGTCTCGGCGCGGTCGTCGCCTCACCGCGCGCCTGGGCCGCCATCGTGGCCATCGGGGTCGCTACGTACGGGATTCGGCTCTCTTTCATCCACCTGTTCGGGCGGATCGACGGGGTACCGACCCGCGTCCAGCGACCGCTTCGGTACGTCCCGCCCGCCGTGTTGGCGGCGCTCGTCCTCCCCGACCTGGTAACGCTGCGACCCTCCGTCGCGGCGACGCTCGTCGACGAGCGGCTGATCGCGGGCGCCGTCGCCGGTGTCGTCGCGTGGCGCACCGAGAACGTCTTCGCGACGATCGCGGTCGGGATGGCGACGCTGTGGCTGTTCCGGTTCGTCGTGTTCGCGTGAGCGGCGGCCGGGACGCGGCTCGGTCGCTCTCAGTCCACTCGCTCCGGGTAGCGCCGCGTCAGGAGGGCGACGGCGACCGCGCAGAGCAGGCCGAACGGCACCGCGGTCGCGACGCTCACGAGCCCGCGAGCCGGGGGGACGGCGTACGAGACCGCGGCGGCGACGACTGTCGCGTAGCCGAAGGCGGCGGTCCCGAGCAGCGCCGGGCGCGCTCGCGGCGAGCGCCAGAGGCGAGTCCAGACCGCCGCGCCCGCGACGATCCCCGCCGCGATCCCGGCCGGGAGCCCGACGAGCGCGGAGAAC
Source organism: Halorubrum sp. SD626R (assembly GCF_001261915.1). Classification (GTDB taxonomy): domain Archaea; phylum Halobacteriota; class Halobacteria; order Halobacteriales; family Haloferacaceae; genus Halorubrum. Next base: position 19,066 of record NZ_CVRT01000019.1, read on the forward strand.
GCGATCCGGGCCGCGAGCGTTTCGGTGATGACGGCGGCGACGACGAGGAACGCGGTGAGCGCGACGCCGACCGCCGCGAGGGGACGGGCGTTCATATCGCGCCGAGACGACGGCTCACCGCATAAACAACGCGCCGCGTTCTCGAGTCGCGAGACGGACTACCGCTCGCGCTCGGACTCCGTGACTCGATCCGCGGACGACGCCTCGCGCCCGGCGGCGGACCCGAACCTTGACTCCCTCTCGACCTCGCGCTCGCGAGCGTCGGCGATCCGCTGGGCGCCGTCCGCCAGCGAGTCGAGCGCGGCGAACAGCCGGTACGAGAGGTACGGGCCGACGGAGAGCAGGGCGACGACGGTCAGCCCGAGCAGTAGCTGTGCGACGATCACGATCGAGTACGCGAATGCGAGGAGACTGATGACCGCGAGGACGGCACCGATCGGCGTGCGGAGGGCCTCGGCGGGCGAGAGCGGGTCGTGCGCCATACGCGTCGCTACCGCCGTGAATCACTTAAAAATGAATGCGAGCGACGGCCGAACGTCCGCGCTCGCGGCGCGGTCGCTCAGTCGTCGGCCGGGGCCGCGGAGTCGCCGGCGGAGACGCCGGTGCCGGGACCGACGTCGATGCTGAGATCGGCGAGCTTCTCGTCGGGGACGACGCCGTCGACCCAGCCGCGGGTCTCGTAGTACTCGGCCTTCATCTCGTCGAGCTCGACCAGCTCGCCCTCGCTGGCGCCCGTGCCGGGGATGGCGTCCGGGTGCCCCTCGATGAAGCGGTTCGGCAGCGTGTCGTCCGCGCCGTCGAAGCCGGCGAGGTTGTTGTAGTAGCGTTCGAGGTTATAGACGCGCTCGCCGGCCTCGAACAGCTCGTCCTCGCTGACGTCGCGGCCGGTCACGCCGTTGTACTGGAGCACGTACTCCTCGATCCCCTCGGCGAAGGCGCTGAACTTGCAGATGTCGAACGAGTCCGACACCGCGTGCAGGTCCTGGAAGGTGGCGGTGAGCTCGCCTTTCCCCTCCCACTCGTACGGGTCGACCTTCTCCGGAATGCCGAGGATCTCGGCGGCCGGCGTGTAGCCGCGCAGGTGACACGCGCCGCGGTTGGAGGTCGCGTACGCGATCCCCATGCCCTTCATGCAGCGCGGGTCGTAGGCGGCCATCGTCTGGCCCTTGACGGAGAGCTTGTTGCCGTGGGCGTCCTTCGCGTCGGCGACGCGCTCGGGGCCCTCCGCGAGGAGGTCGCCGAGGTCCGAGGAGCGGTGCCCGATCTCGTCGATGAGGTCGATCATCGCCTCGGAGTCACCCCAGTCGATGTGGCCCACGTCGTCGAGCTTACCCTCCTCGCTCATCTCCATCGCCATCGCCATCATGTTGCCGGCCTCGATGGTGTCGACCCCGAGGTCGTTACAGCGCTGGAGCAGCAGCGCGATCTCGTCGCGGTCGGAGTGACCGGAGTTCGGGCCGAGCGCCCACGCGGACTCGTACTCGTACGACTCCGTGCGGACGTTCATCTCCTGGCCCTTGTGCGTGACGTTGACCTCTACCTCCTTCTTACACGCCACCGGACAGGAGTGACACGTCGGCTCGTCGACGAGGATGTTCTCGCGGACGTTCTCGCCGGAGACGCGCTCCGCCTCGATGTCGACGCTCTCGGACTCGTTGTACGCCTCCGTCGACGTGTGCTGCGCGTTCTTCGTCGGGAGCCCGTCCATCTCCTCGGTCGCGTTCATCAGGACGTTCGTCCCGTACATCGAGAGCCCGCCCTCGTTGGGCGCGGTGACGTCGGACTCGCGGATGACCTCCATCGCCTGTTGGTAGCCCTCCTGGAACGTCTCCGGGTCGGCGGGCTTCGGCATGTCGGTCCCCGACTTCACGACGACCGCCTTCACGTTCTTGGCGCCCATCACGGCGCCCGTGCCGCCCCGACCCGAGGCGCGGTCGTCCTCGTTGATGACGCAGGCGTAGCGGACGCCGTTCTCGCCGCCCTGCCCGATCGCCATCACGGAGAGGTTCCGACCGACCTTCCCGTCGACCTCCTCGCCGATCTGGTCGACCGTGTCGTGAACGCCCTGCCCCCAGAGGTGGGAGGCGTCGCGTACCTCGACCTCGCCATCCTCGACGAGCAGGTAGACGGGCTCGTCGCTCTCGCCGTCGAGCAGGATCCCGTCGAGCCCGGCCCACTTGAGCCGCGCCCCGGACCAGCCGCCGTGGTGCGAGTCGGTGACGGTCCCCGTCAGCGGGGACTTCGTCACCAGCGCGATACGGCCGCTCATCACGGTCTGGGTCCCCGTGAGGGGGCCCGTCATGAACGCCAGTCGGTTGTCCGGCCCCATCGGGTCCACGTCCGGGCCGGCGTCGAAGACGTACTTGACGCCCAGCCCGCGCGCGCCGATGTACTTCTCCGCGTCCTCGTCGTCGATTCCGCGGTACTCGACCGCTCCGTCACCGAGGTCGACCTGTGCAACTCGGTCCCTGTAGCCGCCCATTTCAGTCATGTAATGCTCGTTCATTATAGAAGGACCGTAGCCTGTTAGGTGTTCACCTCCCGAAGTAACCCATACCGGTTACTGCGACGCGAACATAACCGGGTCAGTGCTTATAAACGAAACGCGCGATCCGAACCGCCGATACTTGGGGGCGACGACGCGATCGCGAGCGCCTCGGGACGGCACCGCGGCGGTCGTGCGAGCGAGCGGTTTCGGCGGCGCCGCCGGCGTCGGTACCGGACGCCGTCGACGGCGTGAGCCCTAACTGCCCGCGAACCGAACCGCGAGCGTGACCGACTCCGACCGGGACCGGCGACGAGACCGCGGCGCGCGAGACCGCTCGCCGGGGGCGCGAGCGACGCGGTCCCGGTCGCTCGCGACCGCGGTCGGCGCACTCGTATTCGTCGGGTCGGTCGTTCCGGTCCCGGCCGCGGGGGCGAGCGGGAGCGCCGACGGCGCGGTCGGCGTCATCGACGGAGCGGTCGATATCGTCGCCGTCGCGCTTCCGGCGGGAGTCGGGCTCACCGCCCCGTTTCACCTCCTCGGCTACGCGGTCCTCGCCGCCCTCCTCGTCCCCGGGACGGCGCGGGAGCCCCGCGCCGTCGCCGCCGTCGCGGCGGCCGCCGTGGCGACCGCGTTCGGGTTCGGGATCGAACTCGTCCAGGCGCCGATCCCGTGGCGGTCGTTCGCGTGGAGCGACGCCGCGCTCAACGCGGTCGGAGCGGCGGGGGGTGCCGCGATCGCTGGAACGGTGGATCCCGTCCTCGGCGGATCCGGGGTCGATGCGAGCGACCGGGCGCCCTGAACGATGCCGTTGACACCGCCGGTATCTCACGGATCAATCAGCGTGACATCGTCGGCCGCGCCACGGTAGAACGATCGTAACTGCTCCGGGACCGCCGCCTCGTCGACGACGTTCACGACGAGATCGTCGTCGCCGAGAGTGTCGCCGTCGTTGTCGTAGGTGTTCTCTCGGACCGCCGCCTCTCCCATCAGGTCGAGCTCGCCGGCGATGTTGCCGATCACGACGCAGGGGCGGTCTCGCGCGGCGGCGATCCGGTCGTTCGCCGCCGAGAGAGTGGTCGCCGTCACGTCGATGACGTTCTCGTCCGAGGCCCACGTTCCGAATAGATCGAGTACGAACAGCCGGTCGGTCGCGAGCGCGTCGGTCAGCGTGATGTCGGCCTCGCGGCGTAGCACCGACCGGAGCGTCGCCCGATCGAGGCTGGCGGGCGGCGAGAGCGAGACGGCCCAACCGGCGTCGATCGCGGACGCACACAGCCTCGCGACCGCCTCGTCGATCGTTCCCTCGTCGTTTTCGTCCGGCCCGTCCCGATCGGTCACGATCACGTTTCGGGAGCCGGCCGGCAGACCGCCGGCGTCGTCGAAGGCGTCGATTCCGGTCGGGACTCGCGGTGCGCGAGCGAGCCGATCGTCACGGTGACGACGAGCCGACGACAACGCGTCGTCGATCTCCGCGAGCAGGTCGGTCATCTGCGCGCGGTCGTCGCCGATACGGCCCACCGCGACCTCTATCTCGCCGGCGACCTCCGCCGTGTTGCGGGTGCGGTCCGCGACCCGTGAACTGGCTTCGGCACCCTGCGAGACAGCGTCAGACACCTCTTCGACTCCGGTCGCGGCCGACCGTACCGCATCGTCGACGACATCCAGTTCGGACTCTGCGGCCTCCACCGACTCGGTACCGCTCTCGACTGCCGCGACCGCGTCGTCGAGCGCGTCGCTCACGTCGTCGGTGACGCTTCGGACCTCCTCGACCGCGGTTTCAATCTCTTCGGTCCGCGACCGCGACTCGGCGGCGAGCGACTTGATCTCGTCGGCGACGACGCCGAACCCTTGGCCGGCCTCGCTCGCCCTGGCCGCCTCTATCGAGGCGTTGAGCGCCAGCAGATTGGTCTCGTCGGCGATCCGGTCGATGACGTCGACCACCTCGTCGATCCGACCGACCTGCGCTTCGAGCGCCGCCATCCGATCCGCCACCCGGTTCGTGGCCGCCGTGGCCTGAGCCATGGCGGCCGCAGCCTCGTCCGTCGCCTCTCGCCCGGACGTTGCCGCCTCGGCCGCTCGATCGGTGGTTCGGCTCACCTCGTCGGCGCTGGCGGCGACCTCCTGAACCGTCGCGCTCAGGTCCGTGACGTCCTCCGCCACCGCTTCCATGTCCTCGACCTGCGTGCTCGCCGCGTCGCCGATCTCGGCCAGCTGTCGGTCGACCGACTGAGAGGTCGCGTGTACGACGCCGACGGCCCCCTGTGCGTTAGCGATGAGCCCGTCTTCGATCTCCGCGTGTGCGTCCTCGGTTGTGTCCGGGTGATCCGTTGACATTCAACATTGTGTTAGACGAGGATATGACACAAAAGTGTTCAGTCTCTTGATTGATAATCATGAATTTCTCTCGAAACGACAGCGATCGTCAGTGAATAAGCGAGAAGAACAGTCATTCAGTGAGTTTTGTGTTCCGGTTGCAGAACGTGACGACACCGCTTTACGCGCTCGTCCGCTTCTCCCGGTAATGAGCAAGCCGAGCCCCGACGCGTACGAGCAGGGGCGCGGGATGGACGCGCACAACGCCGTGATGCGCGACATCCGCGCCGAGCGCTCGGAGACGTACGACCCGACGCAGCCGACCCGCGTGTGGATCGACGAGGACAACACGCCCGACGGCGTCGTGAACTCCCTCACGATCATCCTCAACACCGGCGGCTGCCGGTGGGCCCGCGCCGGCGGCTGCACGATGTGCGGCTACGTCGCCGAGTCGGTCGAGGGCGGCAGCGTGAGCCACGAGGCGCTGATGAACCAGATCGAGGTGTGCCTCGACCACGAGGCCGAGGAGGCCGATCGGCCCGCCGAGCTGATCAAGATCTACACCTCCGGCTCGTTCCTCGACGAGCGCGAGGTCCCCGCGGAGACCCGACGCGCCATCGCCGAGACGTTCGCGGACCGCGACCGGATCGTGGTGGAGTCACTGCCGGACTTCGTGAGCCGGGAGAAGATCGGCGACTTCGCCGACCACGGGATCGCGACCGACGTGGCCGTCGGGCTGGAGACCGCGACCGACCGCGTCCGCCACGACTGCGTGAACAAGTACTTCGACTTCGCCGACTTCGAGGACGCCTGCGCCGAGGCCGCCGCCGCGGACGCCGAGTTCGACGCGGACGTGGGGATCAAGGCGTACCTCCTCATGAAGCCGCCGTTCCTCGCGGAGCCGGAGGCGGCCGCCGACATGATCGACTCGATCCGGCGCTGCGCCGACGTGGACGGCTGCCACACCGTCTCGATGAACCCGACGAACGTCCAGCGGTACACGATGGTCGACGAGCTGTTCTTCGAGGGCGGCTACCGCCCGCCGTGGCTCTGGTCGGTCGCTCACGTCCTGGAGGAGACGGCCGACGTCGACGCCATCGTCGTTTCCGACCCCGTCGGCCACGGCTCCGACCGGGGCGCGCACAACTGCGGCGAGTGCGACGACCGCGTCCAGACCGCGATCAAGGATTTCGACAAACGGCAGGACCGGAGCGTCTTCTCGCAGGTCTCCTGCGACTGCGAGGCGACGTGGGAGCACGTGATGGAGTCGGAGACGAGCTACAACATGCCGCTGGCGCGCTAGGGGCCGATCGATCCCGTACGACGGTGGCAGAACCCGATCAGTTCGGTTCGGATTCCCGAAACGACCGTTTCGTTTCGAAACGCGAATCGACGCGTTCCCGGGTTATAATTCGGAATATATCGAACGATCGGGCCGGACAAGACCCATATACGTCGGGACAATACATATGAATATGAACGCAGTCGCCAGCGGTCCCCGGTCGTCCCCCCGGAAGTCGGTCCTCTTCTGTGCCGAGTGTAGCTTCCAGAACCCCGTCCCGGAGGGGTGGCTCGTCGTCAGCGACGGCGACGAGCGCACCATCGTCTGCCCCGAGTGCGGTCACGTGGCCGACCACCGCACGGAGCGGTCCGCGCCGTCGCCGAAGCGCGCGGACTGAGCGGTCGCCGGTCGACGCCCGACGGTCGAGTCACCCTACTTTCGCCCCGGCGCCCGCTCCGCGAGGACCGGAATCTCTTCCAGCTTTTCCGAGTCGAGCGCGTCCCAGTCGATTCCGCTCGGTCGGTCGTACGGCGTCTCGGTCCGGACCGTTCGCTCCGGCGTGACGACCAGGTCGAGCGGGACGTCGTGCGCGTCGGGTTCGGGGAGGTCCGCAGCGTCAGCCACGGGGGATTCGGGACCGTCGATCACGGACAGCTCGTGGACCGTGGTCGCGACCGCCGTGTCGGCGTCGCCGGACTGCGTCCGGCTGTCACCGGGCGAAGCCCGGTTGCCCGAGGGACTCTGTCCCTCGCTGCCAGGGGCGCGCTGCGCCTCGCTGTCGACCGCGCCGAGCTCGCTGAGTACGCCCCACTCCAGGTCGCTATACCCCTCGCCCTTCCCGATCCGGGCGCCGTCGGTCGTGACGCCGACCGAGCCGGCGACCACGAGGTCGACGTGGGGGACGTCTCCGGGAGCCGTCGGCGTCCCGTACTCGGAGATTCCGGAGACGGTCGTCGCGTCGCCGACTTCCTCGGGCGGTATCTCGGCCGGGTCGAGCCGGAGGAAGGGGTCCGGATCGCGGAGCCGGGGCTGCGCGACGTACACCGTCTTGCCGGCGCGGAGCGCGGCGCGCCTGACCGGGAGCTGGGGCGCGTCGGGGTTGCACTTGAGCGTCTCGGTGCCCGCCCACTCGTCGGTCTCGGTCAGACGCTCGCACGCCGCGTCCGCGCCGGCGAAGTTCGGGATCCGGTCGTGCGGCGGGAACGGGAACCGCGCCTGGTCGCCCGCCTCGAAGGCGTCCCAGACGGCCTCGCGGACGATCTGTTTGTCCATGTCGAAGTGACGTCGGCGGGCGACAAGTAGCCGACGGAACCGGAGCCGACGCGGCTCCCATCTCATCGTCGGCTGACACGATCGAGTCCCGTCGGCGACCGTGTCGCCATTTTTATATATCAGATCGGTGTTCAGTTCGGACATGATCGAAGACGGGCTGTCGTATCCGATGCGCGAGGACTGGGTCGGACGGATCGTCATCGGCGGCGTCCTGGGGCTGCTCTCGGTGTTCGTGATCCCGACGTTCGCCGTCTTCGGCTACCTCGTCAGGGTGCTGGAGCGGACGGTGGCGGGCGACGACGTGCCCCCGGCGTTCGACGACTGGGGCGACCTGCTGGCGAAGGGCGTGGTCGCGGTGCTCATCGCGCTCGCGTACTCGGTCGTTCCGCTGATCGCGTACGGGGTCGTCGTCTCGGTGGTCGTCGGGATCGGGTCCGGAATCGGGGGCGACCTCGGCGCGCTGATCGGCCTCACCGGCGCGCTGCTCGCGGTGGCCTTCGTCCCCGTGCTGTTCTTCATCTACTACGCGGTCCCGGCGGCGCTCACGGCGTACGCGGTCCGCGGCGAGGTGAGCGCGGCCTTCGACGCGGGGCTCCTCAAGCCGACGCTGTTCAGCGCGGAGTACCTCCTCGCCGTGTTGATGCCGCTCCTGATCTCGGTCGGCGTCTTCCTCGTCTCCGTCGTTCTCCTCGTGACTATCGTCGGCGCGGTGTTGGTTCCGTTCGTCCAGTTCTACGGTCAGGTCGCCGTCTTCCGGATGTTCGGATCGGCGTTCGCGGCCGTCAACGACCGCATCGAGGACCCGGCCGGCCCCGAGGCGGACGGGGTCGGCGACGGCGGCGTGGCGGTCTGACCGCGACGACGTCGACGCGTCCGTCCGGATTCGGCACGTCGACGACGCGCCTTTTAAACCGCTCAGTCGCCCATGGGCGCGTATGTTCGAAGACCGGCCGGACCGCGACGCCGAGGTCGTCCTCGTGGGGCGCTCGAACGTCGGCAAGTCCACGCTGATGCGCGAGCTGACGGGCCACGACTTCTCGACCGGCGGGAAGCCGGGCGTCACCCGGCAGCCGAACCACTTCGACTGGGCCAGCGAGAGCTTCATGTTCACCGACCTCCCCGGGTTCGGCTTCATGTCCGGCGTCGAGGAGGAGCACCGCGAGCAGATCAAGACGAACATCGTTCACTACCTGGAGGAGAACGCCGACTCCATTCTGGCCGGCGTCGTCGTGATGGACGGCAAGGCCGCCGTCGACATCATCGATCGCCACGCCGAGCGCGGGAACGTCCCCCACGACGTGGAAATGTACGGCTTCTTGGAGGACGTCGGCGTCGAGCCCATCGTCGCCGTCAACAAGACCGACAAGATCGACGACCTCGACGAGCGGCTCGACGAGATCTGCGACCGCTTGGGGCTTTACCCGCCGTGGCAGCAGTGGTCGGACCGGATCGCGCCGATGTGTGCGAAGCGGGGGGATATCGAGGCGTTAGAGGAATGTCTGCGAACGCGGTTCCACGGGCACAACCGCGACGACCTGCTGAAGTTCGTCTCGTAAGTGTCTCCCGTCGTCCCCGTCGAACGCCTTCCGTTCTGTCACTCTCAGATATCGAACAACGGTTCCTGTCCGGACTCACGACGGCGCACGGTCGATTTCGATTGCTCGATCGCCTCCCGTGAGCCGTCCTCGACCCCCACAAGCTTATGCCCGGCCTCGCCGTGGCCCCGGACATGACTACGCCATTCGCCGAGCTCGCAGCGTCGACGCCCCTCCAGGCCGGGATCCTCGCCAGCCCGACCGGACAGCTGCTCGCCGCGCTCGTCGCCGCGGCGATCGTGATCGTCCTCGGGAAGTTCGTGTTGAAGCTCGCGTGGCGACTCGTCACGATCGGCATCGTCGTCGTCGCCGCCTCAGATGACGCCGAGGACCGTCAGCAGGTAGGCGGCGAAACCGGCACGAAACGAGAAAACGCGGCCGCGAGGCCGGTCGGTAGAGAACGGTTCCGGAGCGGGCCTACTGGAACGCCGCGCCGGGCTCGGCTTCCGTGCGGTCGACGTCCGACCGCTTGAACTGCTTTTCTAT
>NZ_CVRT01000020.1 GCF_001261915.1 Halorubrum sp. SD626R
CCGTCGGGAAGATCGGCGACGAGGACATCTTCTACCTCCAGTCGCGCGGCCTCGACGACGACGACGCCAAGCAGATGATCGTTTCGGGCTTCATCGAGCCCATCACAGAGGAGCTGCCCATCGAGTACGCCGTCGAGCTCAACCGGCTCGTCGAGCTCGAGATGGAGGGCTCGCTCGGATAACATGAGCACGCAAGCAATCGAGAGCCTCTCGGAGGACACGGTACGACGCATCGCCGACGAACGCGACGAGCCCGAGTGGCTCCTGGAGACCCGTCTGAACGCACTCGCCGCGCTGGAAACGGCGGAGCTTCCGGATGTCATCCAGACGCCCGGGCGCCGCTGGACCGACCTGGAGGCGCTCGACTTCGAGGCGCTCGTCGACCCGCTGAACCAGTCCGACGCCACGGAGCGGGCGGCCGGCGACGACGAGGTCGTCGTCCTCCCCTTCACCGAGGCGTTCGATGAGTACGGCGACGTCATCGAGGCGAACTTCGGCTCGGTGCTCGACCCCGAGCACAACTACCTCACGGCGCTTTCGGTCGCGCTCTTTACCACCGGCACGTTCGTCTACGTTCCTGAGGGCGTCGACGTCGAGGACGTGACGGTGCGCGCGGAGATGAACTCCCGCTCGCTGTTCAGTCAGACGCTCGTGGTTGCCGAGGAGTCGTCGTCGGTGACGATCCTCGAATCGATCGAGTCGGGCGACAGCGCGGTCGACGGCGACCGGTACTTCTCGAACCTCGTCGAGATCGCCGCGGGCGAGAACGCGAACGTCCAGTTCGGCTCGCTCCAGAACCTCGACGACGACTCGTACACCTACTCGCTGAAGCGCGGCGTGACGGACGCGTACGCGACGGTCGACTGGATCGAGAGCAACTTCGGCTCGAAGCTCACCCGCTCCGATGTCGAGACCGAGTTGAACGGCGACGGCTCCGAGAGCCAGATCGTCGGGACGTTCTTCGGCACCGATGACCAGCACTTCGACCTGAACGCCCGGGTCTGGCACCAGGCCGAGCACACGACGGCTGACCTCGTCACCCGCGGCGTGCTCGACGACGTGGCCCGCTCCGTCTACGAGGGCGTCCAGGACGTCGGCGAGGACGCGTGGAACACCTCCAGCTACCAGCGCGAGAACACGCTGATGCTGTCTGACGACGCCGAGGCCGACGCGTCGCCGAAGCTGATCATCCACAACCACGACACCGAGGCGTCGCACTCGGCGACGGTCGGCCAGGTCGACGCCGAGGATCTGTTCTACCTCGAGAGCCGAACGATCGACTCCCGCACGGCGCGGAACATGCTCGTCGAGGGCTTCTTCGTGCCCGTGTTAGAGGAGATCGCGGTCGACGAGTTCCGCGACGACGTGCGGGAGCTCGTCCTCCAGCGCCTCCAGTAGACGCGGGAGTCGGTCCCCGTTCGGGGGCGCGTCGCGGCGTTTCCGTTTTTTCTTCCCGCCGAGCCCCGGGTGAAGGGGAACTCCTTAAGTCGGACTACGCCCGAGTGCGAGTGTATGCGAACGGGCGTATCGAGCGGTGACGGGTGGTGGCCGTGAGCGTGAGCCAGCGGATCGGTTCCGACGACCAGCTCGCCCGCCTGTTACAGATCGGGATCGTGTTGGAGGAGGTGGTCGAGGCGCGGGCGCACCACCACTACCGCGGCGTCGACGCCGAACTCGACGACGAGATCGAGGCGCTGCTCGCGGACGCGGCCGAGGAGTCGGCCGATCACCGCGAGCGGCTGGAGTCGCTGATCGCCGGACTCGGCGTCGACAGCGTCCCCTTCGACGAGATCGAATCGCTCGTCGACGCGCGCTACGGGCGGACCAAGCCCGAGGACTTCGACGGGATCTTATACGACCAACTGTGCAACGAGGAGACGGCCTACAAGTTCTACGACGACCTCATCGAGGCGATCGAGGCGTCCGATGCGGCGTTCTCGATCGACCGGGAGCGCCTCTTGGAGACGTTACGGACGATCCGGGAGGAGGAGGCCGAGGGCGTCAGCGAGGTCACGGAGGTCATGGAGCGACGATGAACCGGCGTATCGGACCGACGACGAGCCCCGACGGAGGAGAGCCGTGAACACCGCAGACCAGTACCTCAAGACGATATACGTCGTACAGGAGCAGGAGGACGGGCCGGCCTCGACGGGGTCGATAGCCGACGCCCTCGACGTGAGCCCGGCGAGCGCCAACGAGATGATCGGCAAGCTGGAGGAGCGCGGGCTCGCCGAGCACGAGAAGTACAAGGGGGTCCGGCTCACCGACGACGGGATCGTCCGGGCGCGGGACGCGCTCCAGACGTACTGCATCATCGAGCGCTTCCTCGCGAACGTCCTCGGCGTCGAGGAGTTCCGCGCGGAGGCCCGCGAGCTGGAGGCCGTCATCGACGACACCGTCGCCGAGCGGCTCGACACGATCATCGACCGACAGCCGGAGTGTCCGGACTGCTTCGACCCCGAGACCGACGCCTGCGCGTGCCTGGAGGTCGCGATGGCGCCGGTCGAGTCGGACTGACGAGAACGTCTCGACCGTCGGGAGGCCGTCTCCCGACCTCAGACGCCCGTCGAGTACCGCAGAATGCCCGCGATGCCGCCGAACGCGTCCATCAGCTGTTCGCCCTTCTCGAAGTCCGTGGAGATGAACTTCGTGTCCGTCCCGCGCTGCTCGGCGATGTTCATCAGGTGTTCGATGACGTCGTCGCGCTCGTCGACGTCGGCCGGTTCGCCGCACTCGGCGCACTCGTGGTCCGGCGTGGAGTGTCGCGAGTCGATCACCTCGTACTCCTCGTGCCCGTTCGGACACTCGTAGACGACGACGTCGGAGCGGAGGTCCTCGGAGATGAGCAGCCGGTCGACCGATCCCATGATCAGGTTCCGGCGGGTCTGCTCGAAGCCGTACGTCGCCTCCTCGCCGGTGTGGAGCTTCTCGAAGAACTCCTCCATGTGCCGTTTGTCCTCGACGATCTCCTGGTCGGCGAGCGCCTCGCTCGCGTTGTCGACGAGGTCCTTCAGGCCGGACTCGTCCGTGTACGCCACGTCGAACTTCCCGAGCACCTTGTCCTGGAGCTCGTGGTGGAGGTAGTCGCCGTCGAGGAACTCGTCTTTCGTCGGGGAGGGACCGCCGACGAGGATGCCGTCGAGCTCGTGTCGCTTGTCGACGAACAGGTCGTCGGCCATCCCGGCGACCTCCTGGTAGAAGTTGTCGATCGCTTCGAGCCGGAGGCGGGCGAACCGCTGTGCGGACTGGCCCCCTTTCCGCTGTTTGCCGGGGACGAGCGAGGACGCTGACTTGACGGGCTCGATGCGTTTCCCCTTGAGCCAGCCGACGTTGGCCTCGCGGCGGTCCAAGACGATGAGCCCGAACAGCCCGGAGTCCTCCAGCATGTGTTCGAGCGGTTCGGTGAGGAACGCGGAGTCGCAGTGATACCGGAACGACTCGACGGGCTGGGGCGGCGACTCCAGCGTCCGGGTGACCATGTCCGTCTGACCGCCGCCGGCGTCGATCGCCCCCGAGAAGATCACGATCCCGTTCTCGGGCGGGTAGGTGTCGTAGTAGCGGAGGCGGTCCTTGATCGAGGTGAGCGCGTCCTGCACGGCGGTCCGGGTCTGTTTCGACTTGATGTTGGACGCCTCGCTGTGTTCCTGAGTGACGTGGGCGACCACGTCGGAGATCTGCCGGTCTTCGGGGATGTAGATGGTGACGAGCTGCGTGCCGGAGCCTTCGAAGTCCTTGAGCTCCTCGATGACCTTGCGGAACTCGTACTTCCGCCGGTCTTCGCTCGCCGCTTGGGCGTCGCTACTCATTATCCGAACTACGGCGACGTGCGTGTAAGTAAGCTTTGACCTCCCCGTCGGGGCGGCGGTACCGAGTCACACGGGCTGTCGATCGCAGTGTCGTTTATAAACGTCGTGCGGCGGCGCGTGCCTGCGAGCGGCCGGCAGGCCGCGAGCCAGCACGCGCGAGGGAGTCGCTGGCGGCGTCGGCGCCAGCGACGAGGCTGGGGAGGGGTGAGGCTGTGGTGCCGTGCAGTGTGGGTGGGACTCAAAGGGGCAGCGACGAGGGCCGCGGAGGCGACGTAAGCACCGCAAGGAGGGAGCGAAGCGACTGACTGAGGAGCGCAACGAGCGTGCGCGGCCCTCATCGCTGGGGCTTTGGAGGTGTTCACCGCCGATCCATCAGCAGGCGTTTATAAGCGACCGATCGGGGGCGAGGAAACGTTCATCCTACCGTCGACGACGAACCTCTAACCGGAAAGAGACGAGTTATCACCCCGCTCCTACATCGATTCCGGCGCCTCGACCCCGAGCACGTCGAGCGCGTTCGCCATCGTGTGCTTCGCGGCCGCGACGAGCGCGACCCGAGCGGCCCGGAGCTCGTCGTCCGCGGCGGTGACGACCGGGCACTCCCGGTAGAAGGCGTTGTACGCGTCGGCGAACTCGCGGGTGAACGTCGCGACCGTGTGCGGCTCCAGGTCGTCGGCCGCCGCCTCGATGACGGCCGGGAAGCGGGCGACCTCGCGCAGGAGCTCGCGCTCCGCGTCGGTCTCGAAGACCGCGGCGTCGACGTCGAGGGCGTCGGGGTCGACCGCGCTCTCGGACCCGGCGCCGCCCGTCACCCCTGGCACGTCGACGCCCTCGGCCGCGGCCTCGTCGAGGATGCCGGCGCAGCGCGCGTGGACGTACTGGACGAACGGGGCCGACTGCGCCTCGAAGTCGAGCGCGTCCTCCCACTCGAAGGTGATCGCCTTCGCGGGCTGCTTCGAGACGATGTCGTACCGGACCGCGCCGATGCCGACCTGGTGGGCGATGCGCTCCACGTCCTCGTCGGTCAGGTCGTCGTCGCGGATGCGGTCGTCCATCCGGCTCTCGACGGCGTCGCGGGCGCGCTCGATCGCCTCGTCCAGCAGGTCGTCGAGCATCACGCCGGTCCCGCGGCGGGTGGACATCTTCCCGTCGGGGAGGTTAACGTACGAGTAGATGACGTGGCCGAGCCGGTCCGTGTCGTTGCCGAGGAGTTCGAGGGTCGCGTCGAGCTGGTCGGCCTGGAGCTTGTGATCCTCGCCGAGGACGGTGACCGCGCGGTCGTAGTTGTCGAACTTCCACTCGTGGTGGGCCAGGTCGCGGGTCGTGTAGAGGCTGGTGTCGTCCGAGCGCAGGAAGACGAGGTTCTTCTCGATCCCCCACTCGTCGAGCTCCAGCTGCCACGCGTCCTCCTCGTAGACGGCCTGATCGGTCTCCTTGAGCCGCGCGGCGATGTCGTCGGTCGAGCCGTCACGCATGAACCGCGTCTCCTTGACGAACTCGTCGAACTCGGCGGGCAGGCGGGCGAGACACGCCTTCATCCCGCCGAGGACGGTGTCGACGACCTCGCCGACGCGCTCGTACGTCTCCTCGTCGCCGGCTTCGAGCCCCTGGAGGATGTCCTGAATCTCTTCCTCCGCGGCCTCGACCGCGTCCGGATCGGCCTCCTCCAGATACGCGTTCCCCTTCCGGTAGTAGCGCACGAGGTCGTACTCGGCGCGGTCGCGGGCGGGCTCCGCCTCCAAGTCCGACTCGTCGAACCGCTCGTAGGCCCACGTGAACACCGCCATCTGGCGGCCGGCGTCGTTGACGTAGTAGTGGCGGTCGACGTCGTAGCCGGCGTACTCCATGAGGTTCGCGACCGCGTCGCCGACGATCGGATTCCGTGCGCGGCCGACGTGGACCGGGCCGGTCGGGTTCGCGCTCGTGTGCTCGACGACGACCGACGCGTCCCGGTCGGGGAGCGCGCCGTAGCCGGCGTCGGCGGCGGCCGCGTCGAGCGTGTCGACGAGGTAGCGCTCGCCCGCGTGGAAGTTGACGTACGGGCCGGCCGTGTCGACCGAGTCGAGGTAGTCGTAGCCGGCGACGGCGACCGCCTCGGCGACCTCGCTCGCGACGTTCGGCGGGGCGTCGCCGACCTCGCCCGCGAGCCGGAAGGCGACGCTGGAGGCGAGCGTCGCGTCCATGTCGTCGGGCGGGCGCTCGATGCCGAGGTCGTCGGTCGGGAGGTCGAGCGCGGCGAGCGCGGCGGAGAGCGCCGCCTCGACCTCCGACCGGAACTGCCTGAACATACCGTTCGTTCGACGGGCTGATTAAAAGGGCCTTCCGAAGCGGCGCGGCGGGCGAGGCGTGGGATCAAAGGGGACGAAACGGAGACTCTCCGAACTGCGGTGGCGCGTGCCTGCGGGGCCGCATCGCGGCCGAGCAGCACGCGCGAGGGAGTCGGTGGCCTCCGCTTCGCTCCGGACCACCGACGAGGCTGAGGAGGCGTGAGGCAGCGATTGCGGTGCCGGGGCGGGACTCAAAGGGGCAGCCGTGAGGCGGGCGCAGGCGAAGCAAGGACCGCAGGGCGGGAGCGAGTGAAACGAGCGACCGACCGAGGACCGCAGCGAGCGTGCGCCCGCCTCACGGCTGGGGCTTTGGAGGTGTTCACCGCCGATCTGTTGATCCCGATTTATGAGTGAGCGACTGGAAATTTAGAGTCGCTTGCCGTTGATCTCCGGGCAACTGTTTATAAACAATCAGCTGGGGCTTCGGAAGCATCTCCCGCAGAACAGCCGATACCGGAACCAAATTCCTATGAGACGATCTCGTCGATCAGTTCGCGCGCGCTCCGTCGGACCGCCTCGTCGCTCTCGGTCGAGGGCTCCCAGCCCAGATCGGCCAGCTTCTCGATCGACAGCCGCATCTTCGGCACGTCGCCGGTCCAGCCGCGGTCGCCGCCGGTGTAGGCGTACTCGGGGTCGACGCCGAGCTCGTCGCTCACGATGTCGGCGATGTCGGTGACCGAGGTGGTCGTGCGCGTCCCGAGGTTGTACACGTTGTACGCGTCGTCGGCGCCCTCGACGACGTGCTGGATGGCGTCGACGCACTCGGTGACGTGCATGTACGACTTCTCCTGGCGGCCGTCGCCGAGGATCTCCAGCTCCGTCGGGTCGGCGTCCAACTTCTCGATGAAGTCGGGGATCACGTTGCCGCGCTGGCGCGGCCCGACGATATTCGCGAACCGGAACACCCACGACCGGATCCCGTAGGAGTGCGCGTGCGTGGAGATGAGCGCCTCGTCGGCGAGCTTCGAGGAACCGTAGATGGAGATCGGTTCGAGGGGGCCGTACTCCTCCGGCGTCGGGCGCGGCGCCTCGCCGTAGACGGTCGAGGAGGAGGTGAACGCGAAGCGGTCGGTTCCGACCTCGCGCATGCGGTCTAAGACGTTGTACGTCATCTCGGTGTTCTCCTCGAACAGCTCCCGGTCGTCGTCGTAGTTCGTGTCCGTGTACGCCGCGAAGTGGAAGACGACGTCGAGGTCGCCCGTGACCGCCTCGGCGACGTCGCCGGGGTCGGTCAGGTCGGCCTCGACGAAGTCGGCGCCGTCGGGCACTCGGTCGCGGGTCCCCTTCGAGAGGTCGTCTGCGACGCGGACGGTCGCGCCGCGGTCGAGCAGGCTCGCGGCGAGGTGGCTGCCGACGAGGCCGGCGCCGCCCGTGACGAGCACGCGTGAATCGGCGAGGTTCATGCGTACCCGTGTGAGGGTGGCGAATAAGTACGTGTGGAATCGGAACGGGACGTGGTCGTGAGGGGTCGATAGATCGCTGTTGCCGACGCGGTGAGCGCTTCCGAAGAACCGACCGCTCGGCTATACGTCGTTTTCGATACCGAGACCACCTCCAAAGCCCCAGCCGGGAGGCGGGCGCACGCTCGTTGCGCGCTTCAGTCGCTCACTTCGTTCGCTCCCTCCAGTGTCACCGGCGGCTTCGCCGCCGGCTGCCCGTGGCGCGTAGCGCCACGCTGCTTACGTCGCCTGCGCCCGCCTCCCGACTGCCCCTTTGAGTCCCGCACCGCACCGCACAGCGACCGCACCTCACGCCTCCCCAGCCTCGTCGCCGGCGCTGTGCGCCGGCTGCCAGAGGCGCTTCGCGCCTCGCTGCCGCGGCCGCCATCGGCGGCCGCGGGCTCCCTCGCGCGTGCGGTTCGCGGCCTGCCGGCCGCTCACCGGCACGCGCCACAGCAGCCTTCGAAACGTCTCTCTCACAGCCCCTCTTCGCCGCCCTCCTGCGCGAGGATGACGACCATCGAGAGCCCCGAGATGACGAGGAGGATGAGCGTGGGGACGACCGCGTACTGGTACAGCGCCGTCGCCTGCGCGCGCCAGATCTGCGTGACGATCGTCTCGAACCCGGACGGGCGGAGGACGAGCGTGACCGGAAGCTCCTTCATCGTCGTGAGGAAGACGAGGGCGGCGCCCGCGACGATCCCCGACCGCACGAGCGGGAACGTCACGCGTCTGAACGTCCCCGTCGGCGATTCGCCGAGCGTGCGCCCGGCCTCAACGAGACGCCGGTCAACCTGGAGGATCGACGTGCGGGCCGACCCGACGGCCTGCGGGAGGAAGCGGACCACGTACGCGCACACCAGGAGCGGCAGCGTCTGGTAGAGCCACGGCGCGTACCCGGAGCCGAAGTAGACGAGCGCCAGCGCGAGCACGATGCCGGGGACCGCGAACCCGACGTACGTGGCGCGCTCGAAGACGGTCGCGAGCGGCGAGTCGTGGTTCGCCGCGAAGTACGCGATCGGGATCGCCGCGAGCGCGGCGGCGACCGCCGCCGCCGCCGAGACCGACACGGAGTTGAGCACCTGCACCGGTTCGAACGCCATCGAGGGGCGGCGACCGGACTCCGACCTGACCAGCCACAGGCCGAGGATCCACAGGGGGACGAGCAGCGCGAACCCGGAGACCCCGGCCGGCAGCAGCGTCGCCGGCCACCGGAGCCGCCCGAGCGACACCCGGTCCTCGGTCCGGCCCGCGTCGTCGCCGCTCGTCTCGCGGTCCGAGCGGACGGCCCACTCCAGCGCGAGCACGAGGACGACCACGACGAGCAGCTGGAGGGAGAGCAGCGCGGCGTAGTCGCGGCCGAACGCGTTGTACTCGACGTAGATCTGGCGGGTGAACACGGGGAGCCGCATGATCGAGGGCGTCCCGAAGTCGGAGACAGCGTACAGCGCCGCCAGCAGCGCCCCGGCGGCGATCGCGGGGCGGATGGTCGGGAGGGTCACCCGGCGGAACGCCGACAGCCGGCCGTGGTTCAGCGTTCGGGCGGCCTCCAACAGCGTCGTGTCGAACGACAGCAGCGCGGCGCGGGTCGTCAGGTAGACGTACGGATAGGTGTACAGCGTGATGACGAGGACCGTGCCGGAGAGCCCGTAGATGTCGGGGATCCGCTCGACGCCGAGCGGCGCGAGCACCTCGTGGAACTCTCCCTGCGGTCCGAACGCGGAGACGAACGAGAAGGCGCCGACGTAGCTCGGGACGACGAGCGGGAGCGCGACCGCGACGGACCAGAACCGGCGGAACGGGAGGTCGGTCCGAGCGGTGAGATACGCGAGCGGAACGCCGACGAGGATCGAGAAGGCGGTGACCCCGCCCATCAGCAGCAGGCTGTTGACGAGCACGTCGGCGGTCCCCGCGCTGAACAGGAGGTCAAGCGCACGCTCGCGCTCGACGGCGACCGCCTCGATGACGAGCCACGCCAGCGGGAACACGAGCGCGGCGGCGATCGCCGCACACAGCAGCGTCAGCCCGATCGGAAGGCGGCCGTCGCCGTCGGTCAAGCGGTCGCGGATCCGATGTCGCAGGGTCATTGTGCGGAGGCGGTGTCGCTCTGTCCGAGCGTGGCCGCGCCCGCCGTTAGGGGTTCCGATCCCCCGGCGAGCGCGCTCCGACGGATATAAGAATTTAGGGATGCCTAAAACCTCCCATGGAACTGACGCGACGCGACGCGGCGGCCGCGCTGGCCGCGATCGGCGCGACCGGCGGCGTCGCGCTCGGCGTCCGTCGAGCGGGCGACGGTGCGGAGCGGTCGGACGGTGCGAAGCAGTCGGACGGGCCCGCGGGAGACGGCGAAGAGATCCCCGACGACGAGGCGGTCCGCGAGACGATGACCGCGGTCGCGACCGTCGTCTACCCGGAGCCGGTCACCGGCGTCGAGGCGTTCGTCGACGGATTCCTCGACGGTCGCCTCGACGGGTCGGCGCACGGCGAGGGGATCCGGGCCGCGGTCGGCGAGGTCCGGTCGGCGTCGCGGTCGTGGTACGACGCCCCGGTCGCCGAGATCTCGGCGGCCGAGCGCGACTCGCTGCTCCGCGAGCTGGGCGCCGACACCGCGGAGGAGGACCCGCGCGGGTCGGCGGCGGAGCGGGTGCGGTACTACGTCGTCAACGAGCTCCTCCTCGCGCTGTACGCCTCGCCGACCGGGGGCGAGCTCGTCGGGATCGAGAACCCGCAGGGGTACGCGGGCGGCGCGGAGAGCTACACGCGGGGGCCGCGATGAGCGGCGCCGAGAGCGTCGGGGACGGGCGGTCGGAGGCCGGCGACGGAGGGGCCGACGACGTCGACCGCACGCCGGTCTCGGACGCCGACGTCTGCGTCGTCGGCGCGGGGCCGGCGGGCGCGCTCGTCGCCGACCGGCTCGCCGGCGAGCGCGAGGTCGTGGTGCTCGACGCCGGACCGCGGTTCGACCCGGCTGACCGCCTCGCCAGACAGGAGCGGGCGATCCGGCCCTCCTACGGTCGACCCGACGTGTGGGGCGTCGGCGGCGAGCGCGACGCCCACGAGAACGCCGGCGACCGGTTCTACCCGCTGAACCACGCCCGCGTGAAGGGGATCGGTGGGTCGACGCTCCACTGGCAGGGGATGGTGATGCGGCTCCACGAGGACGACTTCAACTCCGGCACGGAGCGGGGCGTCGGCCCGGACTGGCCGATAGAGTACGCCGACCTCCGGCCGTACTACGCCGAGGCCGAGCGCGAGCTCGGCGTCGCGGGCGCCTCGGACAACCCCTACGCGCCGCCGCGCGAAGAGCCGCACCCGATGCCGGCGTTCGAGCCCTCCTACAGCGACTCGCTGTTCGCCGAGGCCTGCGAGGAGCTCGGGATCGACATGCACTCCGTGCCGAACGCCCGCAACTCCGAGCCGTACGACGACCGGTCGGCCTGCGTCGGCTACGGCACCTGCCAGCCGGTCTGCCCGAGCGGCGCGAAGTACGACGCGACCGTCCACGTCGAGCGCGCCGAGGAGCGGGGCGCGACCGTGATCGACCGCGCCCCCGTCCAGCGGCTCGAACACGACGGCGACGACCGGGTGACCGCGGCGGTGTACGCGACGCCGGACGGCGGGGAGCACAGGCAGGAGGCGGACGCGTTCGTCGTCGCCTGCGGGGGCGTGGAGACGCCGCGGCTCCTCCTCCTGTCCGCGTCCGACCGCTACCCGGACGGGCTCGCGAACCGGAGCGGCCACGTCGGCGAGTTCTTCATGGACCACCTGTTCGCCGGCGCGGGCGGGACCCTCGACGAGGAGACCCGCCAGAACCACGTCGGCTTCTACACCAGCGCCTGCGACCAGTTCTACGACGAGGCCGACGAGTCGCAGGCGCCGTTCAAGCTGGAGTTCTTCAACTACGCCGGCCCGTCGCCGGTCGAGATGGCGCTGTCCGGCGACGACTGGGGCGACCCCCTCTTGGAGCGGCTCCGCGACGGGTACGGGGACCACGTCGCGATGGGCGGGCTCGTCGAGCAGGCCCCCGACGCCGACAGCCGGGTGACGCTCGCCGACGACCGCACCGACGGTCACGGCAACCCCGTGCCGCGGATCGAGTGGACGGTCGGCGACCGCGCGCTCGACACGATCGAACGGGCGAACGAGATCCAGGTGTCGATCTTGGAGGAGCTCGGCGCGGACGTCGAGTGGGTGGCCGGCCCGGACGCGACCGGTCCCGCCTACCACCACATGGGAACGACTCGCATGAGCGACGACCCCGAGGCGGGCGTCGTCGACGCAGACTGCCGGACCCACGACCTCGACAACTGCTGGATCGCCTCAAGCTCCGTCTTCCCGACGAGCGGCGCGATGAACCCGACGCTCACCATCGCCGCGCTCGCGCTGCGCGTCGGGGACGACGTCGCCGAGTGGCTCGGCGGGGAGAATTGACGACCCGACGACATTGTTTTAGGCAAACCTAAAAATTCAAGTGCGTGCGAACGGAGAGTCGGGTAATGAGCGACTCAGCACACGCGACGAACGGCTCCGCGGCCGCCGTGGAGGACGGGACCGACGAGGACCGCGAGGCGGGCGTCACAGTGGAAGACGACGCCGCGAGCGGCGAGGACGAGACCGGTGACGCCGCGACCGCCGACGCGGGCGAACCGTACGCGTTCGACGACCTGAGCGTCGTGATGGGGACGTACAACGAGGAGGAGGCGATCGCGACGGTGTTGGAGGACATCGACGAGGTCACCGACGGGAAGGCGGAGGTCGTCTGCGTCGACGGCTCTTCCGACCGGACGCCGGAGATCGCCCGCGAGCACGGGGCGACGGTCGTCGAGCAGGAGCCGCAGGGGTACGGCGTCGCAGTGCGGGAAGCGATCCTGACGCCCGACCGCCCCGTGGTCGTCACCACCGACTGTGACGACACCTATCCGATGGAGGCGCTGCCGGAGTTCCTCGCGGAGATCAACGACGGCGCGGACGTGGTGAGCGGCGACCGGCTCTACCACGGCGCGGAGGCGATGCCGGCGTTCAACCGGTTCGGAAACCACGCGTTCGCGGCGTTCGCGAGCCTGCTGATGGGCGAGCGCGTCCACGACACCACCACCGGGATGCGCGCGTACCGCCGCGACGTAGTCGAGGAGATCGGCTGGACGGAGAACACCGGGCTCTCCGCGGAACTCCTCATCCGCCCGCTGATGCGCGGCCACGACGTGCGCGAGCGGCCGATCCGCTACGCCGAGCGACTCGGCGAGACGAAGCTCGACCCGATCGGCGGCGGCGCCGCCATCGCGATGTCGATCGTCACCGTCTGTCTCGAAGAGCAACTGCGGCGCTTCTGAGGGCACTTCGCCCCTCGACGCGGCGTCGGACGGCGGTCCGGACGCACACTGTGGGCACAGTAGACCGCCGCCGGCGGCGTTTTCTACGACCCTGAGCGACGGCGCCACCCGGTCGCCATCGACCGCAACTGCGCGCGGTGGCGCGTGCCTCCGAGCGTCCGAAGGACGCGAGGAGCACGCGCGAGGGAGTCGCTGGCGCCGGCGGCGCCAGCGACGAGGCTGGGGAGGCATGAGGTGCTGTGCGGTCGCTGTGCGGGGCGGGACTCAAAGGGGCAGCCGCGAGGCCGCCGTAGGCGACGTAAGCACTGGAAGGAGCGAACGGAGTGAGCGACTGAAGCGCGCAGCGAGCGTACGGCGGCCTCGCGGCTGGGGCTTTGGAGGTGGTCACCGCCGATCCGCCAGCGACTGCGTACAGCCGAGCGGCTGGGGCTTTAGAGGCGGTCACCGCCGATCCGCCAGCAACTGCGTACAGCCGAGCGGCTGGGGCTTTGGAAGTGGTCTCGGCTGTGAAGCCCGCGTCCCGAAGGAGAGCTGGGATTCTGGTGGCACGTTCCGCGGCAGCAGCACCCCACGGGCACGCAGTTTATTCGTCGCTCGCGTCGGCCTCCGTCTCGAAGACGACCCAGTCGGGGTGCGTGTCGGGGTCGTCGGGGAGGTACGTCCCCTCGTTGCCGCACGCCGTGACGAGCCGGCAGGTCGAGCGCTCGGGCGGCCAGACGGCCTCGACGCGCTCGCTGTCGGCAGCCGCCCCGTCGCCGCCCTCGGTCACCCGCACCGTCACCTCCTGTCGGTAGGTGAACGTCGCGCCCGTCGGGTCGACGAGCGTCACGGTCACGGCGACCACGTCGCCGTCGGGGTCGAAGGGGACGGGCTCGCTCGACTCCCCCGCGCCGGGGAGTCGGACGCCCGCCGGCGTCACCGCCCAGTCGACCGCGAGCGAGTCGCCGAAGTCGCTCACCGCGTAGGAGACGTGGTCCGGGCCGCCCGGGGCGCCCCGACGCGGGTCGACGCGGACCTGCGCGCGGGCGACGCGGTCCGGTACGCCAACGGTCGTCTCGGCGGCGATCAGGGCGCCGGACCGCCGGTCCAGCGGCTCAAGCTTCGGCGTGACGCGGGTCTCCGGGTCCGCGGTCCAGACGCCGCGGTAGCCGTAACGGTAGAGCGTCCGGTCGGGGTAGGCGTCGAGCACCGCGAAGTTCTCCGCCGGGTCGCGGTCGAGCGCGTAGACGACCTCTCCGTCGAGCCCCGGGCCGTTCCGGAGGTACTGGAACGGGTGGCTCTGCCACTCGCCGTACGGCGTGGGGACGAACACCAGCCCGTCCTCGAACGTCGTCTCGTCGAACGGGGCGTACGCGGCCTCGTGTTTCGCGTCGATTTCGGCGTTCCGCTCGATCGGCTCGGCGGCCGCGTCCGCGGCGGCGACGCCGGCGACGACGACCGCGCTCGCGACGACGAGCGCGAGCGCGACGCGGGCGACCCGAGGAGAGCCGATCCGGGCTCCGGCGGCGGGGGCGGTCAGCCGGTCGCGAACGGCGGGCAGTGCCCGCGCCGCGGCGGCGACGCCGAGCCCCCCGAACGCCGACAGCGGCACCAGCAGGTCGAAGTGGTAGAACGGGCCGAACAGCGACGCGAGCCCGTCGGTCGGGTCCGAGAGGTCGGCGAGCGCGTTGTGGGTCCCCCAGAAGTACAGGTTCCCGACGACGACCGAGACCGCGATCCCGACGAGGAGCAGGGCGGCCGTCCGCCGGAAGGCGGGGGAGCCGGACGCGTCGACGGCTCCGTCCCCGCCGTCGGCGACCGCCTCGGCCGCGCGCGGGTCGCCGCGTGTCCGCCACCGCCGGAGCGCGACCCCGCCGCCCGCGAGCGCCGCGAGCGTCCCGAGCGGGCCGGCGGCGAACCACCGGGTCGCGATCTCCTGGAGCGCGTACCGGTTCGACTCCAGCGCCAGGCCGAGCGTGTACTCCACCGAGTGGCCGAGGATGCGTCGCTCGCCGAACCCGGGGCCGTCCATCGGTGCGAACACCTGATACGGGAAGAGGAGCGGCGACCCCGTCATCCGGGCGTTGTACGCGAGCGTGACGCCGACGAACAGGGTGCCGAACAGCGCGGTCAGCCCGTGGCGCCGGACGGGGTCGGGGAGCTCACGGAGGCCGTCGCTCGCGATCCCCTGCCCGACTCGCCACAGCGCGTGACCGATGAACGGCGCGGCGAACAGCACGGCGGTGTACGGCCGGGAGAAGAAGGCGATCCCGATCGCGACCCCCGCGACCCCCGCGGCCGCGAGCGACCGGTCCCGGACGCCCCGGAGGTACGCGACAGCGAAGATCAGGTTGAACAACGTCGTCGGGGCGTACGGGAGGAAGACGGACGAGGTCGCGATCGCCATCGGCGACGCGGCGAAGAGGGCCGCGGCGGCGAGCCCGGCGCGGCGACCGAACGTCAGCGAGCCGATCAGGTAGACGAGGGCGGCGTTGCCGGCGGCGACCGCCGCGAGCGTCACGCGCGGCTCGCCGAACAACCACATCGAGACCGCGAACGTCGCGGCGGGGACGGGGTTGTACTTCGGGTAGAGCCGCCCGCCGTCCTCGATGAAGAACCACGGGTGAAAGGCGTCCGCGAGCGGCCCGGCGTGGAACTCCAGCTGGCCGCCGAGGAGGAGCGCGGCCTGCGTGAGGTAGACGCCCTCGTCGTGGTTCGCCGAGTGGTGCGAGAAGACGGTCGCGGCGATCGCGAACGTCAGGACGCCGGCGCCGACGGAGACGAGCGCCGCGGCGAGCGTCACCCGGTCGGCGCGGGCGAGCCGCTCGCGGAGACGCGTCGCGAGCCGACGCGGGCGGACGGGTGGTGGAAGCGGTGACACGGACGGTGGGGTGGGGAGACGCGCGCGGGGCGACCGTCAGATCTCGACGCCGGCCTCGCGCATGAGGTCGATCGTCGGTTCGAGGTTCGACAGCTCCGAGAGGTCGATGTCCGGGACGTCGAGCTCGTCGATCGTCGGGAGGTCGCCGATGGGTTCGACGTCTGGGATCAGCGGGTACTCGAAGGTGGACCGCGCGAAGTAGTCCTGCGCCTCCGCCGACAGCAGGTGGCGCACGAAGTTCGCGGCGAGGTCGGCGTCGGCGGCGCTGTCGACGACCGCGGCGCCGGCGACGTTGAACACGGCGCCCGCGTCGCCCTCGGTGAACGCGGTGGCGATCGGCGCCTCGGGATTCCCGTCGAGCACGCGCTGGATGTAGTAGTGGTTCGTGAACGCGGCGTCGATCTCGCCGTCGGCGATCTCCTGACACGTGCGGAACTCGTCCGGGTACGTCGCGGCGCCGCGCTCGACCATCGCTTCGAGCCACTCTCGGGTGGCCTCCTCGCCCTCCAGCAGCCGCATCGCGGTGACGAACGCCTGTGCGGAGCCGTACGACGGCGCCCAGCCGAGGTCGCCCTCGAACTCGTCGGGGTACGCCATGATGTCGTCCGGCAGGTCGTCCTCGGAGAACTCGTCGGTGTTGTACGGGACCGTCCGGGCCCGCCCGGACGTGCCGACCCACTGCTCCGTGCGGAACTCCTCGCGGACCAGTTCGGTGATCTCCTCCGGGAGCGCCTGCGTGCGCCCCTCGTCGGCGAGCGCGCCGAGCGCGCCGGCGTTGACCGAGTAGAACACGTCGGCCGGCGACCCCTCGCCCTCGTTGGCGATCTGGTTGACGAGGTCGGTGGAGCCGCCGTACCGGACGGTCAGGTCGAGGTCGTCGTACAGCCCGTCGATGTAGCTGACGAGCTCGCCGACGAGGAACTCCCCCCGACCGGAGTAGACGGTGAGTTCGCCCTCCAGCGGGGGCATCTCGGCCATCGGCGTCCCGCCGGGGGCGTCGCGCCCCGTGCGACCGGAGCCGATCTGGCCGACCGCCCCGCCGCCGTCTCCGCCGTCGCTCCCGTCGTCGGTCTCGTTACAGCCGGCGATCCCAGCGATACCGACCCCGCCCGCCGCCGCGAGGAACTTCCGGCGTCGCAGGTCTCGCTCGCCGATGTCGCGTCCGTTCCGTCCGTCGGATTCGTGGTTCGTCATGTGTTTTAGGCTTACCTAAACGTTTTTAGTCGTGTCGGTTCAGTCGTCCGCGACCGCCGGCGTCCGCCGGATCGCGTCGAGGCAGTCGAGCCAGTCGCGCATGTACTCGCCGCAGTGGTTGAGGAACGCGCCGTTGTTCCACTCGGCGAAGTCGCCCTCCGCGAGGGCGTCGGCCATGTCGTCGAAGACCGCCTCGTACGAGTCGGCGCCGGCGCCCGCCTCGTCCTCAGACGGCTCTGCCGTCTGAGCGGCCCGTGGAACCTCCGGTTCCACGCTGTCGATCACCTCCCACACGTGTTCGTTCAGCTCTAGCCCGGCGACCTCGTTCGCGAGGTCGTCGAAGGTCGACCGCGGGGCCTTGTTGTGTTCGCAGAGCGGGTCGCCGTTGTAGATCCGCTTGCCGAGCACGTCGCAGGCGCGCTTTAAGAACAGGCCCGACCAGATGTCGTCGAAGCGGCCCACGTCCCACTCGTTGTCGTCCATCGGCAGCTGGTAGAACGCCGGGATCACCTCGCGGCGGAACGCGAGGTTCATTGAGCAGACGGTGAGGTAATCGCCGCGCGCGGCGACAAAGTCCTCGCCGAAGTCGGCGGCGCTCGTCCGCGTCTGCGCCTGTCCCTCCAAGTCACCGTCCATCAGGATCCGGACCGCGTCGAGGTCGGGGACGTTCGTCCACAGCCCCTGCGAGGCGACGACCTCGCCGGATTCGACCTCGACGGTCCCCGTCTCGACCGTCTCGTCCATCGCCGAGTACGGGTAGCCGCGCGGGTAGAGCCCGTGTTCGTCGGCGTTGTCGTAGAGCACGTTCACCCAGTTCTCGTCCGAGCTCACGCGCTCGACGGAACCGCCGAACGCGAGGTTCTCCATGTGACGGCCGAAGTAGTCGACGTCGTCGTGCGGGAGCGTGTCGTCGTCGATGAAGACGCCGTAGTCGAACGAGTCGTCGGCCCACATGTACAGCAGGCCGAAGCTCGTCTCGGCGTGGCTCGCGGCCGGGACGACGTGGCCGTACTCCGCGACCCCGTTGGCCTCGTACCACTCCTCGCGGCGCGTGCCGTCGAACACCTCGCCGGAGATGTCGAGGTCATCGAGCATGGCGCGCATCTCCTCGGTCTCGCAGAAGTCCTCGGTGACGAGGACGAAGTGGAGCCGCGAGACGTCGAACCCGTGCTCGCGGGCGTTGGCGACGTACTCGCGGAGGCACTCGTACTCTCGGATCGTGGGGACGATCACGCAGATGTCCCCGCTCGCGGCGTCTGGGCGGCGTTCTTCCATACGCCAAATTTTTTAGGCCGACCTAAAAGTCTGGCGGTCCGGCGTCCGACGACTCGTCGTCGCCGGGCGTGTCGTCGGCCGCTCCCCTCGCACCGGACTCGCCCGCGACGCTCCCCCCGTCG
This sequence comes from Halorubrum sp. SD626R, assembly GCF_001261915.1. Classification (GTDB taxonomy): domain Archaea; phylum Halobacteriota; class Halobacteria; order Halobacteriales; family Haloferacaceae; genus Halorubrum. The sequence goes on from NZ_CVRT01000020.1 coordinate 18,354, forward strand.
GCCTTCACTGAAGGGGTCGGATCGCCGTCCGACGCGGGGCCGGCCGTCGGGGAGAGGCCGAGCGCGAGCGCGGCGACTCCGCCGCCCGCGAGCGTGACGGCGTTCTTCAGCGCGTGGTCGAGGACCGCCGCCGCGAGCGCCGTCTCGACCGGGAGCCCCGTCGCGCTCACGACGAGGCCGGTGAACGCGGCCTCGTACAGCCCGATCCCGCCCTGCGAGAGCGGGAGCACCTTCGCGAGGTTCCCGACGCTGACCGCGAGCGTCCCGACGACGAGCAGGGTCGGCGTCGGGACGACTCCCCCGATCCCGCCGGTGAGCGCGGCGAGAACGAGCACCGCCGTGAGGACGTCGAGCGCCCAGACGAGGACGCTCCACAGGAACACCGCACCGAGGCGGCGGGGGTCGGCGGCGACGACCCGGACGGACGCGCCGAACCGGACGAGGGCGTCGACGGCGCGCGAGAGGCGCGGGCGGTCGGCCGCCGAGCGCGCGAGCCGATCGCGGAGGGCGGGCCCGAACCGTCGGTCGCTCCGAGCGACCGCGACGGTCGCGACCGCGGCGACCGCGGCGACCGCGGCGATGCCGGCCGCGGCCGCGAGCGCGGTCGACGGCGCGACGGCTCCCACCGATTCGCCTGACCCGGGCGACCACCCGGTGAGGAGCAGAAGCGCGAGCCCGACCCCGCCGAGGACGCCGATCGCCACGAGGTCGAAGGCGCGCTCGACGGCGAGCGAGGCGACGCCGGTCGGGTACGGCACGTCCCGCCGCTCCCTGAGCAGGTACGCGCGGACCCCGTCGCCGGCGCGCGCGGGGATCGCGAGGTTCGCGGTCTGGCTGGCGAAGACGGTCGCGGTGAGGAACCCGGTCCGGCAGCGGCGGCCCATGGCCGCGAGCACGTCGCCGTACCGCCGCCCCCTGACCGGCCACGAGAGCAGGTAGACGCAGAGGGCGACGGCCAGGAGCGTCGGGTCGGCCGTCGCCACCGCCGAGACGACCGCGTCGGCGTCGAGACCTCGAACGAGGACCGCTGCCCCGAGTCCGACGACGAGGAGCGTCCCGAGGACGGTGAGCCGCCCCCGCGAGAGTCCGGCGCGGAGGCGGGACCAGAGACCGGTTCCCGTCACGGACTCCGGCCTCCCCGCCGAGTCGGTCGGAGCCCCTCGGCCGTCGCACCGGGACGAGGGCGTTCGAGGCGCGGTACGGCTGTCATACGTTGATTTAGGCCGCCCTAAAACATATAACGCTGACGGTTCGGAACACGGCCTCCCGGCGGCGACGCGGCCGCGCTTAAGTCGGTCCGCCGCGAACGGGAGACCGATGCGCGCGACCCTCGAAACCCTCGCGGCCGCCGCGCTCGTCGGGATCGCACAGGGCGCGCTGCGCCTCGTCGGCCTCGCGGGGACCCTCGCGCTGTCGACCCCGCTGTCGGCGGCGCCCTGGACGGTCGTCACCAGCGTGTACGCGCACGGGTCGATCGGTCACCTGCTGGCGAACGGGCTCGTCCTGCTGCTCGTCGGGCCCCTCGTCGAGCGCCGGACGAACCGGCTCCGCTTCCACGCGTTCGTGGCGACGACCGGGGCGCTCGCGGGGATCGCACAGGTGACGGTCGGCGGGCTGCTCGGCCCGCCGGCGGCCGTGCTGGGCCTGAGCGGCGCGGTGTTCGCGCTCGGCGGCTACCTCCTCGCGGGCAACGTCGTCAGCGCGACGCTGTTCGATCGGCTGCGGCTCTCCGCCCGGGCGCAGTTCGCGCTGTTCGGGCTCGCGGCCGTCGTTCTCACCGCGACGACCGCTGCGCCCGGCGTCGCGCTGATCGCCCACGCGACCGGCGCGTTCTGCGGGCTCGTCGCGGGACGCACGGGGCTGCTCGACGTGCGGTAACGGTGCGGGTGAAGCCGGTGGACGGTGCCTCCGCTAGCGGCGTGAAAAAACGAAACGGGTGAAAGGGAAACGCCCTAGCGCTCAGTCTTCGAGAACGATCTCGATGCTGACGTCGTTCGGCACTTGGACGCGCATGAGCTGGCGGAGCGCGCGCTCGTCGGCGTCGATGTCGATCAGCCGCTTGTGGACGCGCATCTCCCAGTGCTCCCACGTCGCCGTCCCCTCACCGTCCGGGGACTTTCGCGACGGGATCTCGAGCGTCTTCGTCGGCAGCGGGATCGGGCCCGACAGGGCGACCCCCGTCGAGTCCGCGATCTCGCGGACGTCGTCGCAGATGTCGTCGAGGTCCTCGGGGCTCGTGCCGGCGAGGCGGACGCGTGCCTGCTGCATCGATTATCGCTCGTTGACTTCGAGCACCTTGCCGGCCGCGATGGTCTGCCCCATGTCGCGGATGGCGAAGCTGCCGAGCTCCGGAATCTCGCCGGAGGGCTCGATGCTGAGCGGTTTCTGGGGGCGCACGGTGACGACCGCGGCGTCGCCGGACTTGATGAAGTCCGGGTTCTCCTCGGCGACCTCGCCCGACGACGGGTCGATCTTCTGGTTGATCTCCTCGATCGTACAGGCGACCTGCGCCGTGTGGGCGTGGAAGACCGGGGTGTAGCCGGCGGTGATGACCGACGGGTGCTGCATGACGACGACCTGCGCCTTGAACGTCTCGGCGACGCTCGGCGGGTCGTCGGCGGGGCCACAGACGTCCCCGCGACGGATGTCGTCCTTGCCGATGCCGCGGACGTTGAACCCGACGTTGTCACCGGGCTCGGCCTTGGGCACCTCTTCGTGGTGCATCTCGACCGTCTTCACCTCGCCGCCCACGTCGGACGGCTGGAAGGAGACGTTGTCGCCGGTGTTGAGGATCCCGGTCTCGACGCGTCCCACGGGGACGGTCCCGATGCCGGAGATGGTGTAGACGTCCTGGATGGGGAGTCGGAGCGGCGCGTCCGTCGGCGGCTCGGACTCCGGCAGGTCGTTGAGCGACTCCAGCAGGGTGTCGCCGTCGTACCACGGCGTGTTCTCGGACTCCTCGGAGACGTTGTCGCCCTCGAACGCCGAGATCGGCACGAACGTCGTGTCGTCCGTCGCGAAGCGGACCTGGTTGAGCAGGTCCTCGACCTCGCCGATGACCTCCTTGTACGTGGACTCCTGGTAGTCGACCAGGTCCATCTTGTTGACGCCGATGATGAGCTCGTTGATACCCAGCGTGCGGGCCAGGAACACGTGCTCTCGGGTCTGGGGCGCGACGCCGTCGTCGGCCGCGACGACGAGCACCGCGTTGTCGGCCTGCGAGGCGCCCGTGATCATGTTCTTCACGAAGTCACGGTGGCCCGGGCAGTCGACGATGGTGAAGTAGTAGTTGTCCGTGTCGAACTCCTGGTGGGCGATGTCGATCGTGACGCCGCGCTCGCGCTCCTCGGCGAGGTTGTCCATCACGTAGGCGAACTCGAAGCCGCCCTTGCCCTTCTCTTCGGCTTCCTCGCGGTGCTGCTCGATTACGTGCTCGGGGACGCTCCCCGTCTCGAAGAGGAGGCGACCCACGAGCGTGCTCTTGCCGTGGTCGACGTGGCCGATGATGGCCAGGTTCTGGTGCGGTTTGTCACTCATGGGGTAATCACGCGCTAAGGCGCTCTGTGAGTAAGTTTCGGTAGATTCCACTAAAACGGTTTCGATACGGCCCACAGAGTATCGCGCCGCAGTCCGGCGATTCTCGACAACGCGGGCCACGCCATCGCGCCGCACGGCGGGGCGGCAGTCGGGCGATCCGAGACCCCTACTCCAGCCGCCCCACGTCGCCGAGCACCGCGCTCGCCGTCTCGGGGCCGCCCGCGCCACGGCCAGAGATGTTGAGCCGGCCCGCGTGGGTCGTCTCGATCTGGACGATGTTCTGCGTGCCGGAGACCGCGAGCGTCCCGTTCTCGGGGACGAGCCGCGGCGCGACCCGCACGGTCTCGCCGGTCGCCTCGCCGATGAGCCGCACCGTCCGTCCGTCCTCGGCGGCGAGCCGGAGCGTCGAGCCCGGGACGTCGCGGATCCCTTCCACCTCGGCGTCGTCGAGCGCGAACTCCCGGGCGTCGGCCGGGTCGTCGGCCGCGCCGAACGAGAGCACGTTCGCGAGGATGACGCATTTCAGCGCCGCGTCCGTGCCGTCGACGTCGAAGGAGGGGTCCGCCTCCGCGACGCCGAGGTCCTGCGCCTCCGCGAGCACGTGGTCGTAGTCGAGCCCCTCCGCGGCCATGCGGGTGAGGATGAAGTTCGCCGTCCCGTTGAGCACCCCCCGGACCGCCGTGACGTGGCCGGGTTCGATGTCCTCGACGGTCGAGACCGCCGGAATGGCGCCCCCGACGGTCGCCTCGAACCGGATCTCGCCGGCGCTGTCGGCGACGGCCCGCCGCAGGTCGCCGAACCGCTCCGCGACCGGCCCCTTGTTCGCGAGCACGGCGTGGCGGTCGCGCTCCAGCGCGCGGGTCACGTGCGAGAAGCCGGGCTCGGCGTCGCCCAGCGTCGTCGGCGTCGCTTCGACGAGAACGTCGTAGTCGGCCGCGAGCGCGTCCGCGGGGTCGCCGTCGCCGACGATCCCCCGCTCCGCCTTGCGGGCCACAACGGCGTCGGGGTCGACCCCGGCGTCCCGGCCGCCCGTCCCGTCGGCGACCGTCGCCGACGAGGAGTCCGCGACCGCGACGACCTCGTGGCCGTGCTCGCTCGCGAGCTCGACGACGGAGCGCCCGACCGCGCCCGCGCCGATAACGGCGAGTCTCACGCCTCCACCCCCGTGAGCGGCTCGACGAGCCGCAGCTCCTTCTCCTCGGCCAGCTCCCGGACGGCCGCGAGCGCGGCCTCCGTCTCGCCGGCGCGGGCCTCCAGCCGGAGCCGGGCGCTCGACGCCTCCTCTGTGCCTTGCGGCGCCGCCAGCGACACGTCGGCGACCGACGCCGACTCGCAGGCCTCGATCCGCGAGAGCGTGTCGGAGAGGTCGGTGTCGATGAGGTGGCCGAATAAGAGCAGGGTCACCTCCTCGGCGTACCGCTCCGTCCCCGCCTGCATCACGTTCACGCCCTCGGTCCGGAGCGCCTCGACGATCCCCTCGAAGCGCTCCTGGGTCGCCTCGAAGTCGACCTCGACCGGGATCCGACCGCGCGGGGTCTTGTTCCCGCGCTCGTGGTAGATCGAGAGGAGGTTCCCGCCGTTGTCGGCGATCGGCTGGAGGGCGGCGAGCAGCTGGCCCGGCTCGTCGACGAGTTCGAGCCGCACCGTGTGCGTCGACGGCGTCGCCGAGGCGTGCCCGCCGTCCGGGCTGGCGTCATCGTCGTCGGCCCGGCCGTCGACCCCGTCGTGGGCGTCGCTCACGCGGCCACCTCCGGGAGGGCGGCGGGATCGGCGTCGACCGGAGCCGAGGTCGGTGCGACCGGCGGTGTGGCCGCGGTTCGGCACGGTCCTGTCGGCGACGCGGAGCGGTCGCTTGCTGGCTCCGTCGCGATGCGCCGAGCGGGAGTCGTGCCCGTCTGCATACCCGAAAGGAGTCGGGCGATCGGGTATAAGCCTTCGGCGATGGCAGGCGTTGCCTCGCTCTCCGGCGTGTGAACTCACGGCACGGACAGACCGAAACGGTCGGAGGGCGCGGCAGAAACGCGTGGAATCGCCGGAGACCGCGACCGCGGGTCTACCGGCGCTTGGAGTTAGAAGTAGTCGATCGACTGCGGCAGCTCGAGCTTCATTCCCTTGCGCTCGCGGATCTCCATGATCTTCTCGCGCTGGAGGTTGTCGACGAGCACGCGGAAGCCCGCGTTCTCGGTGTTCCACGAGGCGCGGCCCTCGGTGGCCGAGCGGATGTCGGAGGAGAACCCGATCATCTCCTCGACGGGCGCGATGCCCTCGACGACCATGAGGTCGCCCTCCTGGTACATGTCGTCGACGCGGCCGCGACGGCCCTGGATCTCGCCGGACGCCGCGCCCATGTGTTCCGAGGGCACGTCGATCCGGACGTCCTGGATCGGCTCCAGCAGGCGGACCTCGCCGTCGATCAGCGCGCGGTGGACCGCGTCGCGGACCGCGGGAATGACCTGCGCGGGCCCGCGGTGGATGGTGTCCTCGTGGAGCTTCGCGTCGTGCAGGCGGAACAGCGACCCCTGGACCGGCTCGGCGGCGAGCGGGCCGTCGTCGAGCGCCTCCTGAAGCCCTTCGAGGACGAGTTCCATCGTCTCGTTGAGGTGCTGGATCCCCTTCGTGTCGTCGATGAGGATGTTGGTCCGGTGGATGTCCTCGACGTTCTGCGAGGTGTCTTTATCCATGCCGGCCTCCTGTAACGCCTCGCGGCGCTCCAGTTCGGGCATGTCCATCGAGACCTCGCCGAGCTGGATGGCGTCGACGATCTCTTGATCCATCGGCTCGACCGTGAGGTAGAACTTGTTGTGGCGGTTCGGGGACTGCCCCTCGACCTCGCGGGAGGACTCCTGGGGCTGCTCGCGGAAGACGACGATCGGCTCGCCGGTGATGACCGGGATGCCCTGGTTGTCGCGGATCCGCTGGGTGATCACTTCGAGGTGGAGCTCGCCCTGCCCGCTGATGAGGTGCTCGCCCGTGTCCTCGTTGATCTCGATCTGGATCGTCGGGTCCTCCTTGGCGACCTGCTGGAGCGTCTCGATGAGCTTCGGCAGGTCGTCCATGTTCTGGGCCTCGACGGACTTCGTGATGACCGGCTCGGAGATGTGCTCGATCGACTCGAACGGCGTCATCTCCACGGAGGAGACGGTGGAGCCGGCGATGGCGTCACGCAGGCCGGTGACCGAGGCGATGTTCCCCGCGGGGACGCGGTCCACCTCCTCGCGCTCTGAGCCCATGAAGAGCCCGACGCTCTGGATGCGGTTCTTGCCCGCTGTGCCGGAGACGTACAGCTCCTGGCCCTTCTCCAGCGTCCCGGAGAAGACGCGGCCCGTCGCGATCTCGCCCGCGTGCGGGTCCATCGAGATGTCGGTGACCATGAAGACGACCTCGCCGTCCTCGTTGACCATCCGCATCGTGTCGGCCAGCTCGCTGTCCGCGTCGCCGCGCCAGATACGCGGGACGCGGCGGGGCTGGGCGTCGACCGGGTTCGGGAAGTGCTCGCAGACCATGTCGAGCACGACGTCCGAGAGCGGCGTCCGCTCGTGGAGCTCGTCGCGTTTGTCGTTCTGTTCGAGCTCCATGATGTCGCCGAAGTCCATGCCGGTCCGCTGCATCGACGGCATCGAGACGCCCCACTTGTACAGCGCGGAGCCGAACCCGACCGTGCCGTCCTCGACGGAGACGGTCCAGTCCTCGGGGATGTCCTCCATGTTCTCGGCCATCCCGCGGATGAGCTCGTTGACGTCGGCGATGACGGACATCAGCCGCTCCTGCATCTCCTGAGGCCCCTCCTGAAGCTCCGAGATGAGGCGGTCGACCTTGTTGATGAACAGCGCCGGCTTCACGCCCTCGCGGAGGGCCTGCCGGAGCACCGTCTCAGTCTGGGGCATGGCGCCCTCGACGGCGTCGACGACCACCAGCGCGCCGTCGACCGCGCGCATCGCACGGGTGACGTCGCCCCCGAAGTCCACGTGGCCCGGCGTGTCGATGAGGTTGATGAGGTGGTTGGTGTCACCGTACTCGTGGGTCATCGAGACGTTCGCCGCGTCGATGGTGATTCCCCGCTCCTGTTCGTCCTCCTTCGTGTCCATCGCGAGCTGCTCGCCCGCGGTGTCCTGGGAGATCATGCCGGCGCCGGCCAGCAGGTTGTCGGAGAGCGTCGTCTTCCCGTGGTCGACGTGGGCGGCGATGGCGATGTTCCGGATGTTCTCCGGCGTGTCCATCAGCCGCTCGCACTCTTGAACGATCTTCTTGCGTCGGCCCATTATACCGCTTGTTACCGATAGCAGGGTCAAAAGGGTAGTGTTTCTCCGCGGCCGTTTCGGCGCGGATCGCCGCGATCACCGGCGATTTCGTGCCGATCGGTCGCACGGTTCGAAAGGGGTCGACGAGGCCGACGGCCGCCGCGTGACGGCGGCCGTCTCCACGCGGATTTAAGTGCTCGGTGCGGGACCGAGGCGTATGAACGAGACGCTCTCGCGGCTCGCCGACGCCGGCGTCGTCGCGGTCCTGCGCGGGGTCGAGGCCGACCAGCTCATCGGGATCACGGAGGCGCTCCGCGAGGGCGGGGTCACCGCCGTCGAGATCACCGCGGACACGCCCGACGTGGCCGGGAAACTCGGCGAGGTGACGGGCTCGTTCGGCGACGAGGTCGTCGTCGGCACCGGAACCGTCCTCGACAGCGAGACCGCTCGGACCACCCTGATGGCCGGCGCGGAGTTCGTCGTCTCGCCGAGCCTCCACGAGGACGTGATCGAGACCTGCAACCGCTACGGCGCCGTCACCGCACCCGGCGTGATGACGCCGACCGAGGCGATCCGCGGCTACGAGGCCGGCGCCGACTTCGTGAAGGTGTTCCCCGCGAAGACGGTCGGCCCGGGACACCTCGCCGCCATGAAGGGACCGCTCGGGCAGATCCCGATGATGCCGACCGGCGGCGTCGGCCCGGACAACGCGGGCGACTACGTCGACGCCGGGGCGTTCGCGGTCGGCGCCGGCGGCGCCCTCGTCGACTACGACGCGGCCGAACGCGGCGACTACGAGGCCATCACCGAGACCGCCCGGGAGTTCACGCGAGTCGTCGCGGAGGCGCGAGACGGCGGGTGACGGGGCGACCGCTACCGCAGTGACCCTCGCCGTTAAAAATCATGATCTGTCATGCCGAACGGACAAGCGTGCGAGGACGCAAACAGGAGACGACTTCCAGCCCGGCCGCTCGATCAGAGACACACCGTCTGGAAGTCACCCCGAGAACCCTGTCGGAACCACTCCCCGGTCCGCCGGCGGAAACCCCCCTTCCTTCCCCGGCGGACTCTGTCACGCCGTCGCGACCCGTACCGTGACGGCGTCGGTCGCGCCTCGACCGCGGCGCGTCACATGAAGTCCGCGATGCCCGACTGCTTGTTGGTGTCGTCCTCGAAGATCGACTCCAGCGACTCCTCTAACACCTTCAGCCGCTGTTTCGTGTAGGGCCGACAGCCGAACCGGTCGGCGACCTCGATGGCCGTGTCGACGTACTTGTTCACCGACCCCTGATGGACGGTGAGGTTCACCCGGCCGCCGCACTCCCGACAGTCGCCCGAGAGCGGCATCCGGCGGTACTTCTCGCCGCAGTCGAGACAGCGCGTCTCCTGCCGCGAGAACGCGCGGAGGTTCCCGATGATGTCCGGGAGGAAGTGGTACTCGATGACGCGCTCCGCCACGTCCGTCTCGTCGACCGCGCGGAGCTTCCGAGCGAGCTCCAGCTGCGCGTCCATCTTCTCCATCATGTCGCCGAGCGTCTTGTACGCCGAGAGGTCCGGGCCCATCGCGATGTCCGTCGTGTCGTGGGTGTGATCGAACCCGTGGTACTCCTCGTCGGTCCCGAGCGTGTCCTCGCCGAGTTGGATGCGGTACTCCAGCTCCTCCGGGTCGGTCAGGTCCAGCGTCGCCTCGTAGAACTCGCGCGGGTACTCGCGCACGATGTCCATGTTGTGCGCCTCGTCGTCGATCTCGGAGGGATCGATCCGCGAGGACATCACGAGGGGCGCGTCCATGCGTCCCCCCCGCTGGTCGGGGAGAAATTCTTTCGAGAAGTTGAGGAGTCCGTCCATGAGGAGCATCACGCAATCCTCGTCTCCATCGCAATTTCGACGCTTGGCAGCGTGAAAGTACGGATGTGCGTATCCGACGGCGGCCGAGGTGAATCCGACCACTCGTCCGACAGTTGCCGCGCTCGTGTGCGGCGCCATCCCGAAGACGAGCTCGCCGACGAGGTCGTCGCGCTCGTTCACCTCGTAGAAGCGGGGGAGGCCGTAGAACTGTTCGAGGAGGTCGTCGACGAAGTCGGCGGTCCGCAGCATGTGCTCGGCGGCGCCGTCCGAGAGGACGATGTCCTGGACCCGGAGCTCCACGAGCTGGTCGTCGTGGCGCAGCGGCTCGCCGTCGATGTCCGTCTCGTAGCCGATCTCCCGGAGGTGGTCCGCGGTGACGTCGAGCTCCTCGGGGCGGACCGAGGTGACGGGGAGGTCGGTCATATCGTACCTGACGGTGCCGTCCTTGAACGAGGTGACGCCGTTCTTCGCGCGGAGGATACCCTTCTCCATCGGCTCCGGGGTCTTGTTCCGCGAGGTGAGCCCCTGGACCCCCTTCAGAATCTCGAAGGAGGCCTCGCGCTCGCCGACGTTCGCCAGCGCGGAGCGGTACGCGTCGTTGACGTCGACCTCCTGGTACGTCGCCGCCCGCACCTCCCACTCGCAGCGCGGGCACTCGACGCGGCCGGCCTCGTCGGGCTCGCAGACGGTGCCGCAGTCGCCGCACTCGTAGTGGGGCTCGGTGTGGATCTCACAGTCCGGACACCGCGCCTTGTAGGTGTGCTCGCCGCAGCCGGGACACACCCGGTCCGAGACCTCGACCTCCAGCCGCCCGCGGTGACCGGAGTCGTCCATCACGCTCGCGGCCTCGGCGACGTCGCGCTGGGGGCCGCCGGCCTCGTTGATCGGGAAGAGGGTGTGGACCGCCGGGGAGAGGTCCCGGCTCTCGGACTTCTCGGGGCGCCCCATCCGGTTCCCGATGCGGGTCGGCGCGCGTTCGCGGACCTCGAAGGGCGCGACCTCGTTGACGACCCGCACGGCGTTCTCGCCGTCGTCCCACGAGCGCGCCGCCGGGGAGAGGTCGCCCTCGTCCCACGTCTTCCGGAGCCCGTCGTCGACCCCGAGCGACCGCGCGAGCGGGCGCCACGTCGGGACCCGGAGCGCGTCCGGCGTGGCGACGTGCTCGACGAGCAGCGCCTCCAGCGCGGTCTGGGTCGCCTCCGTGCGCTCGACCGCGAGGACGCCCTCGACCACGTCGCCGTCGGCGACCGCCTCGGCGAGGGCCTCGAACGCCGCGACCGACACGTCGTGCCAGAGGTAGGTGTACTCGGGGTGAAGCGGGCAGTCGTACTCGCGGGCCCACGCGAGCGCCTCGTCGACGTCGGGGTGTTCGAGGTCCACGTGGGGGTCGTCCGCCATGGCCTGCACGTCGGCCCCGGCGTCGGCGAACTCCTTGACCCACCACTCGTAGACGTAGGAGGCGGGCGCGAGGGGGTGGTTGTTCTCGACGAACTCCCCGTAGTTGACGAGGTACTCGCCCAAGTCGAGCACCTTCTCGACGCCGTTGCGGACTTCCTTCGCCTCCTCGGGGTCGTCGATGCGCCGGACCTCGCCGTTGGCGAGTCGGACCGTCGGCCCCTCGATGGAGTCGACGGGGACGACCCCGTGGGCTTTCCCCGGGCGCTCCGTCTTGATCTGCGTGCCGGCCGCGAGGAAGTCGTCGACGA
>NZ_CVRT01000021.1 GCF_001261915.1 Halorubrum sp. SD626R
AGGGCGAGAGGTTCCTAACCTCTCGATCGCGGGTTCGAATCCCGCCGTGCCCGCTACCTGCGAACAAAGTGAGCAGTAGCGGCACAAGCGGGATTCGAAGCAGGGAACGGAGCGAGCGTAGCGAGCGGAGTGACTGAGGTTCGAATCCTGTCGCGCCCGTTCCTTCGCTTCGCTCAGTCACGGGCGCGACTGGCTCCACGCTCGCTCACTCCGTTCGCTCGCGTGGATCCCGCCGCGCCCTCTCAGTCATTCCCGCCGCGCCCTCTCACCCGTCCTCCCCGAGTCGCGGGAACGACCGCCACGCCAGCCATACCGCGAACGCGGCGATCGCGAGCGTCGCGCCGGCCAGCAGCGGTCCGGGTTCGTATAAGAGGGGCGGGTGGTAGCCGAGCCCGTAATCGAGGGCGACGTTGCCGACGGCGAGCGTCAGCGCCAGCGCCAGCGCTCCGCGGGTCGTCCGGCCGAACGCGGGGAACAGCAGCGCGAGACCGACGAACAGCAGGTGCGTGCCGAGCACGCCCCAGTAGTATATCCACGCGTCGGGAGCCGCGACGTACTGCGAGACGGCGAGGTTCAGCGAGACCAGCGGCCAGAGGCCGAAGGTGACCAGCCAGACGAACGCGAGGGTCTGGAGGTACGCCAGCGGCCGCGAGGTCGGCGCGTCGTCGACGACGCTTCCGCCGGCCCGGACCGTCGGGACGAGCGCCGCGAGGGCGGCCCCGCCGAGGGCGACCGCGACCGCCGAGTCCGCGTAGAGGGGCCACAGCGGAACCGGCACCTCGCCGGCGGTCGGCGCGTAGTACCCGATCCCAACCGCGAGCATGAACGCGACGAACGCGAGCACGACGCCGAGGCTCCGAGGCGTGCCGAGCAGCTCCTCGGCGATCGCCGCGCGGACCCGCCGGCGGACGGCCGACAGCCGGAGGCGACCGAGCGCGCGGCGAACCGGAGCGTCGTCTGAGCGCGTCACGGCGTCGCTTCGGCGTCCACCGACCTAAAACCGCTCGCTCGCCGGGCGATTATCAGTCGCGGGGTTTTGCGAGACATCTTTTTTAACTGGAACGGAGTTAATACGACTATGGCAACAGAGGACGCCGAGCGCCCGCCCCAGTCGCCCGCCGAGGCGGCCGGAGCGACGCCGGCGTCCGACCCCGCGGAGACGGCCCGCCGGATTCGGGCGGCCGCGGCCGTCGGCGAGGTGGTTCGGGACCTGTGTTCGGTCCGGTACGACCTCGACGAGGTCCCGGTGTGTAAGGGGTACTACACGTGGGACGACTACCGCGACGAGTACTTCCTCGACGACGGGGGGAATCCCCCGACCGACGAGGCGGACGACCCCCTCGAATTCACTCACGAGGACAAGACGGAGGCGCTCGGATTCGACCCCGACCGGACCGAGGAGCTGCTCGGCGCGGGCGAGAGCGCCGCCGCCGAGCTCGCCGACCTGGTCGACGAGCGCACGGTGAACGTCAACCCCGAGGTCGACGAGGACGCGTTCTTCTCGACGGCCGCGGGCGACACCACGCTCGCGAACCGGTACGACCTGGAGAAGGCCGTGCCGATGCCGAAGAAGCGCCACTTCCGCGAGACCGAGCGGTACTGGGTGAACGAGCCGTACGCGTTCGTGATCGTGTTCCGGTCGACGAAGGAGAACGAGGTGAAGTACTACGCGGTCCAGCCGTACCGGACCGAGATCGAGACGGACCTCGTCGAGTTCCTGACGGGGAAGCTCCGGACCTCGATCAAGTACGCCGACGAGGCGATCGCCGGCGGCGACGAGGCGTTCCGGAAGGACGTTATCGTCGACGAGGCGCTCACGCTGCTCGACCGGTACGACCTCTACGAGCGCGAGGACGGCGGCCGCGGGGTCGTCGACGACCTCGTCGACGGGGCGGTCGAGCGGTTCGGCTTCGACGTCACGGAGGGGATCGCCGCCCGGATCACGCAGTCGCTCGGCTACGAGCCGCCCGCCGAATCGCCGTCCGAATCGGGCCCGACGAGGGTCCCCGCGCGACCCGAGCCCGCGGTGCTGGCGGAGGACTCGGAGACCCTCTCCGAACACCAGGTCGAGAAGCTGCTGTACTACCTCAAGCGCGACTTCATCGGGTACGAGCGGATCGACCCGATCAAGTACGACATCAACGTGGAGGACATCTCCTGTGACGGGTACGACTCCCCCGTCTTCGTCTACCACTCCGACTACGAGCAGATCATTACCAACGTCTACCACGGGACCGACGAGCTCGACGACTTCGTCGTGAAGCTCGCCCAGCGCTCGGGCAAGGGGATCTCGAAGCGGCGCCCGCAGGTGGACGCCACGCTCCCGGACGGCTCCCGCGCCCAGCTCACGCTCGGCCGGGAGGTGTCGGACCACGGGACCAACTACACCATCCGCCAGTTCAACGAGATCCCGTTCACGCCGATCGACCTGATCAACTGGAAGACGTTCTCGCTCGACGAGATGGCGTTCCTCTGGCTCTCGATCGAGAACCACAAGAGCTTGATCTTCGCGGGCGGCACCGCCTCCGGGAAGACGACGAGCCTGAACGCCGTCTCTCTCTTTATCCCCTCGAACGCGAAGATCGTCTCGATCGAGGACACCCGCGAGGTCGAGCTCCCCCAGCGCAACTGGATCGCCTCCGTCACCCGACCCTCCTTCTCCGACGACGACAAGGGGGACATCGACGAGTTCGACTTACTGGAGGCCGCGCTCCGCCAGCGCCCCGACTACATCGTGATGGGCGAGATCCGCGGCGAGGAGGGCCGGACCGCCTTCCAGGTCATGTCGACCGGTCACACCACCTACACCACCTTCCACGCTGACACCGTCGGCGAGGTGCTCAAGCGGTTCACCACGGAGCCGATCAACGTCTCCAAGACGATGTTCACCGCCCTCGATCTGGTCTCCGTCCAGACCTCCACGCGGGTCCAGGGGAAGAAGGTGCGCCGGAACAAGTCGCTGACCGAGATCAACCACTACGACGCCGAGAACGACGAGATCAACGTCCAGGACGTGTTCCAGTGGCAGGCCGAGACGGACGAGTTCCTCCAGATGGGCGACTCGAACACGTTAGAGGACATCATGTTCGACCGCGGGTGGAGCCGCGAGACGCTGAACGCCGAGCTCCGGAAGCGCCGGGTCGTGTTAGCCTACCTCATCGACCGCGGGCTCAACAGCTACGCGCAGGTGGCCGCGACGTTCCAGGCGTTCATCAACGACCCGGAGACGGTGCTCGCGCTGATGGCTAACGAGGAGCTGGAGCGCTCGCTGGAGGACCTCCGGGAGATGGAGTCCGTCCTCATCAACGTCGACCGCGACAAGGAGGAGATGGTCCCCCGGCCGGAGCCGGACGAGGCCGGCCGCGCGGAGGTCGAGCGGATCCTCGACGAGGCCGAGGACCTGTTCGCCGAGTACCGCGGTCGGATGCCCGACTCCGTCGCCGACGCGCTGCTCGACGTGGCCCCCGCTCGCGACGTCGAGGCGACGCCCGACGCCGCCCACGAGACGCTCGCGGAGACGGCCCGGGAGGCGGCCGCGCTCGCCCCCGAGGCGGCCGGTCCCGAGCGATCGGACGCGAGCGCGGACGGCGAGGAAGCGAGTGCGGACGGCGAGGACGCGACGAGCGGCGAAGCGGCGGCCGAACCGGTCCCCCGCGACGACTTCGAGGGGATCGCCTCCGTCACTCCCCTCGACGGGGACCCCCGAATCGGTCCGGGCGATCGGGGCTCGGACGCGGACGGTCCCGATACGAGCGGCGAAACCGGCGAGAGCGACGGAGCCGGCGACGGCGACGGGATCGACTTCGACGAGCCGTTCGAGGAGGGGGTCGACGTACTGGATCCGGCCGCCGACGAGAGCGGGGCGTCCGACGCCGCTCCCGGCGAGCGTGACGCGGCCGAATCGAAGCCCGAAGCGGGGGACGACCCCGACTCGGACGGCGACGCCGAGAGCGAGTCCGACGGCGACTGGGGGTTCGGCACCGTCGAGTCCCCGGAGGAGGGGTAACGCCGTGTCCCGGGCGAGGTGGACCGCGTGAGCCTCGATACGGGGGTCGGCGACGGCTCCGCCGACGGCGACGCCCTCGGCGAGCTGTTCTATCCCGTCTTCGAGCTACTGTTCGACCCCGACGGCGACTTCGTCGGGGACGTCGAGCGAAAGCTCGCGGAGGCGCGGATGCCGGACCAGGTGGAGATGTACGTCTCCCGGGCGCTCGGTGCCGGGCTGCTCGTCGGCGGCCTCCTCTGGGCGCTCGGCACGCTGATCGGGTACGGCGTGTTCTCGCTCGGGCTGATCGACCCGAGCGCGCTGTCGCTGGGCATGCCGGCGCCGACGCCGGCGATCCGGGAGCTGTTGCGGTCGCTGGTCGTGCCGACCGCGGTGCTGCTCAGCGGACTCATTTTCGGCTCGATCGGGTTCGCGCTCGGGTTCGGCGGCGTCGTGGCGATCCCCTACTCGCGGGCGTCCTCGCGGAAGCGCGAGATCAACCTCCTGCTCGCGGACTCGGTGTCGTTCATGTACGCGCTCTCCGTCGGCGGGCTCAATCAGCTGGAGATCCTGCGCGCGATGGCGACGGCGGAGGACACCTACGGCGAGGTCTCCCGCGAGTTCCAGAGCATCGTCAACGAGACGGAGTACTTCGGGACCGACTACCGGAACGCGATCCGTCAGCAGTCGATGGAGACCCCCTCCGACGAGCTCTCGCAGTTCCTCGCCGACATGCTCTCGATCGTCAACTCCGGCGGCGACATGGAGAGCTTCCTGAAGGACAAAAAGGAGAAACACCTCCGCACGTCGAAACAGGAGCGCGAGATGACCCTGGAGACGCTGGAGCTGTTCGGCGAGATGTACATGACGCTCTCGCTTTTCCCCCTGCTTCTCATCATCATCCTCGTGATCATGGGGATGATGGGCGAGGCCGACGACCGGCTGCTGTACGCGACCGTCTACGTCCTGATCCCGCTGACCGGGATCGGCTTCCTCGTGCTCGTCTCCACGGTCAAGCAGGACGAGCCCGGCGACGGCTACCTCCATCCCGACGGAGGAAGCGAGCGCCTCAGGCAGACGAGCCAGGAGGGACTGCTCCACTTCGGGCTGATCGAGGGGTTCGTCGGCCGTTTCGGCGTCTTCGACCGGATCCGCGACCGCGAGGGGACGTACAAGACGAAACGGATCGTCTCGGCGCCGCACGTCTTCCTGCGGGACAACCCGCTGTACACGCTGGCGCTGACCGCACCGGCCGCGGTCGCGATCGTCGCCGTCGCCGCGCTCACCGGCAACGCGCCGGCGACCTTCGACGGGTGGGTGGACCGTCCCGTCTGGTCGACGTTCGTCTGGGTGTACGTCCCGGCGTACCTCGTCATGGTCCCGCTCGCGACCTTCCACGAGTGGAGCCGGCGGTCGAAGCGCGCGATCACCGGGAAGCTCTCCGAGAGCCTCCGGAAGCTCTCCTCGGCGAACGACACCGGACAGACGCTCCTCGAATCGGTCCAGACGGTCGCGGAGACCTCCACGGGGCAGCTCGCCGAGGAGTTCGAGGTCGTCCACGCGAAGGTGAACTACGGGATGAGCCTGCGCGACGCCCTCGTGGAGTTCAACAACAAGTACGCGGTTCCACGGCTCGCTCGAACGGTGAAGCTCATCTCGGAGGCGCAGGAGGCCTCCTCGCAGATCACGGACGTGTTGACCACGGCGGCGCAGGCGTCCGAGAACCAGGACGACATCGAGCGCGACCGCGTCTCCCGGACCCGGATGCAGGTGGCTATCATCGTCATGACGTACGTCACCCTGCTCGGGGTGATGGCCATCCTCCAGACCCAGTTCATCGACGTGATGGGCGGGCTCTCCTCGCAGGCGGACGGCGGAGGCGCCGCCGGCGGCGCCGGCTTCGGCGGGGGCGGCGGCGTCGACCCCGAGGTCCTCTCGTTGCTGTTCTTCCACGCGGTGACCCTACAGGCGCTGCTCTCCGGGTTCATCAGCGGCTACATCCGGAACGCCGACATCGTCTCCGGGGTCAAGTTCGCGGTGGTCCTGATGACGCTCGCGCTGGGGGTGTGGATCTATGTCGGGTGAGCCGCGGGGGCCCGCTTCCGGGTCGAGCGAGACGGCCCGCGCGCAGACCCCGATCGACTTCGCCGTCGGCGCGAGCGTCTTCCTGCTGACGCTGGCGTTCGTGGTCGCGTTCACCCCGACGCTGTTCGACCCGTTCACCGCGGCCGAGACCGCCTCGCCGCTCGTGAGCGATCGCGTCGCGGCCGGGATCGCGGGCGACGTCCTCGCTGCGTCGCCGGCGGAGCCCGGGGTACTGTCGCCCGCCTGTACCGTCGCCTTCTTCGAGTCGAACGAGAGCCTCGCGACGGACGCCGGTTGCGACGGGGTCACGGAGAGCCCCGCCGACCGCTTCGGGACCGACGGCGACGTCCTGGTCGTGATCCACGCGCTCGGCGAGACGCGTCCGAGCGGGAACGCGTCGAGCCTCTCGGTCCGGACCCGCCACGGAACGTTCGAGGACGTCGAACTCTCCCGGTCGACGGACGAGGCGGGCGCGACCGGGGGCGACGACGTCACCGTCTCGCGTCGACTCGTCTCGATCGACGGGACGCAGTACCGGCTCACGGTGCGGGTGTGGTGACCGTGTTCGGGAGCGACGACCGCGCGCAGGCGCACACGCTGGAGGCGTTCGCGGCCGCGATCCTGCTCGTCGCCGGTCTCGTGTTCGCGCTCCAGGCGACCGCGGTGACGCCGCTGTCCGCCAGCACCTCGAACCAGCACATCGAGAACCAGCAGCGCGCGGTCGCGACCGACCTGCTGGCGACGTGCGCCGAGAGCGGGGCACTCCGGGAGGCGCTGCTCTACTGGGACCCCGAAGACGAGCGGTTCGCGGGGAGCCGCCCGGAGTTCGGCACCTACACCCGCGGCGGGCCGCCGAACGGGTTCGGTGAGGCGCTGAACCGCACCTTCCTCGACAGGAGCGTCGCGTTCAACGTCGAGGTCCGCCACGGCGACCGGAACCGGACCGCGATTGTCGATATGGGATCGCCGAGCGATAACGCCGTGACCGCGACCCGGGCCGTGTCGCTCCCGGACGACGCGAACCTGACCGCGCCGGGGTACGAGGAGACGACGCTGGAGGGATTGACCGCCGGGGACGATCCCGGATCGTTCTACGCCGCCCCCGACGCCGACGGCGCGGTGTACGACCACGTGGAGGTGCGCATCACCGTATGGCGGATGTGAGCTCCCCGCCTCCGGCGAGAGGCGGGAGAGGCGGGTCCGAGGGCGACGGCCGGTTCCGCGACGCCGACCGCGGACAGCTCCTGCTCGTCGCGGGGGTGGTCATGGCTGTCTCGCTGGTGACGCTCGTGGTCCTGTTGAACGCCTCCATCTACAGCGAGAACCTCGCGACTCGCGGCGTCGAGGCAGCCGACGGCGAGGCGCTGGAGGTCAGGGCGGCCGCGGTCGAGGGGACGGGGACCGTCGTCGACGCGGCGAACCGCGACGCCACGAACGAGACCACGCACGCCGAGGTCAGTACGGCGGTGAGCGACGGGATCGCCGCCCTCGACGAGGACCTCCTCCGCACGTACGCGGGGAGGGGAGGGACGCTCCGTCTCGAGACCGACGCGTCCGCGATCCGGGACGGGAGCCGGATCGCCGACGACCTCCCGGGAACGGTGAACGAGACGACCGTCGCCGGGGGAGTCACCCGGACGCGGGGGTTCGTGCTCGACGTCGACGCGTCGACGCTCGCGGAGACGAACGCGTCGACGGCCCGCGAGGAGGCGTTCCGCGTCGCTCTCAACGTCTCTGGGGGCGGGAGCGACGAGGTATACGTCTACAGGAACGAGTCGGCGACCGACGCGGTCACCGTCGCGGTCGGCGACGACGGCGGGACGCCATCCGTCCTCTGTGAGGTCGATCTGAGCGGCGACGACCGGGTCGCAGTCGACCTCACCGGCGAGCGGCTCGGCGGCGAGTCCTGCCCGGGGCTCTGGCCGACGGGGCTCGTCGACTCGGGGGACGCGTACGACATACGCGTCGAGAACGGCGACGCGGCCGACGGCGAGGTGACCGCGACCGTCCTCCCGGCGTCGGGCGACGTCACCTCCGACTTCGACGCCACGGCCGCGGCGTACGACGCGGCGATCGACCTCCGATACCGGACCGCCGAGCTCCGGTTCGAGACGACGGTCCGGGTCGCCCCGGGTGAGCCGGATGCGTGACCGGACCGGCCGCGACGGGCGGCGAAGCGGTCGGCTCGACCGAGGGAGCGACCGCGGCGGTGCGCCCGTCGGAGGCGGCTTCCGTGCCGACGACCGTGGCGTGAGCGTCGCGGTCGGGTACGTCCTCACCCTCGCGATCGGCGCGGTCTTGCTCTCGGGGGTCGTGATCGGCGTCGGCGGCGTCGTCGACTCCCAGACCGAACGGACGATCGACGGCGAACTCGAAGTCGTCGGGGAGACGACCGTCGCGAACCTCGAGAGCGTCGACCGCCTCGCGCGTGCGGCGCACGAGGACCGACCGTCGTCGGGCATCGACCCGACCGTCTCCGTGATCGTCGACCTCCCGACGCGAGTCGCCGGCATCCCGTACCGGATCGAAGTGGGGAACGAGAGCGTCACCCTCCGGACCGACGCCCCGGCGGCGAGCGTCGAAGTGACACATGCCGCGCACCTGGACGTCGCCCCGACGAGCGTGCGGGGCGGCCCGCTCCGGATCGCGTACGTTGACGACGGGACCGGCGACGCCGAACTGGAGGTGACGGAGCGGTGAGCCGGCGTCGTCAGTCGACCGTTTCGATCGGCGGAGCGGACGCGTTCGCGAGTGACGACCGCGGCGTCAGCGACGTCGTCGGGTACGTCCTCGTGTTCTCGCTGATCACGATCACCATCGGGACGGTGTTCGCGGTCGGGATCACCGGCTTGGAGGACCGGCGAGCGGCCGAGCAGGTCGCGAACGTCGAGCGCGCGTTCGACGTGTTCGACGACAACGTGCGGGACATCCAGCGGTACGACGACCCCGGTCGGTCGACGGAGATCCGGCTCAGCGGCGGCGCGCTGTCCCTGTCCGAGACGACGACGGTGACGCTGACGAACGGGACCGGCGACGTCGTGCTTCGGCGCGAGCACCGGTCGCTGACGTACGCGAACGGCGACGCGACCGTCGCGTACGAGACGGGCGCCTGGTTCCGCGGCGACGGCGACGGTGCGGTGATGCGCTCCGAGCCGCGGTTCGTCGCCGCCGACGGTCGGACCACCCTCCCGCTCGTGCTGTTGTACCCCGTCGGTGACCCGACCGTGCGCGGCGACGGGACCGTGCAGGTAAGCGCGAGCCGACGTTCGACCACCGGCTTCGACTACACCGAGGCGAATGACGGCCCCTATGAGCTCCGGATCGACTCGACGTACGCGGACGCGTGGGAGCGGTACTTCGAGCGGACGGACGGGTTCGACGTTAACGGGACCGCGACCGAGAACGCCGACGACGCCGTCGTCGTCGGCCTGACCGAGGCCGACGACGCGCTGTACGCTCCTCGGATCGCCCTCGACGTCGCGCTGCGTCGCTGACGGGACGCCGTTCGGAGGGTCGACGCATAGTATAAGCCGACGGCGCCGCTCCGTTCGGCCATGACCGAGGCGTTGTACCTCGCCGACGACACGGTGACGACGTTCGAGGCGACCGTCGAGCGGACGCTCGACGACCGGGTGGTCCTCGACCGGACGGGATTCTACCCGACCGGGGGCGGTCAGCCCCACGACACGGGGACGCTCCGCGTCGCTGACGAGGGGAGCGACGCCCGATGGCGGGTGGTCGACGTCGAGAAGACGGACACGATCTACCACACGCTCGCACCGGTGGACGGCGACGGGGGAGACGACCCCTCACCGCCCGAGCCGGGAACGGTCGTGGTCGGCGAGGTCGACGCGGCGCGTCGGGCGGCCCACTCGAGGTACCACACCGCCCAGCACCTGCTGTCGGCGCTGCTGCTCGACGAGTTCGACGCGCCCACCACCGGGAACCAGCTGTACGACGATCACGCGCACCTCGACGCGGCGTACGACCGCTTCGACGAAGCGGACCTCGACCGGATCGAGACGCGACTGAACGAGCTCGTCGCCGACGGGCGTCCCGTGACGAGCTCCCTGCTGGACCGCGCCGAGGCGGAGGCGACGCTGGACCCCGAGCGCACGCGCATTCACCTCCTCCCCGATTCGATCGAGGAGATCCGGATCGTCGAGATCGGCGCGGCGGGCGCGGACGAGGCGAGTCCGAAGGCCGACGCCGACCCCTACGACCGCACCGCCTGCGCCGGGACTCACGTCGGCGACACCGCCGACATCGGCGAGGTCGTCGTCACCGGCCGGGAGACGAAGGGGAGCGACGAGGAGCGCGTGCGGTTCGCGCTCGCCGACCACCTCGACCGCGAGGAGTAACGGGTCCGGCGACGCGCCCGTTCGTTCGCGATCCCGCCGTTTATATACGATCCGTGGCTGGGTTCCGCCATGAAGTTCTGCGACGAGTGCGGCTCGATGATGAAGTCGGGCGAGGGCGAGGACCACTGGGTGTGCGACTCCTGCGGCAACGAGATCGGACGCGACGACGGCGACGACGAGTGGACCACGGAGTCGCAGGTCGAGTCCGAGGTCATCGACGTGAGCGACGCCGAGGACAAGGGGCTTCCGCAGACGACGGCGCACTGCCCGGAGTGCGGCAACGACCGCGCCTACTGGTATATGCAGCAGATCCGCTCGGCCGACGAGTCCGAGACCCGCTTTTTCGTCTGCACCGACTGCGAGCACAAGTGGCGCGAAGACGACCACTGACCCGCCTCAAGCGGCTCCTCGCGACCCGTCGGACCCCGCCGCGTCATCGCTCCGATCCCTCGCCCCGCGACCGCTTTTAATTACCCTCCCGCCGAACGGCGACCATGGACCCGCCCGTCTCGCCAGCCGACCGCCTCGACGGCTGGCGACGCGTCGCCGAGACGACGGACCGCCCGTTCGCCGCCGGCCCCGTCTCGGTGACCGCGAGCACGGTGCGGTACGAGCGCGCGGACGCGACGGCGCCCCGGCCCTTCTGTTTCGCGAGCCGCCTGCGGATCCGCCCCGAGACCGCACCGAACGCCGCGCTCACCCGGCTGGTCGAGCGCGAGGCCAGGTCGGGGTTCCGCGACCGGCTCGCCGAGCGCGACATCGAGGCGGTCGAGCGCCGCGGCGACCGCGAGATCGCGGTCGACGACCCGGCGGGATCGCGCGCGACGCTCTGGACGTTCCGCGGCGACTGCCGGATCGAGGCGGACGACGGCAGTGACGACCGCGATGTCCCGGTCGAGGCGCTGCTCGCGGTCTGGGCGACGGACGAGTACCTCCTCGCCGGGGGCGCCTACCCGCTCGCCGCGGACGCGTACCCGGCCGGTCGGAGCGCCGAGGACGCGCGGCGGGAACTGCTGGGAATCGTTCGCGGCGTTCGCTCGCCGCCGCGCGAGGAACGCGACGATAGGTAGCGGAACGCGCGGCGCGCTCCGCCTCAGCAGTCCGCGGTGCCGGCGCCCGACTCGATCGGCGGGCCGTCGTCGCGGTACTCCGCGTCGTCGACCGCCCCGCCGAACATCGGGAGGTTGAGTTCGTACGCGTACAACACGTCGAACGCCGCGAACGGGTCGACCCCGTTCGCGACGGCCTCGCGCGCGGTGAGACGGACGCCCGCGGCGAGCGTCACGACGGGGTCGTCGTCGAGGGTCCCGGCCGCCTCCAGCCCAAACTCGTTGCCGGCGGCGGGATCGGTCAGCACGGAGAGGTGGACGATCGCGTCGATCGTCGCCCCGGTCTCGCCGATCGAGATCGGGTAGCCGTCGCCCGCGAAACAGCCCGTCGGCGACGCCGCGGCGCCGCCGGGCGCGTCGCCGTCGGCACCGCCCGGAGCGCCGCCGTCCGTCTGTGTCGCGCCGTCGCCCGCCTGCGCCGCGCCGACCCCGACGGCCGCACCGCTCGCGGCGAGCGCCGAGACGAGGAGGAGCGCGGTCGCCAGCGCGGCGAGGCGGGCCGCCGAGTGACCGGTCATGGATCCGAGGTACGAGGGACGCACCTAAAATTTCGCCCCTCGCGCTATCCGATCTGATACTCGGGGCGAGGCGCCGTCACGGTGAGCCGAGCAGCCCCTCGACGAGCAGCTCGCCGGAGGCGACGTTGGTCGCCAGCGGCACGTCCTTCACGTCGCAGACGCGCAGGAGCGCGGAGATGTCCGGCTCGTGGGCCTGCGCGGTGAGCGGGTCCCGGAGGAAGACGACGCCGTCGATCGCGTCGTTCGCGATCATCGCGCCGATCTGGAGGTCGCCGCCGTACGGGCCGGACGCCTGCCGGTTCACGGCGAGGCCGGTCTCCTCGCTGATGCGCTTCCCCGTCGTCCCGGTCGTCACGAGTTCGCAGTCGTCGAGGGTCGCGGCGTGTTTCGTGACGAACTCGACCATCTCGTCTTTCAGCTCGTCGTGAGCGATGAGCGCGATGCGCATGGGACGACGTTGCCGCGTCGCGATTTAAAAACTCGCGTCGCCGCAACGGGGGAGCGGGATGGGACGACGAGCGTCTTCGCCGGACCGGTTCACTTGAACCGGAACGTCTCCAGGTTCTTCGGCGCGAACGTCCGCATGTTGTAGTCGTGGTACAGCGCCGACGAGAGGTCCTGGACGGAGCGCTCGTCGCCGTGGACACAGAGCACCTTCTCGGGGCGCGGGTTCATCGTCTTCACGAAGTTCTCTAACCCCTGCCGGTCGGCGTGGCCGGAGAAGCCGTCGACGACCTCCGTCCCCATCTCCAGGGTGAGCGTGTCGCCGCGGCTCCCGCCGCCCCAGCCGTCGACCGGGATCTCGTCCCAGCCGTTCTGGATCCGGCGGCCGAGCGTCCCCTGCGCCTGGTAGCCGACGAAGACGAGATTTGAGTCCGGGTCGGGGCCGATGTGGCGGAGCCACGACATGATCGGGCCGCCCTCGATCATCCCGGAGGTGGAGATGACGATACACTCGTCGCCGTCGGCGACCTCCTGTCGCTCGTCCTCGCCGGCGTCGATGTGGTTGAACTGGTCGGCGAGGAACGGGTTCTCGTCGTCGTGGAAGATCCGGTCGCGGAGGTCGTCGCGGAGGTACTCGGGGTAGGTCGTGTGGATCGCGGTCGCCTCCCAGATCATCCCGTCGAGGTGGACGGGCATCTCCGGAATCTCGCCCTCGCGCATCGCCTCCTCTAAGACGAGCATGATCTCCTGGGAGCGCCCCACCGCGAACGCGGGGATGACGACCTTCCCGCCCTGCTCGTACGTCTCGTTGATGACTTCCTTGAGCGCCTCCTCGGAGTCGGCTTGGTCGGTCTGGTAATCGTCACGACCGCCGTAGGTGGACTCCAACACGAGCGTCTCGACCCGCGGGAAGTCGTTGACGGCGCCGTTGAACAGGCGGGTGTCCTCGTAGTGGATGTCGCCCGAGAAGGCGACGTTGTAGAGCCCGTCGCCGATGTGGAAGTGGGTCACCGCGCTGCCGAGGATGTGGCCCGCGTTGTGGAAGGTGAGCTTCACGTCGGGCGCCACGTCGGTGACGTCGCCGTACTCCAGCGGGATGGTGTGTTTGATCGCCTCGCGGACCTGCGCCGACTCGTACGGCGGCGTCCGCCCCTCCTTGGCGGCGACATCGAGGTAGTCGAGCGTGAGCAGGCCCATCAGGTCGCGGGTCGGCTCGGTCGTGTAGATCGGGCCGTCGTAACCGTACTTGAAGAGGAGCGGGACCAGCGCCGAGTGGTCGAGGTGGGCGTGCGTCAGGATGACCGCGTCGAGGGTCGCCGCGCCGGCGCCCAGCGCCTCGGGCACTTGGAGGTACGGCACCTCGCCCTCCGCGCCGGGCTTGTCGCCGCAGTCGATGAGGATGCGCGTCTCGGGCGTCGAGAGGATGAAGGCGGCGCGGCCGACCTCGCGGCAGCAGCCGAGGGTCGTGATCCGGACCCACTCGTCGTCGGACATCTCTTCGCGGTGGATCTGTCGCCCGACGCGTTCGAGGATGTCGCGGCGCTCCTCGCGCTCGTTCTTCAGGAAGCCGCGGACGTTCGAGACGGTGGAGGACTCGATCGGGGGCGTCCGAACGACCTCGGGGGTCCAGCCGACCTCTTGGGTGATCTCGCGGAGGGTCGAACCGCGGCGGCCGATCACCATCCCGGGCTTTTCGGCCTCGATGACGACCTCGCCGGTGTCCTCGTGGAAGTCGAGGTCGGTCACGCCGGCGTCGTCCGGGATCACCTCCCGGACCTCCTCCTCGGCGCGGGCCGGCGGGGAGAGGGCGCTCGGGTCCGGACGGACCGTGATCCGCTTCCGAAGCTTGGAGGCGAGCCGGCGGATGAGGTCGCCGTCGCCGGCGAACTCCTTGGGGTCGCGCGTGTACACGACCAGCTCCGGTCCCTCGTACTTCACGTCGGTGACCGTGATGTCGTTCGGAATCTCCTGTTCGATCTCTGATTTCAGGGTATCGAGTTGCTTATCGACTTGACTCATATCTCACCGCGGGTCGTCGCGATCGCCGTCGCCGTCGAGTCGTGTCGCGTGCCGATACGCGGCTCGGCGCCGAACGGTCGACCGTGACGGGGTAGGCATAGTGGTAGTACTGTCCGTAGGTGGTACCGTGCGGGAACAGCCAACGAAAACCCGCTTAGATGCTCGTACACCCCGGTTGTTATAAAACCCTTCGCAAAGGGCAAACCCCTTTCCCGCCCCCGCCGTTCGCAATCGCATGCGCGTCACGCCCGAGACGGTCCGCGACGAGCG
This sequence comes from Halorubrum sp. SD626R, assembly GCF_001261915.1. Classification (GTDB taxonomy): domain Archaea; phylum Halobacteriota; class Halobacteria; order Halobacteriales; family Haloferacaceae; genus Halorubrum. The sequence continues at coordinate 14,792 of NZ_CVRT01000021.1, forward strand.
CGCGTGGGTGCGCGACCGCGCCTCGGTCATCGTTCCCCTCATCAACGAGACCCGCGAGCGGCTTGGAACGCTGTTCGAGACGGACGTGGACCCCGTGAGCCGCGCGGCGTATCGCGCCGAGGTCGACGCCGTCTTCGCCGACGGCGAGGTCGCGGTCAACGTGGCCGGCTGCGTCGCGCTCCTGCGCGACCTCGACGTCGCCGGCGACTACCCCGGCTTCGTCGTCGATGAGGTCCTCGGCCGCGAGCTCGCGGCGACGGTCGCCGGCGGTCGCCCGCTCTCGCTGCTCGCGGAGGCGACGTTCCACCTCGTGGACGTGCGCGTGAGCGAGGACGCGACCGCGCCGGGCGACGACGCCGGGACCGCCGGCGCCGACGACCTCGACGCCGCGCTCGCCGCGGGCTTCCAGACGCGGCTCCCGGGCTGGAAGTGGCGGGAGGGGGAGAGTCCGTTCGCGGTCGGGTCAGGGGACGACGGCTCGGGGCCCGGGAATCTGAACCCCGACGACTGATCTTACGACGTGAACTTCCGGACGAACTCGTAGCCGCGGTCGAGCAGCGCATCCGGGAGGAACCGCGCGAGCACGCCGACGCGGGCGGCCGTGCCCGGCTGGACCCGCGCCGGGGGCCGGGTCGCGCTCGCGGCGTCGTAGATCGCGCTCGCGACGAGCTCCGGTTCGACCGCGCCCGGGCCGCCGCCGCCGATCAGCTTCGCGTCCTCGAACATCGCGTAGAACTCCTCGTAAGCGCCGGAGCGATCGATGCCGGCGTCGGCCTCGTCGCCGTCGTCGGCCCCGTCGGCGCCGCCCGCGTCGCCGTCCGGATCGACGCCCGCCTCCTCTTGGGCGCGCTTCGAGAAGTTCGTCTTCACCGGCCCCGGCTCGACGACGACGACGTCGATCCCGTGCTCGGCGACCTCGTTGCGGAGCGCGTCCGACATCGCCTCGACCGCGAACTTCGAGCCGCAGTACACCCCGCCGCCGGGGAACGAGACGCGCCCCGCGACCGACGAGACGTTGACGATGGTGCCGTCGCGCTCGCGCCGCATCGCCGGCAACACCGCCCTGATCAGCCGATGCGGGCCGTACACGTTCACGTCGAACTGCTCGTGCACCTTCGCCGTCGACACGTCCTCGATCGGGCCGAACTGGCCGTACCCGGCGTTGTTGATCAGCGCGTCGATCGCGCCCTCCTCGTCTAAGATCCGCTCGACGACACGGTCGATGTCGGACCCGTCGGTGACGTCGAGCGTCGCGAGCTCGCAGCCCGCCTCGCCGAGCGCCTCGACGTCCGCGGGGTTCCGCGCGGTCGCGTACACGGTCCACCCCTCGTCGTTGAACGCGTGGGCCGCGGCGCGGCCGATACCCGAGGAACAGCCGGTGATGAGTACCGTCTTCTGCACGCGTCGTCGGTCGGCCCCCGTCGGCATAACTCTCCCGACCGGATGTCGCCGCGACGGGGCGAAAAAGAGCCGAGCAGCGGGCGCCTTACTCCTCGTCGGCGTCGGTCGCGTCGTCGTCTGCGTCCCCGTTCTCGGTCTCCGCGTCTCCGTCGGTCGCGAGCAGGTCGCGCTCGTCGAGGATCGACTCGATCTCCTCGTTCGACCGCTCGGTGTAGCCGTCGTCGTCGCCGACGGTGATCGTGGCGACGCCGACGCCGTCGGGCGCTAGCTCGCCGTCGTTCGACTGCGCGAGGGTGTCGAGCGCGAGCCCGACCGCCTCGTCGGTGGAGAGGCCCGCCTCGTACTCCTCCTCCAGGTAGTCGCGGAGGTCGCTCCGGTCGGAACCGATCGAGAGCGCCTGCCACTCGTAGGGGGTGCCGGAGGGGTCGGTCTCGAAGAGACGCGGCTCGCCGTCCTCGATCCCGCCGACGATCAGCGCGACGCCGAAGGGGCGCGCGCCGCCGACCTGCGTGTACTGCTGGATGTGGTCGGTGATGTTCTTCGTCAGCGTCTCGATGCCGACGGGCTCGCCGTAGCGGAGCTGGTTCACCTGCGCCTGCCGGCGCGCGAAGTCGATGAGCTGGCGGGCGTCGGCGACGTGGCCCGCGCTCGCGACGCCGACGTGGTCGTCGGCCTTGTGGAGCTTCTCGATGCTCGCCGGCTCCATCAGCGGGGAGCGGGCGCGCTTGTCGGCCGCGAGGACGACGCCGTCCTCGGCGCGGACGCCGACGCTCGCCGTCCCGCGTTTCACCGCCTCCCGGGCGTACTCGACCTGGTAGAGCCTGCCGTCGGGAGAGAAGATCGTGATTCCGCGGTCGTACGCCTGCTGTTGGGATTGTCCCTGCATGATATCACTCGATGTCGAACGCCGCCGCGCCGACGTAACCCGACTCGGTCCGCACGTCGCACGCGTCCTCGCGCACGACCGCGGGCCGCTCGGCGTCCCGGAACGCGACGTCTCGCTGTGTTGAATTAGCGCCCGCGCGACCCATATATCTTTCCTCACAGGCACGCACCGTCCCCGAGATCCCACGGACGTGGATCCCGACCGACTCGCCGTCGACCTCGCTCACGCAGGCGATCGCGGCGCGCGCCTCGGCGACGTGTCCGTGGCGGACCTTCACCACCGCCTCCCCGATCCCGTCGCCGTGCGAGAACGAGAGCAGCGTGAGGTCGGCGTCGGCGCTGCCGGCGTCGCCGAGCAGGTTGCCGGCGGCGTACCAGAGCGCGCGCTGGAACGCGCGGCGTCCGAGCTCGGCGTCGGGCCACGTCTCGATCCCGACCGCGACGTACCGCCAGCGCGGCCGGAGGTGTTTGGGGAGGTGTTTCATCGCGCTCGGTCTACTCCCCGTCCGCGCCGGCGGCGCCGGACTCGTCGCCGAGCCGCTCCGCGACGATCACGGCGACTTGGTCGTGGACACGCTCGACCGCGGTCACCGCGAACCCCTCCGCGGTGAACGCCTCGACGAGGGTGCCGACGGTGGCCGGATCGTCGACCTCGGGGCCGTAGAAGGGCGCCTCCGGGTCCGGATCCTCGAAGAAGGCCACGTCGCCGAGGACGATCCGGCGGGCGTCCGTGGCGGCCATCTCGCGGATCGCCTCGCGCTTCTCGTCGTCCGCGAGGTGGTGGAGCGCGAAGTTCGAGGTGACGATATCGATCCGCTGATCGGGGTCGACCCCGGGGTCGCGGAACTCGCCGTACGCGAACTCGACGTTGTCGAGGCCGCGCTCCTCCGCCTTACGGCGCCCCTCGTCCATCATCCCCTCGCTGATGTCGCGGGCGAGCACGCGCTCGGCGACCGGCGCGAGCGCCAGCGCGATGGCGCCCGTTCCGGCGCCCAAGTCGAGGACGACGTCGTCGGTGTTCGGGTCGGCGTAGTCGGTCACGAGGCTCGCGCAGGCGTGGTACTCCTCGCTCTTCGAGTCGTCGTACTCGGCTGCCTTCTCGGAGAAGCGCGCCGCGTGCTCCTCAACCGTCTTCTTCATGTCTCCCCAGTCGGACCCCCGGCTCTATGAAGCCCTCGGAGCGCCGCTCGCGGTTCCGCTCGGCGATCTCGCCCCACGCGCGGAGCCCCTCGCGGACCCACTCGGCGTCGAACCCGACGGCCTCGCCGACCGCGACCAGCTCCCGGGGCGCCCGGAGTCCGAGGTGCGACCGCGGGTTCGCGCTGACGACGTGGGGCGCGTCGTAGTAGGTGACTATCTCGCGGAGCTTCCGGAGGTCGGCGAGCGCCCGCACCCGCTTCCCGCCGGTCGCCCGGAGGACCGGACCGAGGTCGAACTCCACGTGGACGCCGTTGTCGCGGGCCGCCTTCGCGAGGACGTGGTTGAAATCTCCCGACCCCTCTGTCGGGCGTGCGAGCACGTCGACGCGCGGCTCCTCGACCGCGAACCGGTTGAGGCCGTCGTCGCCGCCGACGAGACAGACGACGGTGCGCTCCGACCGGTAGTTCCCGACCGCGCCCGACGCGCTCGTCGGGTCGTCGGCGTCGACCTCGACCGCGTCGACGACGTCGACCCCGTACTCGTCGCGGAGCCCGGCCGCTTCGTCCGATGGCTCGCCGGCCTCTCCGGCCGGGGCGAGCGCGTCCCGCGTGCGGACGACGATCCCGTCGTAGCCGCACCGCGCCGCCGTGGCGGCGTGGCGAGCGACGGTCGCGTCGCCGTCAGGGTGGGCGTGGACGGCCTCGTACATAGACACTCCTTTCGCGCCGGGCCGTATCGTCGTTGCGCTTTCGGCGCCGCTCTCGCTTCCCGTCTTCCCTCCCCTTTCGTGTCGTCGCTTCCGAGTCCAATTGCACCTCTCGCTTTCGGTCCGGGATCAGTCGTCGCCGGCAGACTCCTCCCGCTTCTTCCACTCCCGTCTCGGGTCCTCGCCGGTGAACCACGTCGCGATCCCGTCCGGGTCGTCCTCGCGGACGGCCCGACGCCGCCCCCACTCGACGGTCGCCTTCGCGAGCGCGGTCGGGAGGAGATACGGCAGGAGGACCGCTTCGGCACCGAAGGCGTCGGCGACGCGATTGAGCAGCCCGGGAGCGAGGGCCGCTTCGATCACAACGATCCCGACGGTGACCGGGATCACCGTCAGCATCCCGATGACGAAGTAAAAGAAGACGACGCGCTGGGCGGCCTCCACGACCATGTACGGCGACCGCTCCTCGTAGGCGCGCTCGGCAAAGAACTCCCGGTAGACCTCCGCCGCCTGCGCGCCGCAGACGCCGAGCGCCGCCAGCCCGACGGTGGGTGTGAGGTACGAGAGCGCGTCAAAACCGACCGGCGCAAGCGGGAACAGGAGGAAGGCGAACACCCCCAGCGACCGGGCGACGACGCGCGCGTTCCGGCGGTAGATCGGCGGGAGCCACGAGACGGGGCGGATCGGGTTCGGATCGCGTTCCCACACGTCGTCGCGCTCCGCGTCCTCGTCGTAGCCGGTGATGTAGAACGAGCGGTCCTCCAGCACGATCGGTCGCTCCGCGAACATCGCGGCGACGCCGTGAGCGAGCACCAGCGCGGCCACCTCGATCCAGTAGACGGCGAGCAGCTCCCCGACGCGCCAGTCGAACGCGACCACTCCGGCGAGCGGGAGGAGGTTCGTCGCGACCACGATCCCGAGGGCCCCGGGACCGGTCGGGTCGAGGGGGCGCGACGGGCCGGACTCGGTGTCGGGCGATCCGTCGGAGGGCATCGCCCGGTAGTGCGGACGGAGCGAGTATAAATCCGGCTTCGCGGGCGTCCGCTCCTGCGGTCGAGCGTCCCGAGTTCCGGTCTCTCGTCCGGCCGCAATCCCCAGCCGTCACCCCGGCCGTCCCCCGCGTCCGGCCGCCGCGCCGCCCGCGCCCCGACGCCCTTTTCATCCGCTCGCGGGAACCGGGGCGCATGAGCGCCGACTTAGAGGAGAAGACCGACCGGTACGAGCGCATGCTCGCCGACGCGCTGGCGGCCGCGGAGCCCCGGCCGCCGGCCGACACGCCCCTCGGTGAGGCGGCGGCCGACGTCGTCGAGATGGCGGAGTCGTACCTCGACGACGGGCGGCACTTCCGGGAGGACGACGACCCGGTGAACGCGCTCGCGTCCTACTCGTACGGCTACGGCTGGCTCGACGCCGGCGTCCGGCTGGGGCTGTTCGCCGTCCCCGACGACACCGAGCTGTTCACGACGTGAGCGTTTAGTATGTGAGCGTTCACAGCGTGTGGAGTGACGCAAGCGTGAGTGTCTGGTTGTCTGCAGTCGATCGAGTATGAATTGTTGCCGATGGGTCCGCGGTGAACACGTTCAAATCCCCAACCGCTCGGCTATATGTGATTGTTAGCGGATCGACGGAGAACACCTCCAAAGCCCCAGCCGGGAGGCGGACGCACGCTCGCTGCGCTCCTCAGTCGCTCACTCCGTTCGCTCCCTTCGGTGCTCGCGTCGCCTGGGCCCGCCTCCCGGCTGCCCCTTTGAGTCCCACCCGGCCGCAACCGCGCCGCAGCCTCACGCCTCCCCAGCCTCGCCGCGGCTGCCACAGGCAGCCGCGGGCTCCCTCGCGCGTGCTCCTCGCGCCCGGTGGGCGCTCGGAGGCACGCGCCACGGCACCGTTTATTAATAAGATCTCACGTGGCCGTCGCTCGGTGTTTATAAGTAACTCTCCGTTGAGGAGCCTCACTCGCCCCGCTCTCGCATGTCGGCCAGCACCCCGGCAGTCCCGTCCATGTACGCCTCGTCGAGGACAATGTCGGCCGCCTCGCGTGCGGTCGCGTCCGCGTTGGCGACCGCGTACGCCTCGCCGGCGACGCCGAACGTCGAGGCGTCGTTCTCGCTGTCGCCGACGGCGACGAACGCCTCGGGGGCGACGTCGAGCGCGTCGCCGACGCGCTGTAGGGCCGTTCCCTTGCTCACGTCGGGCGACTTGACGTGGTACGCGTAGCCCGTGTCGACGACCTCGACGCGCCCCTCGGCCGCCGCTGCGACCTCGCGGAGCAGCGCCTCGTCGGCGTCGGGCGACAGCGCCACCTCCGTCTCGCGCCAGCGGTTCACCGTGTCGCCGTCGCCCCAGCCGATCTCCCCGCCGCGCGCCTCGAACGCCTCGACGACGGCGCGGGGGGCCGCCGGGTCGCCGAGGATCGCCGTCTCGCCGTCGACGTGCGCGACCCCGCCGTTCTCGGCGATCACGGTCTCGGGCCGGCCGAGGAAGTGCGCCAGCGCGACCGGGAACGGGAACGCCTTCCCCGTCGCGAGGACGACCGGCGCGTCCCAGTCGGGCAGCAGTTCGAAGACGCGGGGATCGATCCGGCCGGTCGGCGTCGTCAGCGTTCCGTCGATGTCCAGCGCGAGGGGCGGGACCATACCGGCGGTGGGGCGGCCGGGCGCAACTGTCTTGCGCTCGGGCTCGGCGCGGGGTCGAGCGGTGATAAAGAGAGGCGTCCGCGGTCGTCGACCGCGGCGGCTTGGTCGATCGGGGCGGCTCAGACCGACCACGACGGCCGGTCGAACAGCTCCCGAAACACGAGCGTCGGGAACCGCGGGACGAGCCGGCTCGGCGGGCGGCCCTTCCCGTCGCTCCGGCGGACCGTCACCCGGTCGAGCAGGCCCGCGTCCGCGAGCTCGTAGAGCACCCGGCGCACGGTCGAGGCCGAGAGGTCGACGGCGGGCCGCGAGGCGATCGTCTCGGTCGCGGCGCTCACCGACTCGCGGTCCTCGTCCGGCAGGCTGACGAGCTCGTACAGCAGCCGGCGGCGGCTCTCGGAGAGCGCGAGGACGCGGCCGAGCGCCGCGCCGGGCCGCGGCACGTTCTCGATCCCCGCGTCGAGGTCGGCCGGCCGGACCGTCGAGGCCCCAGCCCGCTCCGCGCTGATCGCGGCGCCGGTGACCGCGGCGAGCGCGTCGTGGGCGTCGCCCTCGGCCCACTCGCCGACCTCGCGGATCTGGTCGTGGCTGATCGCGTCGCGGCCGAGCCCCGTCGAACACCGGCTCGTCAGCAACTCGACGAGCACGTGTCTCCGGTACGGCTCGAACGCGACGCGCTCGTCGGGCTCCCACTCGATCGCGTCGGGCGGGTCCCGGCCGAGACAGACGGGCGCGACGTGCCCGCTGAGGTCCGCGAGCCAGTCGACGACGGTCGTCGCGTCCGGCATCTCCGGCTCGTTGACATGGTCGACCGCGACGACCACGTCCGGCCCGGTGCGGACGGCGTCACGGAGCTCGTCGGCGAGCTCGTCGGTGCCGATCCCGTGCTCCGGGACCGGGTCGTCGCCGATCTCCGAGAGGACGTCGTGGTAGAGCCGGAACCGGGTCGAGCCGCGCCGCGCGTCGACGTAGACGAACCCCGGCAGGGTCGGCTCGACCGCCCGCGTCGTGGTCTGGATGGCCCGCCGCGGACCGCTGTGGGACGCGAGCCGATCGAACAGGGCCGAGACGACGGCCGACTTCCCGCTCCCCTTCGGCCCGTGCACGTAGGTGCTCGGCGGGAGCGACCCGGAGAACGCCGGGCTGAACGCGTCGAGCAGGCGCTCGAACACCGGTCCCCGACCGGTCGGGGACGCCACGTGCGAGACGGGGGAGACGGCGTCGAGGTCGACGAGGACGCCGGCGCCGGCGTCGTATCCCAGCCGGCGCTCGATCCGGTCGTCGATGTTCACGGTTGGGCCTCCACGGTGATCGGCCGAGAGCGATTCGGAACGGTCGCGAACCCCTGCGGCGTCCGGCTTCGGGTCGGCGGGCGTCCGCCGCCGGTCACCAGTGGTCGGGCTTGTACCGGTTGATGAGCACCGTCGAAATCACGAAGACGACCCCGCTGATGAGGCCGGTTATCAGTCCGACGGTGAGACGAACGCCGAGCGTTCCCTCTGAGGCGACCGCCATCACGACCGCGACGACCGCCATCACTACGAGGAGGTTCCGTCGGTCTCGCCGCCCGAAACTCAACCGATCCAACATACCACGTCATCCTCGCCGCGGTGTTTAAATACCTCACGTTCGGTCCGCGGTCGTCACGCCACGGTCGGGCGACCGCTCCCGCGGTCGTCGCCATCGAGCGAACGGTTCCCACCCGATGGAAACTTATACGACTATTCGGCGAGGTACGCTCGGTATGTCGAACGATCCGGCCGTGGAGACGCTGCACACGGTCGACGACCGAAGCAAAGTGGCCGCCGTCTTGGCGACACTGATCGCGTTCGGGGCGGGCATGCTCACCATCGGCGATATCGAGTTCGTCTCGATCCCCGCGGCCGCGGTCGGAGTCGGGGTCCGATTCGCGTCGGTGTGGTGGGGCGCCCGTGCCTTCGTCGAGGGCGATTCGGCGACGGTCGCCGAGCAGCCGACTGCCGGGAGCTACCATCATGGGGCGATCGGCATCGCGCTTGCGGCGGCCGGGGGACTCGCGCTGACCGCCCGGTACCTCGGCGGTGGGGTACCGGCGGTAGCCGTCGGCGCCCCGGTGGTCGCCGTCGGCGCGTTTCTGGCGCTCTCGATGCTGCTCCCCGACTGACGGTCGCACTCGCTCGCGGGCGGTCTCACACTGGTCGCTGCCCGGACGATTCCGACCGACCGCGGATGAGCGAAGTGCCATAATAAAATACTGCCGAGAGTGAGGACGCGTTAGATCCCCGTGCCGGGGATCCAGACGGCCCAGTTGAGCAGTCCGGCGATGACCATCAGTCCGAGCGTCAGCGTCCAGACCACGATGGCGGCCGCCGGCGGGTCGAAGTGCGTGTCGGAGTGCGCGTAGAACACGCGCTGAGACGCCTCACCGACGACGGCGGAGAACAGCCCGAAGACCGCGCCGAACAGCAGTGCCGGCGCGGCACCGAACGCGAGCGGCGCCGTCAGGTCGGCCGCCGAGAGGTCGGTGAGCATCAGGATCCCGCCCTCCCACGTCGAGAGGAACGCCGTCGCCCCCGCCAGCGTCATGTGGTGGGTGACCGGTATCCGGTCGACGCCGAGGTTCAGGAACAGCAGCGACGCCGCGCTGATCCCGAAGCCCGCGAAGACGGCGATAAGGCCGTGCCCGCCGCTGATCATGTTGTAGGTGATGACGCCGGCACCGAGACCGGTGAAGAATCCGATCGCGGCGACGTGCGACCACTTGTACATGTTCGGCAGCCACGGCTCGACGGCGAGCCGGTCCTCGCTGCTCTTCCCGCCGTCGCCCTTGACCTCGCCGGGCTCGCGCATCTCCTCGCGCTCGAACGGCCCCATGTCGAAGTAGCCGTTGGCCTTGTCGCTCACCTTGCCGACGATGCTGTACCCGAAGACGGCCCGGACGACGAGCGCGCTGATGACGATGCTAACCGGGATCGGGTCGACCGGCAGGGCGAGTTGGCGAGAGAGCTGTTCGATGAGGACGCCGAAGACGCCGAAGACGGCGCCGACGGCGAGGATGTCCGGTTTACTCCCGAGCGCGAAACCGATGTCCTTCGCGTTGTGGTAGTCGAAGCCGGACTCCATGTATCCCTTGTTCGCCGCGTACCCGGCGGCCGCGACACCGCCCGCGAAGGAGATGTGCGGACCGAACACCGGCCCGAAGCCGACGTCGACGCCGAAGCCGCCGCCGCCGAGCGACCCGCCGATCACGAGGAAGCCGGTGAAGATGAACGCCGGCAGCGCGCCGAGCGCCGCCCCGAACGCGCCCCCGGCGAGCGCGCCGAGGAGGATCCCCGGATTGGTGAGGCTCTGTACCACGTCGGTCGGCGCGCCGGGCTCGTACCCGACTTGCAGCACGGCGTCGGCCGCGACGGCCAGCTCCGGAACCAGTTCGACGCTCATCTACTCGTCCTCCTCGTCGTCCTGCGCCCAGTCTTTCGAGCGCTCGACCGCGTCGTCCCAACGGCTGTACAGCTTGTCGACCTCCGCCTGCTCCTTCTCGGGGCTGAACTCGCGGTCGACCTGCCAGTTGTCGCGCAGCTCGTCGACGTTGTCCCAGTAGCCGACGGCGAGCCCGGCAGCGTACGCCGAGCCGAGCGCGGTGGTCTCGTCGACCTCCGGTCGCGCGATGTCCGTCTGGATGATGTCCGACTGGAGCTGACAGAGGAAGTTGTTCTTGACCGCGCCGCCGTCGACGCGGAGCGTCGTCGTCTCCACGCCGGAGTCGGCCTCCATGGCCTCGGCAATGTCGCGGGTCTGATAAGCGATCGATTCGAGCGTCGCCCGAACGATGTGCTCCTTGCTCGTCCCGCGGGTCATCCCGACGATGGTCCCGCGGGCGCGGCCGTCCCAGTGCGGGGCGCCGAGCCCCGTGAACGCCGGGACCATGTAGACGCCGTCGGTCGAGTCGACCGACCGAGCCAGCTCGGCCGTCTGTGCGGCGTTGTTGATGAGGTCGACGTCCTCCAGCCACTCGATGGCGGCGCCGGTGATGAAGATCGAGCCCTCCAGCGCGTACTGGACGGGCTCGCCGGACATCTGGAACCCGACGGTCGTCAGCAGTCCGTGGTCGGATTTGACCGCCTCGTTGCCCGTGTTCATCAGGTAGAACGAGCCGGTGCCGTACGTGTTCTTCGCGTCGCCCTCGTCGAAGCAGGTCTGGCCGAACAGCGCGGCCTGCTGGTCGCCCAAGGCGCCGGCGACCGGGACCTCCTCGCCGAGGAAGCCGTCGGCGTCCGTGTGGCCGTAGTAGTCCTCGTCGGACGAGGGGCGTACCTCGGGGACCATCTCCTTCGGTACGTCGAACTCGTCTAGGAGTTCGTCGTCCCACTCCATCTCCCGGATGTTGTACAGCATCGTCCGGGAGGCGTTCGTGACGTCCGTGATGTGGTTGCCCGTCAGGTTGTAGATGAGCCACGAGTCGATCGTGCCCATGAGGAGTTCGCCGTCACGGGCCCGGTCGCGGAGGTCTCGACCGCGGGAGGCCGACATCTTGAGCGGCTCGGCGTTGTCGAGGATCCACTCGGTCTTGGTCGCGGAGAAGTACGCGTCACACTCCAGACCGGTCTTCTCGCGGATCTCCTCGACCTTGCCCGCTTCCTGGATCTCCTCGACGCGGTCCGTCGTCCGCCGGTCCTGCCACACGAGGGCGTTGTGGACCGGCTTGCCGGAGTCTTTGTCCCAGACGATCGTCGTCTCGCGCTGGTTGGTGATCCCGATCGCGTCGAGCTGATCCGCGTCCAGCCCCGCGTCCGCGAGGCCGTCGAGGACGACCTGTTGGGTGTTCTCCCAGATCTCGATCGGGTCGTGCTCGACCCATCCGGGGTTCGGGTAAATCTGTTCGTGCTGTTCGTAAGCGTTCGCGACGACCTGGCCCTCGTGGTCGAACACCATGAACCGGGTGCCGGTCGTCCCTTGGTCTATCGCACCGACGTACTGTGTCATGTTTTGGATCCCTCCTGTGGCGCTGGTCCGCACGCGTCGACGACGCCGATCCCGTCTCGGGCGCCCCCCGGACGAGACGGCTCCCGGCCGGACCGGGAGTCGGTTCCGCGAGGCGACCCTGCCCGAGAGACCGCGTCCGGCCCGCGCGCCGGCCGCACGGCCCGAGTTCGGGGGGCACCATCGTCGTCACCGCGGTATATCTTCACGGAAGCTACCACGCCGTTCGTGAACATAATGTACTACCATAATAATCTAACCCTTAAAATCCGCTTCTCAGCGCGATTGAAAAAGGGGATATATAAACAAATTGCTCCAACCAACGCTTACACCAGTTGAACGTCCCTGATAGTTATGCAAACCACCGGGGAGGGGGTAAAGTAAAGTGCACGGAGTCCGAGCGGCCGGATATGGACCAACAGGTGGACGTCGTGGTCGTCGGGGGCGGGTCGACCGGCTGCGGCGTCGTCAGGGACCTCGCGCGACGGGGGCTCGACGCGGTACTCGTCGAGAAGGGGAACCTGACGCACGGCACGACGGGACGGATGCACGGGCTCCTCCATAGCGGGGGCCGGTACGCGGTCTCCGACCAGAAGAGCGCGAAGGAGTGTATCGAGGAGAACCGGGTACTCCGCGACATCGCCGCCCACTGCGTCGAGGAGACGGGCGGGATGTTCGTCAAGCGCCCCGAGGACTCCGAGGAGTACTTCCAGGAGAAGCTGGAGGGGTGCCGGGCGTGCGACATCCCGGTCGAGGTGCTCGACGGCGAGGAGGCCCGCCGCCGCGAGCCGTACCTCGCGCGCGACGTCGAGAAGGCGATCGCGCTCCCGGACGGCGCGGTCGACCCCTTCCGGCTCTGCGTCTCCAACGCGGCCGACGCCCGCGAGCACGGCGCGCGGATCGAGACGCACGCCCCGGTGACGGACGTGCTCGTCGAGGACGGCGAGGTCGTCGGCGTCGAGATCGAACACGAGACCGGGCCGGGCAAGCGGGTCCACCGCGACCCCGGCGCGACCGAGGAGATCCGCGCGCGCCACGTCGTCAACGCGACCGGCGCGTGGGCCGGCAACGTCGGCGAGATGGCCGGCGTCGACGTCGAGGTCCGCCCCTCGAAGGGCGTGATGACGGTGATGAACACCCGCCAGGTCGACACCGTCATCAACCGATGCCGACCGAAGGGCGACGCCGACATCGTCGTCCCCCACGAGACGGCCTGCATCCTCGGCACGACCGACGAGGAGGTCGACGACCCCGAGGATTACCCCGAGGAGGAGTGGGAGGTCGACCTGATGATCGAGACGCTCTCCGAGCTCGTGCCCGCGCTGAAGGACGCCCGGACGCTGCGGTCGTTCTGGGGCGTCCGCCCCCTTTACGAGCCGCCGGGGACCGGCACCGAGGACCCGACCGACATCACGCGCGACTACTTCCTCCTGGACCACGGCGACCGCGACGACCTCCCCGGGATGACGACCATCGTCGGCGGGAAGCTCACCACCTACCGCATGATGGCCGAGTCGATCTCCGACCACGTCTGCGAGACGCTCGGCCACGAGGCGACCTGCGACACCGCGGAGGCGCCGCTCCCCGGGTCGGAGAGCGAGGCGCGGATGGCGGAGCTGATGGACGAGTTCGGACTCCGCTCGCCGGTCGCCCGCCGCTCGGGCCAGCGACTCGGCTCCCGCGCCGACGACGTGCTCGACGAGTACGACCCGAACCCGATCGTCTGTAACTGCGAGAGCGTCACGCGTGCCGAGGTCCAGGACGCGATCGGCGACGCGGGCAGCGATCTCAACGCGGTCCGCCTGCGGACCCGCGCCTCGATGGGGAACTGTCAGGGCGGGTTCTGCACCCACCGGATCGCCGCGGAGCTGGCACAGGAGTATCCGGAGCCCGTCGTCCGCGACGCGGAAGACGAGCTGTACCAGGAGCGCTGGAAGGGCCAGCGCCACGCGCTGTGGGGCGAGCAGCTCTCGCAGGCGATGCTGAACCACCTGCTGCACGCGACGACGATGAACCGTGACGGCGACCCGGCGAACCTCGATAGTGAGGTCGACTTCGGCGCGTTCGACGGCGGGGCGGAGGCGCCGGACGCCGCCGATACCGGCGGCGAGACCGGGACCGCCGCGGCCGACGGCGGCCGCGCAGCGGACGACGCGGTCACCGACGGAGGCCGCTGATGGCGATAGACAGCGACGTCCTCGTCGTCGGCGGCGGGCTGGCGGCGATCACGGCGGCGATCGCGGCCTCGCGCGAGGGCGCCGACGTGCGGCTCGTCTCCCACAAGTCGAGCACGCTCCGGCAGGCCTCCGGGCTGATCGACGCGCTCGGCTACGTCCCGGCGACGGAGCCCGCGACGCCGCTCCGCGAGGGGCCGCCGACCGCGGGCCGCGAGCTCGACCGCGACGAGTGGCCGGACCCCGAGGGGCCGCTCGCCGACCCCTTCGAGGGGATCGAGCGACTCCCCGAGACGCACCCCTACCGGATCGTCGGCGTCGACGCGCTCCGGGAGGGGCTCGCCCTGTTCGACGAGCTCGCGGGCGACGCCTACCGCGGCGGCCACACCGACCGCAACGCCCTCCTCCCCACCTTCGGCGGGAGCGTGAAGCCGACCGCGCGCTACCCGGCGGCCGCGGAGGCGGGGCTCGCGAGCGACGACCGGCCCGCGCTCATCGTCGGCTTCCGGTCGCTGACGGAGTACGACGCGCGGGCGTTCGCCGGCCGGCTGGACGCCGCCGGCGTCCCGTTCGATGCCGCCGGCGCGGAGGTCGAGTTCGCGGAGGCGTTCCGGGCCGACGCGAAGATAACTCGGCTCGCGAAGGCGCTCGACCACGACGAGGCGATCGACGGCGTCCCCGCCCGCGAGGCGCTGGCGAAGGCCGTCGCCCCGCACCTCCACGACGTGGTCGACGAGGCGGGCGGCGTCGACCGCGTCGAGCGCGTCGGCTTCCCGGCGTTCCTCGGCGACGACGAGGGCGACGAGGTGCGCGCCGAACTCGCGGACCGGCTCGGCGCCGACGTCTTCGAGATCCCGACGGGGCCGCCGAGCCTCCCCGGGCTCCGATTAGAGGATCGGCTGTTCGACGCGCTGGACGCCGAGGGCGTCCGGTTCGAGACGGGGAACCCCGTCGTCGGGATCGAGACCGAGGCCGACGGTCGGGTCGAGACCGTCGCCGTCAACCGCAAGGGGCGCGAGACGCCGTACGGCGCCGACGCGTTCGTGCTGGCGACGGGCGGGCTCGTCGGCAAGGGCCTCGACTCGGACCGCGAGGGCGTCCGCGAGCCCGTCTTCGACCTGCGCGTCGAGCAGCCGGCGGACCGCTACGAGTGGTTCGTCGACGACGCGTTCGGCGACCAGCCGTACGCGCGGTTCGGCGTGCGCCCCGACGAGCGCGGGCGTCCGCTCGACGGCGACGGGGAGGCACAGTACGCGAACGTCTTCGCGGCCGGCGGGGTCGTCGGCGGCGCCGACGTGGCGCGAGAGAAGTCCGCGAGCGGGGTGTCGCTCGCGACCGGCCTCGTGGCCGGGCGGCAGGCGGCGACGGAGGCGACCCAATGACACGAGATACAGCGGACGACACGGACGAGGCGGACGGAACGGGGGAAGAGCGCGACGACGGGCCCGAGGGGTGGGGAACGCCCAGCCCCGGGGTCCCGGAGGCCGGTCGCGACGAGCAGCCGTCGATATTCGTCCCCGACGAGGGGGAGGTGCCCGAGGGAGAGGCCGGCGACGCTCGCGGCGCGAGCGACCGCGCGGCCACCGACGGCGGCGTCGAGAGCGCGACCGGCGGCTCCGAGTCGACCGACCTCGACCCCGACGCGTACGATCCGGTCGACGTGTTCCCCGGCGGCGACCTCGACCTCCGCGAGGGGGCCGACTCCTGTTACAAGTGCACCAGCTGTGACACCTCCTGTCCGGTCGCCGAGGTCGACGACGAGTTCCCGGGGCCGAAGTTCCAGGGCCCGGAGCAGTGGCGGCTCAAGCGCAAGGACGACCACGACATCGACGAGTCGATCACCTCCTGTTCGAACTGCATGCGCTGTGACGACGCCTGCCCCTCCTCCGTGCCGCTCTCGCAGATGCACAACGAGGCGCGCGGGCAGTTCGTCGAAGAGCAGATGGAGAAGCTGTCGCTGGAGTACGTCCGCAACCGGATCTTAGCGAACTACCGCACCTCGGCGCGGCTGGCCAGCGTCTTCCCGCGCACCTCCTCGTTCGTGATGAACTTCGGGCCGGTCCGCTGGGCGATGGAGAAGACCCTGGGAATTCCGAAGGAGCGCGACTTCCCCGAGTTCGCCACGGAGACGTTCCGCGAGTGGTGGAAGGCTCGGGGCGGCGCGCAGGTGGAGAACCCGGACAAGCGGGTCGCGTACTTCCACGGCTGCTACTCCAACTACAACACCCCCGAGGTCGGCAAGGCGATGGTCTCCGTCTACGAGCACTTCGGCTACGAGGTGATGGTACCCCCCCAGAAGTGCTCCGGCACCCCGATGTTCGCGAACGGGATGCTGAAGGACGCCCGCCGCCACGCGGAGACGAACGTCGAGAGCCTGATCGAGGCCATCGGCGAGGGGGCCGACGTGATCGCCTCCTGTACCTCCTGCTCGATGTCGCTCCGCCAGGAGTACCCCGAGCTGTTCGACATCCACGGGATCGAGGACGTCTCCGAGCACACCTACGAGGCGCTGGAGTACCTCCGGATCAACGAGGACCTGGAGGGCGAGCTCGCGGGCACGGAGCTCGCCGACGATCGGGCGTTCGCCTACCACGCGCCGTGTCACGCCCGCAACCAGGGCCTCTCCCGGCAGGCCGTCGAGACGTTCCGCGACGTCGACGGCGTGACGATGGAGGACGTCGGCGACTCCTGTTCCGGCATCTCGGGGACCTACGGCTGGAAGGAGGAGAAGTACGAGAAGTCGATGAAGATCGGCGAGGAGATGTTCGAGCACATGGAGGACGCCGAGGGCGACGTGGGGATGACCGAGTGCCCCACCTGCGCGATGCAGATGGAACACGGCACCGGGTACGAGATCAAACACCCGCTCCAGCTGCTCGACGAGACCGTCGGCGCCTGACGGGTCGGCGCATCGAGCGCCGATCGTCCGAGGCGATCCGAAACGACTCGAAACCCGTTGACGTGACGCCGCTCCGTTTTTCAGATCGGATAATCACGGACGAACGCTTATTCGTCGGAGTTCCGCAGTCGGGGTACGTGACCCTCGCACAGCTCCTCGATCGATTCGACGGCGTCGAGCGATCCATCGTGGTCGTCAACCGCACCGACCCCGACCCCGTCCTCAACATGCTCGCCGACACGTTCGGCGAGGGCGCGGTAGACGTGACCGACGGGAGCCTCGCCGGCGACGGCGGCACCGGGTCCGGCCGCGCCGGCGCGCGTTCCGATCTCGCCGGGTCCCGGTCGGGCGGGGTCGCCGACGTCGCCGGCGGGGCCGGCCTCTCCGCCGAGCGGCTGACGATGCGCTCGGCGGACGCGGGCGAGGGGCCGGTGATCGACGTCGACGCGCTCCGGCGGAACGACGCGGTCCCGTTCGACGGCGACGACCCCGAGGCGGTGGAGAACCTCGCGCTGCTCGTCGAGGGCGACGAGGTCGTCGCCGGCTCGACGCTCGGCGAGCTCGGCGACGCCGTGCTGTTCGTGAACTCAGACCTGTACGTCACCGGCACCCGAACGCTGGAGGACGTCGACCTGCCGTCGGTGATACGCGGGCTCGACGACACGACGTTCACCCTCCGCGGGTACCCGGAGTCCAACCGACAGAAGCTCCTCCTCATCACCGTTTCCCGGTTCATCGAGCGCGTCGCGTGGATGGCCGGCGACGGGACGCTGCGGTCGTCGTTCCAGCGCCTCTCGCGGATAGACGACGAGGTCGGGACGCGGCGGGTGTACGAGAGCGTGGCCGACGCCGGCGTCGACACCCACCTGTACGGCGTGCCCGACGACCTGCCGCGCGGGCTCGACGCGGTCGTCCACGGCGGCGACGGTCCCGATTTCACCAACAGTTGGTTCGTCGTGTACCGACCGCCCGAGGGGCCGCACTCGGTCGGGGACGACACGGGAACGGACCTCGGGCGCGGCGTCGAGGGCGGCGTCGGGCTCCTCGCCGTCGAGGCCGAGCCGCGGGTCTGGCGCGGGACGTGGACGTTCGACGCGGCGCGCGTCCGCGCGATGAACCGGTATATCGAGCGGAACCTCTGACGGGACCCGTTACGCCGAGCGAGATCCGTAACCGGCTCCGCGGAGTCGGGCGAACTCCGCGGTCGGACCCCGGCGTCGTATTTAGATCTCTCGGCCCGAATCCAACCCATGAGTTCATATTCCCCGAGCGGTGACGGGCGACCATGTTCACCGAGCGGTCCGACCTCGTCGGCGACGACGACCCGATCCGCGGGTACGGCGTCGCGGTGACGCCGGGACGGGACGGACCGCTCGTCTTCGTCGCCGGCTACGGCGAGCCGAACCGGCTCTACGCCCGCGACGGCGACCGCCTCGTCGACACGGCCTGCGGCATCGTCGCCGACGGGACCCGCCACGGGATGGGCGTCTGCGCGGCCGACCTCGACGCCGACGGCTGCGAGGAGGTGTACGTCCACAACTGCACCAAAGGCGTCGACGGCGGCGGCGACCCGGACCTCCTCTTGAGCCGGCTCGAATCGGACGGCTACCGCTGGACCGACGTGTTCGCGCTCGACGTCAACGCGGACCGCTTCGACGTGCGCGCCGGCCGGTCCGTCGCCGCGCTCGACAGGCTGGGGACCGGCAGATACGGCGTCGCAGTCTCCGGGTACGCCGCGCCGCTCGCCTTCTACGAGCTGGGCGACGACGGCGAGGTCACCGACATGGCGGACGCCGTCGGGCTGGAGGTCGACGGCGGCTGCCGGTCCCTGCTCGCGGTCCCGCACTGCTCCGGGGCCGGCGACCTGTTCGCCGGCGTCGAACGCGGTCCGAACCGCCTGTTCCGGAACGAGAACGGTCATTACGACCCGACCGGCGGCGGTTCGCTGTCCGACCCCGCGGGCGACACTCGGGGGGCGGCCCTCGTCGACGAGGGCGGGCGGTTCGCGTTCGCCGTCGGCAACGAGGACGGGCCGAACCGCCTCCTCCGTCGCGGCTCGGGCGGCGGATTCGAGGACGTCGCGTCCCCGGCCCTCAGCGAGCCCGACCGCGTCCGGACCGTCGTCGCGGCCGACTTCGACAACGACGGCCGCGAGGAGCTGTTCTACAACGTCTCGGGCGAGCCGAACCGGCTCTACGAGCGGGTCGGCGGGGACGGGTCGGACGCGGGCGAGGACGCCTCCCGCTGGGAGCCCGTCGACCCCGGTCCCGCCGCCGAGCCGGACGGCTTCGGCACGGGCGCGGTGGCGGCCGACCTCGACGGCGACGGCGTCTTGGAACTCCTCGTCGTCCACGGCGAGGTCGCCGCCCAGCCGGTCGCGGTCTACGACGTCCCGGACGCCGCCGACGCCGGGTGGCTCCGCGTCCGGCCGACGACTCGCCACGGGGCCCCCGCCCGCGGCGCCGTCGTCAGGCTGGAGACGACCGCCGGGATCCAGCGCCGCACCGTCGACGCCGGCGGCGGCTGCCTCTGTCAGACCGAGCCGGTCGCGCACTTCGGGCTCGGCGGGGCGGCGCCGCGGCGGGTCGTCGTTCGGTGGCCGGACGGCCGCGAGCGGATCCTCTCCGACCCCGCGCCCGACGCGGAGATCGCGGTCGAACACCCCTCGGAGCGGCGGTCGCCGTCGAGCGGGGGACGCCGCCGCCGCGGCGACCGGCCGGTCGGGCGATAGCCGACACCGCGGCGATCCCTCCCGATCGCCCGGCCAGAACTGCCGCCCCTCGCAGGTTCAAGTGTCCGGGGGTGTAGGGACGGGTATGGTAGACCCGACTTCCGACCTCGAGGAGGACGTCGACGAGGAGTCCGCGCCGCGCTGTGCGACCTGTGGGGAGCCGGCGCTGGGCGTCGGCCGTCGAACCGTCACGTGGGTCGACGGCGTCGACGTCGAACACCGACACTTCTGCTCGCAGACCTGTCGCGACGACTGGGCGGACGAACGGCCCGAGGCGGGCGGCTGATCCGGGAGACGACGGCGCGGACCCCGCGCGGGAGGCTTTTTCAGTACGGGGGTGGTATCCGGAGGTATGATATCGCTCGACGAGGCCGTGACGGCCCGACTGGAGTCGCACGGCGAACGGTTCGAGGTGCTGATCGACCCGGACGCGGCGCTCGCGATGAAGCGCGGGGAGTTCGAGGGCGACCTGGAGGACGTGATCGCCGCGGAGGACGTGTTCGAGAACGCCTCGCGCGGCGACCGGCCGGCGGAGGAGGACTTAGAGACCGTGTTCGGCACGACGGACGCGCTGGAGATCATCCCCGAGGTCGTCGAGCGCGGGGAGATCCAGATCACCGCCGAACAGCGCGAGGAGATGCAGGAGCGGAAGCACAACCAGCTCGTCACCACCATCACGCGCAACGCGGTGAACCCGCAGATGGACGACTCGCCGCACCCGCCCGAGCGCATCGAACGCGCGCTGGAGGAGGCGGGGTTCCAGATCGACCCGATGGAGCCGGTCGAGAACCAGGTCGACGACGCGCTGGAGGCGCTCCGGCCCGTCATCCCGATCCGGTTCGAGGAGGTGACGATGGCGGTCCAGCTCCCCGCGGACTACGCGGGCTCCGGACAGGCGCAGATCCGCGAGTTCGGCGATCTGGAGCGCGAGGAGTGGCAGAACGACGGCTCGTGGGTGGGCGTGCTCACCTTCCCGGCCGGCCTCCAGAACGACCTGTACGACCTCGTCAACGAGATCACCTCCGGCGAGGGCGACGCCCGCGTCATCAAGGACAAGGACGAGCTGCGGACGCGGTAGGACGTGCACGTCGCGGTCGACGCCGGACTCGTCGCGCTCCCGGCTTCCTTCTGACGGGTCGCCATACGTGCCGCGGCCGAGAGCTTCATACCCCGCCGCGAGCCTCCTTCCTCCATGCACGAGCGCGCGGCGGAGTTCGCGGCACGGGCGCGGGACCGATACGGCGCTGACCTCGAAGTCCTGGAGTTCGACGCCGGCACGGAGACGGCGGCCGCGGCGGCCGACGCCGTCGGCTGCGACACCGCGGCGATCGCCTCCACGATCGTGGTGTCGCTCTCGGGCGGCGACGCCGAGGCCGACGGCGACGCCGAAGGGGACGACGACGCCGACCGCCTGGTCGCCGCGATCACCAGCGGCGCGAACCGGCTCAACCTCGACGCGGTCGCGGCCAACTTCGGCGCGGCCGACGCCGCGATGGCGGACCCGGCGCGCGTCCGCGAGACCGTTGGCTGGAGCATCGGCGGCGTGCCCCCGCTGTGTCACGACGCCGCGCTCCCGACCGTCTTCGACCCGACGCTCGCCGGCTACGACACCGTCTACGGCGCGGCGGGGACGCCGAGCGCCGTGTTCGCGATCGACCCCGACCGGCTCGCGTCGCTGGCGGAGGCCACGACCGTCGACCTCACCGAGTGAGCGGGACGGCGGTCCCGGTCGCCGATCCCGCCGGTCGACGACGTCCGCGGTTAGTAATCGACCCCGCTCTCCTCGGCCTCAGTTATTAAATCCGAGTTGTGAAGTAACAACTCTTTTCTATTAACAGGCGATAGAGTCGGGTATGACTCACTCACGTCGGTCGGTGTTGCGTGGCGGGGCGGGCCTGCTGGCGGCCGGCGCGTCGACCTCGCTCGCCGGCTGTTCGGGCGCCGCGGGCGGCGGCTCCGGCGATTCCGAGGGGTTCGACGGCGGGTACGCCGCCTTCTTCACCCTCAACGACTGGGCCAACGAGGTCGTCGGCGACCGCGCGAGCTTCGAGAGCCCCGTCGAGGTCGGCCGCCTCGGTCACGGCTGGACGCCGGACGGGACCCTCGCCGCGGACGTCGCCTCGACGGACGCCTTCGTCTACCTCGACAGCCCCGAGTTCGCGTGGGCGCAGGACCTCGCCGCGACGCTCGAGGCCGACTACGACTCCGTCGCGGTCGTCGACGCGCTCGCCGACGTCGAGGGCGACCTGCTCGCGTGGGACCACTCGCACGAGGGCGAAGGGGAGGAGGACGGACACGACGGGGATGGGGAGAACCACGAAGGGGAAGAGGGCGGCCACGACGACCGCCAACACGACCCCCACGTCTGGGTCGACCCGGTGCTCGCGGCGCGGATGGTCGAGACCGTCGCGACGGGCCTCGGCGAGGCGGACCCCGAGAACGCCGAGGCCTACGCCGACAACGCGGCCGCGTACGCCGCGGAGCTCGACGCGGTCGACACCGCCTTCGAGTCGATCGCCGAGCGCGCCGAGCGCGACGTGGCGGTCATCGCGGGCCACAACTCCTTCCAGTACCTGGAGGCGCGCTACGGGTTCCGGCTCCACTCGCCGGTCGGCGTCTCGCCGCAGAACGAGCCGAGCCAGAGCCAGATCGCCGACACCATCGAGATCGTGAACGCCGAGGGGATCGACGCGGTCCTCTACGACCGCTTCGAGTCGCCGCGGCTCGCCGAGACGATCGTCGAGAACAGCGACGCGACGGCGACGGTGCCCGTCAGCCCGGCCGGCGGGACGACAGAGGAGTGGAACGAGGCCGGCTACGGCTACCTCGAACAGATGACTGAGATCAACGTCCCCGCTTTCGAGCGGGCGTTCGGGGCGCAGTGAGCCGGCGTCTCGACCGTCCCGCCGGCGGTGACGGCCCCCGGCCCGAGCGCGGAGTAAAAGGGCTAAACGTTCGGCCGACCCAGAGGGGGGACACGCAGTGACAGACATCGTCAACCTCGACGGCGTGACGTTCGCCTACGGCGACACCGTCGCCGAGAGCGACGTCTCTCTGACGGTCGAAGCGGGCGACTTCCTCGGGCTCGTCGGCCCGAACGGGTCCGGGAAGACGACCCTGCTCCACCTCATGCTCGGGCTTCACGAGCCCGACGCGGGCTCGGTCGAGCTGTTCGGCCGCCCCGTCGACGAGTTCGACGACGGCGGGCGGATCGGCTACGTCTCCCAGCAGGCGACGAGCCGCGGCGGGGCGATGCCCGTCACGGTCCGCGAGTGCGTCACCATGGGCCGCTTCGCGCACGCCGGCCGGGGGCGGCTCTCCGAGGCCGACCGCGGCGCCGTCGTCGACGCCATCGAGACGGTCGGAATCGGTGACCTCGCCGACCGGCTCGTCACCGAGCTGTCGGGCGGCCAGAAGCAGCGCGCGTACATCGCCCGGGCCTTGGCGAGCGACGCCGACCTCCTCGCGCTCGACGAGCCGACCGTAGGGGTCGACGCCGAGTCGCGCGACGCGTTCTACGCCCTCTTGGACGAACTGAACGACGACGGGATTACCATCATCCTCATCGAGCACGACATCGGCGTCGTCACCGACCGCGCGAACCGCATCGCCTGTATCAACACCGAGCTGTACCACCACGGCGACACCGAGTCGTTCGTCGAGAGCGACGCGCTCTCCGAGGCGTACGGCGCGACCGGACAGGTCGTTCACCACCACCACTGATGGGCGGGAGCACGGCGACTGACGGCGAGAGGGAAGGAGAATCGAGCCGAAACGCGGCCGCGACTCCCGACCGCGGGCTCCGCCGGACGGCCGAACTCGTCGCGCTCGGGCTCACGGGGGTCGTCGCGGTCGGCATGCTCGGATTTCTCCTCCTCTACTGGACGCAGGACCTCCCGGTCGCGAGCGACCTGTACGCGGGGTTCCGCGCGCTCGGCCGGGGGATGGACGCCGCCTTCGGCACGAACGTGTTCCGGCACCCGATCATGTGGCAGTCGATGGCGGTCGGGGTGCTCGTCGGCGTCGTCGCCCCGCTCGTCGGCTCGTTCCTCGTCCACCGGGAGATGGCGCTGATCGGCGAGACGCTCGCGCACACGGCGTTCGCGGGAGTCGCGATCGGGATCCTCGTCAACGCGTCGACCGGGTGGGAGAGTTCGCTCCTGCTCGTCGCGCTCGCCGTCGCGATCGCGGGGGCGCTCGCCGTCCAGTGGCTCACCGAGCGCACCGACGCCTACGGCGACGTCCCCATCGCGATCATGCTCAGCGGGAGCTTCGCGGTCGGCACCCTGATCGTGAGCTACGGGCGCGGGCTGACCGCCATCAACATCGAGGGGTACCTGTTCGGGAACCTCGCGGTCGTCACGGCCGAGGGCGCGCGGCTGATGGGCGCCCTCTCGCTGCTCGTCGTCGCCGGCGTCGCGCTCACCTACAAACAGCTCCTCTTCATCACCTTCGACGAGCAGGCGGCGCGGGTCGCCCAGCTCAACGTCACCGGTTACAACACGCTGCTCGTGGTGTTGACCGCGGTCGTCGTCGTCGGCGCGATGCAGGTGCTCGGCGTCATCCTCGTCGCCGCGATGCTCGTCGTCCCCGTCGCGGCCGCCTCGCAGGTCGCGCGGAGCTTCCGCGAGACGACGTACCTCGGCGTGATCTTCGGCCAGCTCTCCGTGCTCGGCGGCTTCGCCGTCTCGATCGGGCTCGGCCTCCCCTCCGGCGGCTCGATCGTCGTGACCGCGATCGCGGTGTACCTCGCGAGCATCGCACTCTCGGGCTTCTCGGTGACGGCGATCTCAGCGCACGGGTAGCCCGAATCGGGAAGGACGGCGCTCCGGATCGGCCCGCGTGTGCGTCCGCGGCGCGCGGTTTCCACAGACCCTTATGTCCCGACCGCGAGTGAGGCGTATGGGAGAGACGGAAACCTACACGATCACCGGTCCCGACGGTGACGAGGAGTCGTTCGAACTGCCCGCCGGCCTCGTCGACGTGCTCAGCGAGCAGGGCGAGCAGGGCACCCGCGTCGTCAGCGACGTCGTGGTGCAGGCGATGGCCCAGCAGGCGCACGTCATCGTCCACCACAGCGAGGGCGACGTGCCGGAGGACATCGCGGAGATGAACGAGACGGCCGCGGAGCTGTTCGAGGAGCGGTTCGGGCAGTCGCTGGAGGACGCGCTCGGCCACTCGCACTGAGCCGCGGCAACGACTCCCGACCTCGGTTTTCACCGGCGGCCGGTCGCTTAAGCCGCCGCGGCACGTACGACGATCCATGAGCCACGACTCGGACGCGCCGGTGCTGATCTTCGATGGCGACTGTCCGTACTGCTCGGTGGCGGCGCTCGCGCTCCGCCGGCTGGACGGCGTCGTCGCGGTGCCGTGGGAGGCCGATCCGGTCGGTCCGTTCCTCGACGCGCAGTTCGGCTCACGCCCGTTCGCGATGGTGCTCGTCGACCCCGGCGAGCGCCGGGTGTACGCCGGCCGGTCGGCCGCCGAAGAGCTCGCCGACCGCGCGGGTACTCCGGGGATCGTCGGCGGGCTCGTCCGCGACAACTACGACCGGATCGCCGACGTGGTCGGGACCCTGTCGGGCCGCGACCGCGACCCCGACGACGTCCACGAGGAGTACCGGCTGACCGACGCCGCGCGCGACCTCGTCGACGACCTGCGCCCGGCCGCGAGCGACCCGCCGGAGGCGCTGTCGTGAGCGGGGCCGGGGGCGGTACCTACTCCCTCCTGATCGACCTCGCCGCCCCCGCCGAGATCGAGGTCGGCGCGCTCGGCGAACACCGCTTCGACGCCGGCGTCTACGCGTACACCGGGAGCGCGCTCGGCGCGGGCGGGTTCTCGCGCGTCGACCGCCACCGCCGGACCGCGCGCGGCGAGCACGACGTCCGCCACTGGCACGTCGACCACCTGCTCGGGCACCCGGACGCCCGGATCGACCGCGTCGTCCGGAGCGTCGGCGTCGACGTCGAGTGCGCGGTCGCCGAGCGACTCCCGGCGGGGCCGGTCGACGGGTTCGGCGCGTCGGACTGCGGCTGCGAGAGCCACCTCGCCGCCGGCGACGAGGGGGAGTCGCTCGACCCCTTCGCCGCGCGGGTCAGGGCGGCGCACGAGGCGGCGGTCGAATCGGGCAACTCCGGCGCGATAGCTGAAAGCGAGGACCCGACCGATTACGCCGAGAGCGACGCGCGAGTCGACGTGGTCGCCGGCGAGTAGCGGTCGCACCGAGCCCCGTTTACAGATCGTACCGGTCGACGATGTCGGTGAGCTGTTCGCGCCGGCCGTCGATCGCCTCCTCGCGGAGCGCCTCCTCCTCCGGCGTCGGACAAGTTAGATCCGGGACGCCCGCCGGGGCGCCCTCGTCGTCGAGCGCGACGAACGTGAAGTAGGAGGTCGTCGTGCGACGCTCCTCGTCGGTCCGGGGGTTCTCCGCGCGCACGTCGACCTTCACGTCGAGGCTCGTGCGGCCGACGTTGAACACGTACCCCTCGATGACGGCGACCTCTCCCATCTCGATGGGCGCGATGAAGTCGACGTGGTCCATCGAGGCGGTGACCACCTGCCGGTTCGCGAAGCGCATCCCGGCGATGGCGCCGCAGATGTCCATCCAGTGGAGGACCGCGCCCCCGAGCGCCCGGCCGAGGTTGTTCGTGTCGTTCGGCAGCAGCATCTCGGTCATCTCGGTGTACGACTCCGCGACGGTCGCCGTCTCGTCCATACCGGAGGGTGGACGGGCGGGCGACTTGAACCTCCGGCTCTCGGGAACGGCGTTCGTCGCGGCGTCAGGACCCCTCCGGCGGCCCGTCGTCGAAGTGAACGGAGTCGGGGGAACGGCCGGCCTCGTCGACCACCTCGTCGGAGACGACGATGGGGCAGTCGATCCGCACGGCGAGCGCGAGCGCGTCGGAGGGGCGCGCGTCGAAGACGAACCGCTCCGGCTCGCCGTCCTCGTAGCGCTCCGCGTCGACCTTCGCGTAGAAGGTGCCGTCGCGGAGGTCGTCGATCCGGACGCGGTCGATCGCCCCGCCGAACTCGGTGAGGATATCGACGAGCAGGTCGTGCGTCAGCGGCCGGTCGAACGGCTCGCCCTCTAACGCCATCCCGATCGACTGCGCCTGGTCGGCGCTGACGAAGATCGGGACGTACTCGTCTCGGACCGAGAGGATGACCGCCGGCACGTCGCCGCCCGGCGCGGAGCCCGCTCCGACCCCGACAACCTCGGCTTCGTGTTCCATACCGGACCGTGGTGGCGGCGGCATGAATAGCTGTCCCACGGGGGCCGCCGGCGAGCGCGCGGGGCGTCCGCTCGCGTCTTGGCGGTCCGGTCGCTCACTCCCCGCTCGTCCGGTCGCTCGGGCCTCGGCGGTCCGGCGCCTACGCCTCGGCGACCCGGTACCAGTACGCCCACGCGAGCGTGAACACGAGCGCCGCACCGAGGAAGAAGACGACGCCGGGTTCGAGCGCGGAGACGGCGTACTCGGCCAGTGGGTCGACGACGTACTCGACCGTTCCGTCGATGGCCTCGCCGCCGCCCGCGTCGGCGTCGGCCCCTCCGCCGTCGCCGCCGGCCTGCTCGGCGGTGACGCCCGCGTCGTCTCCCCCGCTCCCGGTCGTGGTCGTCACGCGGGCCGTCGGGCCCGCGACCGCGAGGAGGCGCTGCGCGACGACGGCAGCGAGCGCGATGAGCGCGTACCCGCCGAGCAGCCGCGTCAGCGCGCTCTTGATCCCGGTCGACTCCTCCTCGCCGCCGGCGAACAGCACGAGGGGCTCGTCCGCGGCGGCGTACACGTCCATCTCGCGGCCCTTCTCGGAGTAGGTGGTGTCGACGACGTCGACGAGGTCGGCGCCGTCGAGCTTCGAGAGGTGGTACTGCACGTTCTGGAGCGACGTGTCGACCTCGGCCGCGAGCTCCGACTTCGTCGCCGGCTCGTCGTGGAGGTGGGTGAGGATCTCGCGGGCCGTCTCTGATCCGAGCGCGGCGATGAGGTCGTCCGCGTCCTCGTCGTCGACGCCCACGACCCGCGGCTCCCGGTCCTCGGGAGTCGCGTCGGGCAGGGAGGGCAACAGCCGCGACATGACCGCCGATTCGCGCCGTGAGGATACAAATTTGTTGGATCGGCGACGACCCCGGCCGCCCGCTACCGACTCACAAACCCTAAACGCGGCGAGAGGGTACGTCCCGCCAATGACAGAGACGCCAGGGGGCCCCGACGGCGCGTCCGCGCCCCCGACGGCGAGCGACCCCTCGGCCGCGCTCGGTCCAGACGGGGACGGCGGGTCCGTCGGCGACGGCGGCGACTCGACCGGCTCCGTGACGGTCGTCGGCACCGCCCACGTCTCCGAGCGCTCCGTCGACGAGGTCGAGGCGGCGATCGAGCGCGAGCGCCCCGACGTCGTCGCCGTCGAGCTCGACGAGGGCCGCTACCGCCAGCTCCAGGGCGAGACCCCGGACGACCTCGACGCGGGCGACCTCCTGCGGGGGAACACCGTCTTCCAGTTCCTCGCGTACTGGATGCTCTCGTACGTCCAGACCCGGCTCGGCGAGCGCTTCGACATCGAGCCCGGCGCGGACATGCGCGCGGCGATCGACGTCGCCGAGGGGCTCGGGATCGACGTCGCCCTCGTCGACCGGGACATCCAGACGACGATCCAGCGCTTCTGGGCCCGGATGACGGTCACGGAGAAGCTCCGGATGGTCGGCGGGCTCGCGTTCGGCGTCACCGACTCGCGGGTCGTCGGCGTGCTCGCGGGGCTGTTCGTCGGGCTCCTCGCGGGCCCGGCGATCGGGCTGTTCGGCGGCGCCCTCGGAGTCACGAGCGCGCTGCTGACGAGCGTGACCGCCGGCGTCCTCGTCGCCGTCGCCGTCGGGGTCGCCGTCGATCAGGTCGGGAAGCTGGCGCTCTCGCCCGACGGCCGGCTCTACGCGGCGAGCGGACTCGGCGTCGCCGCCGGGCTCGCCGCGGCGGCCTCCGGCGTCGCGAACGGGCTCGTCTCGGCGACCCTCGGCGGCTTCGCCGTGACGGCGATCGGCAGCCTCGGGATCGGGATCTCGCTCGGGCTGACGCTCGGCGTCGCCGTGGCGGCGCTGCTCGGGCTGGCCGGCCGCGGAGGGGAGCCGGAACACGGCGGCATCGAGGAGCTCGGCGTCGATGAGCTCACCGACACCGACGTGGTGACGATGATGATGGAGGAGTTCCGCCAGTTCTCGCCGGGCGGCGCCGAGGCGCTCATCGACGAGCGCGACGCGTTCATCGCCCACCGGCTCGTCGCCCTCCGCGAGGCCGGCAAGGACGTCGTCGCCGTCGTCGGCGCGGGCCATCAGGCGGGGATCGAGGGGTACCTCGCGAACCCCGAGACGCTCCCGCCAATGGAGGGGCTCGTCGGCCGCGAGCGGGGCGGGAGCAGGCTGCCGTGGAAGAAGGCGATCGGCTACGCGATCACCGTCGGCTTCGTCGGCTTCTTCGTCCTGCTCGCGCTGGCGGGCGTCGAGAACGCGTTCCTCTTCCGGCTGTTCGGCGCGTGGTTCCTGATCAACGGGGCCTTCGCGTTCGCCTTCGCGAAGGTCGCCGGCGCGCGGTGGACCTCTGCGGGCGTCGGCGGCGCGGTCGCGTGGATGACCTCGATCAACCCGGTGCTCGCGCCCGGCTGGTTCACCGGCTACGTCGAGCTCAGAACCCTCACGGTGAACGTCGGAGACATCGGGACGCTCAACGACCTGCTCACGGACGAGACGCTGTCGCCGTGGGAGCTGGTCTCGTCGATGCTCGACGTCCCCCTGTTCAAGCTCATCGTCGTCGTCGCGATGACGAACGTCGGCAGCATCGTCGCCAGCTTCCTCTTCGCGGTCTACGTGATCCCGGCGATGTTCGGCGCCGAGGTCGGCGGCGTCGACGAGGTGGGTCGACTGCTGATCGACGGCGCCGGCACCGGCGCCGAGCTGATCCGAGGCGTCCTCCTCGGCGGAGGCGGCGCGTGACCCGACCCGCGCCGGGAGGTGACGCGTGAGCTCGACCTTCCGGGGGCGCCGGATCGCCGGCCTCTACTTCAGCGGCGCGGAGCTGCGGGACCTGCTCGTGGCGTGGCTCGCGCTCGGGGTCGCGTTCACGCTCTTCTTCGTGAACGGGACGGCCGGCTTCGACCGGCTGCTGGCTGCCGGCGTCGTCCCGCCGCTGCTCGTCGGCCTGCTCACCGCGGGCGTCGCGTTCCTCCTCCACGAGATCGCCCACAAGGTCGTCGCGGTCCGCTACGACCAGGTGGCCGAGTTCCGGGCGGACAACAGCATGCTGTTCCTGGCCGTAATGAGCTCGCTCCTCGGGTTCATCTTCGCCGCGCCGGGCGCGGTCCACCACCGCGGCCGGCTGACGCCGCGGGAGCACGGCCACATCGCGCTCGCGGGCCCGGTCGTCAACCTCCTGCTCGCGCTCGTCTTCCTTCCGGCGCTCCTGCTCGGCCCCGTCGTCGGGAGCCCGGTGGTCACGCTGATCGGCTCCCGCGGGATCGCGATCAACGTCTTCCTCGCGGCGTTCAACCTGATCCCGTACGGCCCCCTCGACGGGAAGACCGTGCTCGACTGGAGCAAGGCGACCTGGGCCGGCTTCTTCCTCGTCTCTGCGGCGCTCACGGTCGGGCTCGTCTTCGTCGGCGGGCTCGGCTTCGGCGGGCCGTTCTGAGGCGGGCGTCGCGGTCGTCGGTGACAGACCTCCCGGACGGCCGCACCCGTCCTATCGGGAACGGTGCGCTTTTGCTCCGCGGCCGTCCCTCCACACACATGACCGAGGGCGACGCCGGGGACGACGGAGGCGCGAGCGGGAGCGACGGGCAACCGACGGGCGCGGGCGATGAGGAGCCGACGGGCGCGGGCGATGAGGAGCCGACGGGCGCGGGCGATGAGGAGCCGACGG
>NZ_CVRT01000022.1 GCF_001261915.1 Halorubrum sp. SD626R
GAGCACACGATGAAACTTGCAATGATCGGATTCGGACAGGCGGGGGGGAAAGTCGTCGACAAGTTCCTGGAGTACGACAAGCGGACGGGATCTGAGATCGTCCGCGCGGCCGCGGCCGTCAACACGGCCAAGGCCGATCTCATGGGGCTCGAACACATCACCGAGGAGCAGCGGGTGCTCATCGGGCAGTCCCGCGTGAAGGGTCACGGGGTCGGCGCGGACAACGAGCTCGGCGCGGAGATCGCCGAGGAGGACATCGACGAGGTGCAGGGGGCCATCGACTCGATCCCGGTCCACGAGGTCGACGCGTTCCTCGTCGTCGCCGGGCTCGGCGGCGGCACCGGCTCCGGGGGGGCGCCGGTGCTCGCGAAACACCTCAAGCGGATCTACACCGAGCCCGTCTACGGGCTCGGCATCCTGCCGGGCAGCGACGAGGGCGGTATCTACACCCTCAACGCGGCCCGCTCGTTCCAGACGTTCGTCCGCGAGGTGGACAACCTGATGGTGTTCGACAACGACGCCTGGCGGAAGACGGGCGAGTCCGTCCAGGGCGGCTACGAGGAGATCAACGAGGAGATCGTCCGGCGGTTCGGCATCCTCTTCGGCGCCGGCGAGATCCAGCAGGGCCAGGAGGTCGCCGAGAGCGTCGTCGACTCCTCGGAGATCATCAACACGCTCTCCGGCGGCGGCGTCTCCACCGTCGGCTACGCGGAGGAGGAGGTAGAGGAGCGCTCCTCGGGCGGCCTGCTCTCGCGGCTGCGTAACGACGACGACGGGGAAGACGAGCTCGACAGCGCACACACCACGAACCGCATCACCAGCCTCGTCCGCAAGGCGGCGCTGGGGCGGCTCACGCTGCCCTGCGAGATCGAGGGCGCGGAGCGCGCGCTGCTCGTGCTCGCCGGGCCGCCGGAGTACCTCAACCGGAAGGGGATCGAGCGCGGCCGCAAGTGGCTCGAAGAGCAGACCGGCTCGATGGAGGTCCGGGGCGGGGACTACCCGTACCGCGGCGCCGGGTTCGTCGCGACCGTGATCCTGCTCGCGGGCGTCACGAACGTCCCGCGGATCAAGGAGCTCCAGCAGGTCGCCATCGAGGCGCAGGACAAC
>NZ_CVRT01000023.1 GCF_001261915.1 Halorubrum sp. SD626R
ACGGTGTCGATCGAGAACGTCGGGACGTCGGCGATCATCGCGCGGCGGATGCCGTTGGCGAACGCCGGCGTCAGCCCGCGGATCAGCACCCGCGCGCTGCGGTCGTCCCGTTCGACGTACTGGACGTCGAAGTCGGCTTCCGTCATGTCAGACTCGCTTGTTCTTCGGCGCCTTCGTCCCGTCGTGCGGGATCGGCGTGACGTCCTCGATCCGGCCGATCTCGACGCCCGCACGCGAGAGCGCGCGGATCGTCGCCTGCGCACCGGGACCGGTGGACTTGTTGAGGTTGCCGCCGGGGCCGCGCACGCGGACGTGCACGCCCTCCAGGCCGGCGTCTTTGACTCGCTCGGCGACGACTTCCGCCATCTGCATGGCGGCGTACGGCGACGCCTCGTCGCGGTTCTGTTTCACCACGGTGCCGCCGGACGACTTGGCGATCGTCTCGGCACCCGTCTCGTCGGTGACCGTGATGAGCGTGTTGTTGAACGATGCGTACACGTGGGCGATTCCCCACTTTCCGTCCTCGGATTCACTCATTGTTGGTTACTCCTGTGACTCCGCGCGCTCGGGGTGGAGATCGTCCGCGAGCGGGCTGTTCTCGTCGAAGTCGATGGCACCCTCGTCGGCCACGTCGACCTTCACCGAGGGACGCGTCACTCGGGCCCCGTCGACGGTGACGTGTCCGTGGACGAGGAACTGACGCGCCTGCTGTGTCGAGGACGCGAGCCCCTGCCGGTAGACGACCGTCTGGAGACGGCGTTCGAGCAGGTCGGTCACGTCGAGCGACAGGACCGTCGAAATGTCGTCGTTGTCGCCGAGAATACCGATGCGACGGAGCCGTGCGACGAACTCCGATCCGGCGTCCTGGGCGGCGTCGACGTCACCCTGGGCCTCGCCGAGCAGTCGGCGCGCCTCGCGGCGCATGTTGCGCAGCTCGGACTGAGCGCGCCAGAGCTCCTCTTTGTTCTTCAGGCCGTACCGCGAGAGGAGGTCCGACTCCTCGGCGATCCGCTCGCCCTGGTACGGGTGGTTCGGCGTCTCGTAGCCTTTGGTGTTCTTGCCGGTGCTCATTCCTCGTCACCCGCTTCGTCTTCCGCCATCTCCTCGCGGATCTCCTCGACGTTGACGCCAATGGTGCCCTCGGAGCGACCCGTGGACTTCGTGCGCTGGCCGCGTACCTTCTGGCCGCGCTTGTGGCGAACGC
>NZ_CVRT01000024.1 GCF_001261915.1 Halorubrum sp. SD626R
GATACGGTCACGAGCGCGCCTATTAAGCGTTCGTTGTCGAACGACGCCCGTCAGACGGAGACGGCGGCTCGCCCCGCCCGCGGTGGTCGGCGAGGGTTTCGGCCGACTCCGCCCGACCGGTCACTCCCGCGGCGCGACCAGCTCCACGGGGTGCATCGGCGCGTCGCCGAGTAGCGCGTCGATCTGCTCGGTACAGGAGGTGCCGGCGGCGACGACGGTGCGGTCGGTGTCGCCGAACTGCTCTCGAATGGGTTCCCCGACGTCCATGCTCAGCTCGTAGTAGTCCGCCTTGTAGCCGAACGA
Organism: Halorubrum sp. SD626R; assembly: GCF_001261915.1. Classification (GTDB taxonomy): domain Archaea; phylum Halobacteriota; class Halobacteria; order Halobacteriales; family Haloferacaceae; genus Halorubrum. The sequence goes on from NZ_CVRT01000024.1 coordinate 304, forward strand.
GCCGGCCATGCCGCAGCACTCGGTGTCGGAGACGCGCACGTCGTAGCCGAGCGCCTCCATCACGGCGGTCGCGTGCTCGCCGACGCCGATCGTCCGCGCCTGACAGTGCGGGTGGTAGGCGACGCGCTTCCCGGCCGCCACCGGCCCGGTGCCCTCCGCCGGCGCACGCAGCTCGCTCGGGTCGCCGCCGTTCTCCAACAGGCCGAAGACGTACTCCATCACGTCGTAGCTGGCCTCGGCGAGCCGATCGTGGGAGCTCTCGGGGAGGAACTTCTCGTACTCGCTCCGGAACATCGCGAGGTCGCTCGGCTCGATCACGACCACGTCGCGGTCGGCGTCGACGTGGGTCGCGAGCCCGGCGTAGACGTCCTCGGCCGCCGACTCCGCGGTCGCGATCATCCCCTGCGAGAGCGGCGGGCGACCGCTCCCCGGCAGGTCCGGAACCCGGACGTGGACATCCAGCGCCTCCAGCGCGCGGACCGCCGCCTTCCCGCGGTCGACGTCGACGTAGTTCGTCGCCGTGTCGGGGTAGAGCACGGCCTCGCGGTCGGCCTCGTCGGCGGGCACCCGAGCGCCGCCGCGGGCCTCGAACCAGTCGACGAGCGGCTCGCCCGCGAACTCGGGGAGGTCGCGCCGGCGGTCGATCCCGGCGACGCGCTCCGCGATCGCGCGCACCGGTCCCGCGTCGGCGAGCCGGTTCGCGAGCGGCGCGGTCCGGCTCCCCCACTTCGCCAGCGTCTCGTAGTTGCCGACGAGCCGCGTGCCGAGGTCGAGTCCGGCCGGCTCCTCGTCCGGGACCAGCTCCTCGAACATCCAGTCCGTCTGGCCGGGGTCGGCCTCGCCGCGGTTGATCCAGTCACGGACGACCGTGTTGATCCACGGGATGTCGATCCCGACCGGACACGCCGGGACGCAGCGCGAGCAGCCGGTACAGAGGTCGTTGAACTCGGCCGCGGTGTCGAGCCCCTCGATGCCCGCCTCCCAGCCCGTGGCGATGCCGCCCGAGTACGTCTCGCCGCCGAACGCGTGGCCGCCGACGCTCTGGAAGTTGCCGCAGGCGTTCGAGCAGGCCGAACACCGGATGCAGTACAGCGTCTCCTTCAGCTGCTCGTCCTCGCGCATCTCCAGCCGCCCGTTGTCGATGAGGACGAGGTGGAAGTCGCGGTCGTCCCCGGAGTCGTCGGCGAGCGGCTCGTCGTCGTCGTCGAAGTCCGGCACCGGCGACTCGACCGGCGGGGTCAGCGTGGAGATGTACGAGGTCACGTCCTGGCCGGTCCCGGACCGCCCGATCAGCTCGACGAACGGCGCGAACTCCTCGACGGTCGGAACGATCTTCTCGACGCCCGCGACCGCGATATGGGTGTCCGTCGCGGTCACCGACTTCCTGGCGTTACCCTCGCTGGTGACGAGGAGCATGGTCCCGGAGTCGGCGGCGATGAAGTTCGCGCCGGTCATCCCCACGTCGGCGCCCTCGACCAGCTCGCCGAGCCGCTCGCGGGCGAACATCGTGAGCTCCTCGGCGGTCTCCGGGGGGTCGTCGAGGTCGAACCGCTCCGCGAACAGCTCCGAGATGCCCTCGCGGGACTTGTGGATCGCCGGCGCGACGATGTGGGAGGGGGCCTCGTCGGCCAGCTGCAGGACCCACTCGCCGAGGTCGGTCTCGACCACCTCCACGCCCTCGGCCTCCAGCGCCTCGTTCACCTCGATCTCCTCCGAGGTCATCGACTTCGACTTCACGAGGCGGTCGGCGTCGCGCTCCTCGGCGGTCAGCTCCGTGATGTAGCGGTTCGCGTCCGCGGCGTCGTCGGCGAGGTAGACGGTGCCGCCGTTGGCCTCGACCGTCTCCCTCACCTCGTCGATCAGCTCCGGGAGCCGGGCGATCGCGTCCTCCTTGATCTCGCGGGCGTCCGCTTTCAGCTCCTCGTAGTCGTCGAGCCGGCCCGTCGACTCGATGCGCCCCTCGTTGAAGCCGCGGGTGTTCTCGGCGACCGCGTCGCCCTCGGTCGCCATCAGCTCGCGGATCCGGTCGCCCTTCGACGCGTCGCTACTCATCGGCGGTCACCTCTTCGTCCGCCGGATCCGCGTCCCGCAGCAGCACCACGTGGACCTCCTTCGGGCCGTGCGCGCCGTGGACGAGCCCGCCCATGTCGGCGGTCGCGCTCGGGCCGGTCGCGAACACCACGTCGGTCGACTCGTCGCGCGCCCGCGGCCCGAGCCACTCGAACGCGTCGGGCATATCCGGGACGAGGTCGGTCTCGCGGAGGACGACGACGTGGCGGTCGACGAAGAGGCTCACCGGCTCCGTGCCGGCCGAGTCGGCCTCGATCGCGACGCTCCCGTACGCGGCGACCCCGAGCTCCGCGTCCGTGACGCCGGTGTGGGCCGCGCGCAGCTCGGCCGTGGTCGGGTCGGTCGCGACGCGGCCGGGAAGGGAACCGGCGTCGAGCGCCACGCCGACCGCCGGGTCGCTGGCGGCCTCGTCGATCAGGTCCGCGCACTCGCTCTCGGGGCCCTCGGTGACGGTCACGCCGAGGGAGTCGAGTCGGCGCTTGAACGTCGAGCGGTCGGCGACTGACATATCTCACAATTCTTCGGGATATATATGGGTGTTGTGCCGACTCCCGTCGCCCGGCGATCCGGTCCGTCGCCGTCCTTCCCCTCCGTCGCCGTCCTCCCTTCCCGTCGCCGCTGGCGTCGCCGCCACCGGTCGCACCGGATCCCCGTTCCCTCGGCGGGGTCAGGGGATTTTTGGTAGTTCGACCGTGATAGAGTCGCATGGCAACTCACACGCCGGACCCGGACCCGCGGGACGGGGGGAACTTCGACTACACCGGGGGAGATGTCGAGCGCCCGGAGCTCGTGGCCGCGCTCGACGACCGGGTCGACGGAGAGGTCCGGTTCGACGACTACTCCAAGCGGCTCTACGCGACCGACGCCTCGGCGTACGAGGCCACGCCCATCGGCGTCGTGATGCCCGAGTCGACCGCGGACGTGGCGGCGGTCCAGGAGTACTGCTTCGCCGAGGGGATCCCCGTGCTGCCGCGGGGGGGCGGCACGTCGCTCGCCGGGCAGACGGTCAACGAGGCGGTCGTCCTCGATCTGACCGACTCGATGGACGCGATCCTCTCGACCGACCCGGACGCCGAGACGGCCCGCGTGCAGGCCGGGGCGTACGTCGGCGACCTCAACGCCGCGGTCGAGCCCCACGGGCTGAAGTTCGCCCCCGACCCGGCGTGGCGCGACAAGTCCGCGGTCGGCGGCGCGATCGGCAACAACTCCACCGGGTCGCACTCGCTGAAGTACGGCAAGACCGACCACTACGTCGAGGAGGCGGAGGTCGTCCTCGCGGACGGGACGGTGACCACCTTCGGCGACGTCGCAGTCGAGGACCTCCGTGAGTCGGCCGACCCCGAGAGCGACGACCTCCTCCCGCGGATCCACGCCGAGGTCGTCCGAATCTTAGACGAGGAGGCGGACGCGATCGACGACCGCTACCCGGAGCTGAAGCGCAACGTCTCCGGCTACAACCTCGACCGGCTCCTCGGCGAGTACCGCGGCGAGTACGGCGAGGAAGGCGTCGTCAACCTCGCCCGGCTCATGGCCGGCAGCGAGGGGACGCTCGCGACGGTCACCGAGGCGACCCTCTCGCTCGTCGACATCCCCGACACGAAGGCGGTCGCGCTGCTGACGTACGACGACCTCCTCGACGCGATGGAGGACGTGGCGCCGATCCTCGACCACGACCCCGCCGCCGTCGAGGTGATGGACGACGTCCTCTTAGGGTTAGCCGCCGACACGCCCGAGTTCGAGGACGTCGTCGGAATGCTGCCCGAGGGGACGAACTCCGTGCTCCTCGTCGAGTTCTACGCCGAGAGCGACGCCGAGGGGAGACGGAAGGTCGCGGACCTCGTCGCCGACCGCGTGGGCGCGACCGACGACCGCCCCCGCCCCGAGACGGAGGCCGACCCGAGCGAGGGCGCCGCCGACGTGACGAGCCAGCCGCGCCGCGCGGTCCACGCGATGGAGGCGCACGACCCCGAGCAGCGCGACCGGTTCTGGAAGATGCGGAAGGCCGGGCTCCCGATCCTCCTCTCGCGGACCACCGACGAGAAGCACATCTCCTTTATCGAGGACTGCGCGATCCCGCCGGAGCACCTCCCGGAGTACACCCGCGAGTTCCAGGAGATCCTGGAGGACAACGACACGTTCGCGACGTTCTACGCGCACGCCGGCCCCGGCGTGCTCCACATCCGACCGCTGATCAACACGAAGGACGTCGACGACGTCGAGGCGATGGTCGACATCGCCGACCGCGTCACCGACGCCGTGGTCCGGCTCGGCGGGTCCGTCTCCGGCGAGCACGGCGACGGCCGCGCCCGGACCCAGTGGAACCGGAAGCTGTACGGCGACGCGCTCTACGACTCGTTCCGCGAGCTGAAGACCGCCTTCGACCCCGACTGGCTCCTCAACCCCGGGAACGTCTGCGGCGATCACGACATGAGCGAGCACCTCCGGTTCGACGCCGACTACGAGTACGACGCCGGCTTCGACCCCGCGATGGAGTGGGCGATCGACAACGGGATGCAGGGGATGGTCGAGCTCTGTCACGGCTGCGGCGGCTGCCGGGGCCCGCAGGAGACGACCGGCGGCGTGATGTGTCCCACGTACCGCGCCTCCGAGGAGGAGATCCAGGCGACCCGCGGTCGGGCGAACATGCTCCGCGGCGCCATCTCCGGGGAGCTGCCGGACGACCCCACCGACGACGAGTTCGTCACCGAGGTGATGGACCTCTGCGTCGGCTGTAAGGGGTGTAAGGTCGACTGTCCGAGCGGCGTCGACATGGCGAAGCTGAAGGCCGAGGTCGAGCACGCCCACCACGAGGAACACGGGATCGACCTCCGGACTCGACTGCTCGGCAACTTCGAGAAGCTGGCGCCGCTCGGCTCGAAGCTCGCGCCGCTCTCGAACCTCCCCGGGAAGCTCCCGGGCGCCGGTCTCGTCATGGAGAAGGCCCTCGGGATCGCGAAGGAGCGAGACCTCCCCACGTTCCGCTCGGAGAGCCTGACCGACTGGTTCGAGGCCCGCGGCGGCGCCGCGGTCCCCCGAGACGAGGCCGACCGCGAAGTCCTGCTGTTCCCCGACGTCTACACCACCTACACGAACCCCGGCGCGGGGAAGGCCGCGGTCCGGGTGTTGGAGGCCGCGAACTGCCACGTCGAGATCCCCGACGTCGACGGGAGCGGGCGTCCGCCGCACTCGAAGGGGATGCTCGACGAGTCGCGCGCGGCGGCGCGGGACGCCGTGGAGACGCTCGCGCCGCGGGTCCGCGAGGACCGGGACGTGGTCGTCGTGGAGCCGACCGACGCCGTGATGCTCCAGAGCGACTACCACGACCTGCTCGACGGCGACGCCAGCGACGTGCCCGACGCCGACGTGGCGGCCGTCTCGGAGAACACCTACGGGGTCATGGAGTACGTCGACGTCCACCGGCTCGACGAGGCGCTCTCGCTCGACGCGCCGACCGAGTCGCTCACGTACCACGGCCACTGCCACCAGAAGGCGACGAAGAAGGACCACCACGCGGTCGGCGTGCTCCGCCGGGCCGGCTACGGCGTCGACCCGCTCGACTCCTCCTGTTGCGGGATGGCCGGCTCGTTCGGCTACGAGGCCGAGCACTACTCGATGAGCAAGGCGATCGGACGGACGCTCTTCGACCAGGTCGCCGAGAGCGACGGCGACGAGGTCGTCGCGCCCGGCGCCTCCTGTCGGACGCAGCTCAAGGAACGCGACGGCGCCGCGCCCGAGCCGCCGCACCCGGTCGAGAAGC
>NZ_CVRT01000025.1 GCF_001261915.1 Halorubrum sp. SD626R
AGGCGACCGCGGCGGCGCGGTCGTTCCTCCGCCGGCGGACGGCGGTGTTCTTCACCTTCTTCTTCCCGGTGATCCTCGTGGTGATCTTCGGCGCCCTGGTCCGAACCCAGCCGACCGGCGGCGGGCTGTTCGCGGAGCCGGCCGGCTACTACATCCCCGGCTACCTCGCGGTCGTCGTCCTCTTTACCCCCCTCTCGCGGGTCGGCTCGGAGATCGCCCGCCACCGGGACGGCGGTCGGTTCGAGAAGCTGGCGACGACCCCCCTCTCGCGGGCGGAGTGGCTCCTCGCGCACACCCTCGTCAACGTCGGGATCATCGGCGCGGCGAGCCTACTGATCTTCGGGCTCGTGCTCGCGGTGACCGACGCCGAGCCGGTCGTCTCGCCCGCGCTCGCCGTCCTCCCCGTCTTCGTCGGCGTCGGCGTCGCGCTGTTCTGCGGGCTCGGTGCGGTGCTCGGCGCGCTCACGGACTCGCAGGACGGCGTGATCGCCGCGAGCAACACGGTCGCGCTCCCCCTGTTGTTCCTCTCCGAGACGTTCGTCTCGCCCGACCTGCTGCCGGCGTGGTTCCGGCCGGCCGTCGCCGCCTCGCCGCTGACGTACTTCGCGCGCGGGACGCGGGCGGTCGTCCACGAGCCCGGTGTGTGGGTCGGCGACCTCACCGTCCTCTCCGTCCTCGCGGTCGGGTTTCTCGCGCTCGGCGCGTACGCGGTCCCGCGGACCGACTGAGCCCGGAGACCCGCCGGGCGGGCCGCCGTCGCCGAAGCCGGTCATTTATATCGCCCGGTGCCGTCCCGGAGAGACGAGAGAGGTCCAGTTTGACGACCGTTCACTTCACCTGCTCCGACTGCGCGCAGACCATCGAGGTCAACGAGGAGATGCGGGAGACGATCCTCGCGGCCGGCTGTCCGGTCTGTACGACCGGCGCCAGCGAGGAGGATTTCTCGGACGATCCCGACGACGAGTGAGGTCGCGGCGGCGGCCGGCCGCGACCGCCTACTCCTCGTCGCGGTCGACGACGATCCGCCTGCCGGTGAGCCGTTCGGGGACGAACCGGTAGAGGTCGATGTCGAGGTCGGACTTCCCGTCGGCCCAGATCTCGAAGAGCGGGCGGCGGGTCTCCCCGTACTGCGCGATCGTCTCGGGCGTGAGCTCGTCGAGGTCGACGCGCCGGAGCGTGCCGACGCCGACGACGCTCCCGTACTCGTCGCCCTCCTCCTCGTACACGACGATCCGCGCCTTCGGGTCCGAGGCGAGGAACTCGCGCTTCTCGCTGTCGGGCGTCGACACCAGCCGGAGGAACGCGTCGCGAGACTCCTCGTCGAATCCGTAGGAGATCGGGATCGCGTACGGCGTCTTGTCGCGCGCGAGCGAGAGCACGCCGGTCTCGTGGCGCGAGAGGAACGCGTCGACCTCCGCGTCGGTCATCTCGACCTCGCTGTTCGTCGCCATACGCGAAGGTCGGCGTACGCCGGGATAAAGGGCACGAGACGAATCGGCCGCGAGAGGGGGCGAGCGCGACCGACGGAAGCGCGACCGACGATGGCGGCGGGGACCTTACGCGGTCTGCGGGTCGGCGATGTCGCCCTCGGTGACGGGCTCGCCGCAGACGACGCAGCCCACGTCGAGCAGGGTCGCCCGCATGGCGTCGTCCACCTCGATCGACCGACGACACTCCGGGCAGACGAAGGTGTGGGTCCGTGGAGTCGTCATGGATACGCGTACGACACTGACACTCATGAAGGATGGATCGGATTCCTGTGGTTTCGGAATCCGGTCAACCGGCGGCGCGGGGCGCCCCGTGGCCGCTCAGTCGAGCAGCGTCGAGAGCAGCTTCCGCTGTGCGGCCGCGATGTGTTCCGAGAACGTCGAGCGGTCGATGCCGAGCGACTCGGCCATCTCGCCGGCGTTGGCCCCCTTCGGGTGGTCGAAGTAGCCGGCGTCGTAGGCGGCCGTGAGCACCTCGCGCTGGCGCTCGGTGAGGTCGCTCCGGTCCACGGTGACGAGGTCCGACTCCTCCGGCGTCGACGACGACTGGAGGAGGCGCAACACCTCCATGTCCGGGCTCGACTCCCGGAACGCGTCGAGGACCGACCGGAGCGTCGGGAGGTCGGTCGCGTGGAACGTGACGAGGAGCCGCCCGTCCCGGACGGTCGTCTCCGACACGGGGAGCCCGTGGCGGTCGAGCACCGCGAACGGCGACGCCTCGTCGGGGTCGGTCTCGAACCGGTAGGCGGCCTTGGCGCCGTAGTTGAAGACGACGTCGACGCCCTCGGGCACCGACAGGTCGGCGTCGGCGATGAACTCGAAGACGACCGCCCCCACGGCCCCGTCCGGGGCGCTTCGCGCGACGCTGTAGATCGGCGTCGAGCCGTCGGCGACCCCGTCGAACGGCGACGGCGTCCCCGCCGGGAGCGAGACCTCCGCCCTGATTCCGGATCCCATCTGCGTCCGTCCGTGACCGCCCCCGGGCAAAACGTTGACGCCGCGGCGCCGTCCGCGGTCGCGTCGGCGGGCCGACGCCCGCCGCGGCAGGGGGCTAGAGGCGGCCGAAAGCGACCGGACTCGGCGGGCGATTATAAAACACCCCTCATATGCAGGGGCGGTGTTGGGGTGGGTGGAGCGGATACGTACATCCATGAAGCGACAGGCCTCGTACGCGACCGGACCGACGACGGCGACCGAGGGGGACGAGACGCTGGACGCCACCTTCGACGTCCTCGCGGACCCGGACTGTCGAGCGATCCTCGGCGCCGCCGACGCGCCGATGACGACCAGCGAACTGGCCGACGCGTGCGACATCGCGCTCTCGACGGCCTACCGGAAGGTGGAGCGCCTGAGCGAGACGCCGCTTCTGGTCGAGGGCGTCCGCTTCGACCCCGAGGGCGACCACGCCGCCGAGTACACCCGCGGCGCCACCGACGCGGCGATCGAACTCGGGGAGGACGGCGTCACGCTGACCGTCGAGGACGGGGGCGTCGACTCGCTCACCGCGGCCGTCGAGACGACCGGGGTCTCGGCCGACTGAGCCCGGTCCGATTTTTCGTCTGCGATAATCGGGGGGGCAGCCTTATCAATCGCTCAACGAACCGGTTCCGTATGCGCGACGGGCCGGACCCCGAGACCCTCCTGAACCTCGCCCAAGACAAGGTCGTGGTCCTCGACGAGGAGGGGGTGTACCGGCACCTGAACGCGGCCACCGCCGACGTGATCGGGTTCGACCCGGAGGAGCTCGTCGGGACGGACGCGTTCGACCTCGTCCACCCCGAGGACGAGGCGCGGCTCCGGGAGACGTTCGCGGCGATCGTCGCCGGCGAGGCCGAGCCGGACGAACCGTTCGAGTACCGCTACGAGACCGACGACGGCGAGTGGGTGTGGCTCCGGACGCGGGTGCACGCGCCCGACTCGACCGGGGTCGACGGCTACGTGTTGACCTCCCGCGACGTGACCCGGGAGGTGGAGTCGCGGCGTCGGTTGGAGACGATCGCCTCGGTGTCGCCGGACGTGTTCTGGATGTTCACCCCGGACTGGTCAGAGCTCCTGTTCATCAACGACGCCGTCGAGCAGGTGTTCGACGTCTCCCCGGAGCGGCTGGAACGCGAGCCGCGGGTCTTCCTCGATGCGATCCATCCCGAGGACCGACCGTACGTCGAGCGAGCGATGCAGCGGCTCTCCGGGGGCGAGTCGACGCTGATCGACTACCGGCTCGGGACGCCCGACGGGGCCACTCGGTGGGTTCGGGTGCCCGGCGAGCCGGTCGTCGAGGGCGGCGAAGTCGTCGCCGTCACCGGCTTCGCGCGCGACGTCACCGACGAGTACCGCCGCGACCGCCAGCTCGCCGTGATGGACAACCTGCTCCGGCACACGATCCGGAACGACATGAACATCGTCGACGGCACCGCGGAGCGGATCGTCGACCGGGTCGCGGACGCGGACGCGTTCGACTCGAAGGAACGGGAGGAGGCCGAGCCAGGAGAGGAAGCCGAGGCGGAGGAGGGAGCAGGGGTGAGAGAGGAATCCGAGGCGGAGGAGGGAGCCGAGACGGGAGAATCAGACGGGCCGCCGTCGCCGGCGGCCGACCCGGACGAGCTGGCCGAGCTCGGCGCGGACGTCGCCGAGCACGCCGAGACGATCCGGCGCATCGCTGCCGACCTCCTGGCGACCGCCGAGAAGCAGCGCGGCGTCATCGACCTGCTCCGCCAGCGCGGGTCGCCGCGGTCGGTGGAGATCGCCCCCGTCGTCGAGGAGGCGATCGACATGGTCGTCGACGACTGCGAGGGCCGCTGCGAGGTCGAGGTCAGCTACCGCGAATCGACCCCCGACAGGGCTACCGCCGACGGACCGCGCGACTTCGAGTCGACCGCCGGCGGACCGCGGGGCCCCGACTCGGACGACGGCGGCGAGGACCTCGCGAGCGTCTCCGTCTCGTACCCGCGGGACGTGCAGGCGTTCACGCACCCGGAGCTGGACTACGCGATCGCCGAGCTCGTCGAGAACGCCATCGAACACGCGGAGTCGGCGCCGCGCGTCCGGATCGACGTGACGGAGGCGGACGAGAGCGTCGAGATCGCGATCCGGGACAACTGCCCGCCGATCCCGACGGAGGAGCGGTACGTCATCACCGACCGGTGGGAGATGGACGACCTGCGTCACACCGGCGGGATGGGCCTGTGGCTCGTCTACTGGGTCGCGAACCGGTCGGGCGGCGACCTCTCCTTCGACACCCACGCTGATGGAAACGTCGTCACGCTGTCCGTCCCGAGCACCGGGCGGGAGCCGGGGGCTGGGTCGACCGCGTCGAGGCTCCCCGACCGACCGCGGACGGCGGTGGACCGCGCGAACCCCGGAACGGACGGCGAGGGGCGCGGGGAGGCCGCCCCGGAGACGGGAGACTGGGCCGAGACCGACGGAGGACGCGGAAGCGAGAGCGACGGAACCGGGCGACGCGCCGATGACCCGAACGACTCTCGGCCGAGTTGAGTGGCCCGCCGCCGAACCGAGCGGCGCCCGATCGGTCGCTCGTTATTGACTCGGCTAGCGAACGCGCTCCCACGGATCTTAAGCCGGCGGTTCGCGTAGCCCCACGTTGATGGGTACGCTCAACGAGCTGTTCGACCCGGATCGGGTCGCCGTCGTCGGCGCGACCGCGCGCGAGGGGGCCGTCGGGCGCGCGGTCACGTCGAACCTGCTCGACGACTTCGACGGCGACACCGTTCCCGTCAACCCGAACTACGACGAGGTGCTCGGGACGCCCTGCGTCGACGAGGTGGCCGACGCCGACGCCGACGCGGCCGTGGTCGTCGTGCCGCCCTCGATCGTGTTGGACGCGATCGAGGCGTGCGGCGAGGCGGGCGTCCGGAACGTCGTCGTCATCACCGCCGGGTTCGGCGAGACGGGGGAGGACGGGGCGGCGCGAGAGCGGCGCCTCGCCGAGATAGCCGACGAGCACGACCTCGACCTCGTCGGCCCCAACAGCCTGGGGATCATGTCGACGCCCTCGGGCATGAACGCGACGTTCGGTCCCGAGAACGCCCTCCCGGGCGGGCTCTCCTTCATGAGCCAGTCCGGCGCGTTCGTCACCGCGGTCCTCGACTGGGCCAACGACAACGGGATCGGGTTCAAGGACGTCGTCTCGCTCGGCAACAAGGCCGTCCTCGACGAGACGGACTTCGTCGACCACTGGGGCGACGACGGGGAGACCGACGTGATCATCGGCTACTTAGAGGGGATCGAGGACGGCCGCGAGTTCATCGAGACCGCCCGCGAGACGACCGAGGACACCCCGATCGTCGCCGTGAAGTCCGGTCGGACGAGCGCGGGCGCGCAGGCCGCCTCCTCGCACACCGGGACGCTCGCCGGCTCCGACAAGGCGTACGAGGCCGGGCTCGATCAGGCCGGCGTCATCCGCGCGGAGTCGGTCGACGAGCTGTTCGACTCGGCCGGGATCTTGGGCAGCCAGCCGCTGCCCGACACCGACAGCGTCGCCATCGTCACCAACGCCGGCGGCCCGGGCGTGATGGCGACCGACGCCGTCGGCGACGCGGACCTCGACATGGCGTCGTTCACGCGAGAGACGAGCGACGCGCTCGCCGAGTCGATGCCGGCGGAGGCGAACATCCACAACCCGGTCGACGTGATCGGCGACGCCGACGTGGAGCGGTTCCGCGAGGCGCTGGAGATCACCGTCGCCGACGACAACGTCGGGGCCGCCCTCGTGCTGGCCGCCCCCACGGCTACGATCGACTTCGCGGACCTCGCGGACGCCATCGAGGCGGTCAGCGAGGAGATGGACGCGCCCGTCGCCGCCTGCCTGATGGGCGGCGACCGGACGCGCGGGCCGAAACAGCAGCTCCAGGCGAAGGGGATCCCCTGCTACTTCGACCCCGCCCGCGGGATCGAGAGCCTCGCGACGCTCGCGGAGTACCGCGACATCAGGGAGCGCGAGTACGCGCCCCCGATGTCGTTCGACGTCGACCGCGAGCGCGCCCGCGAAATCTTGGGGACGGTCCGCGACCGCGACGACAACCGGCTCGGCGTCGAGGCGATGGAGCTGCTCGACGCGTACGGGATCCCCACGCCCGACGGCGAGATCGTCGACACGCCCGAGCGCGCGAGCGAGGTCGCAGCCGGGATCGAAGGCGACGTGGTGATGAAGATCGTGTCGCCGGACATCCTTCATAAGAGCGACATCGGCGGCGTCGCCGTCGGCGTCGCGGACGACGACGTGGCCGACACCTACGAGGACCTCATCACCCGCGCGCGCAACTACCAGCCGGACGCGACCGTCCTCGGCGTACAGGTGCAGGAAATGGTCGACCTCGACGACGGCGTCGAGACCATCGTCGGCATGAACCGGGACCCGCAGTTCGGCCCGCTGCTGATGTTCGGGCTGGGCGGCATCTTCGTGGAGGTGATGGAGGACACCACCTTCCGCGTCGCGCCCGTCTCCGAGCCCGAGGCCCGCGAGATGACCGAGGAGATCCAGTCGGCGCCCCTGCTGCGCGGCGCCCGCGGCCGCGACCCGGTCGACGTTGACGCCGTGATCGAGACGATCGGTCGGCTCTCGCAGCTGGTCACCGACTTCCCGGCCATCCTCGAACTCGACATCAACCCGCTCGTCGCACTGCCCGCCGCCGACGGGGGCACGAACGCCGCCGCCGTCGACGTGCGACTCACCGTCGACCCGGAGGCGCTCGACCCGGTCGACGCCGACCCCGAAGCCACCGACTCGGAGGGACCCACCAATGACTGACACACCCACCACACTCGTCACCGCGACCGGAGAAGGCGCCGGAAAGACAGCGATCACCGTCGCGCTCGCGCGGCTCGCGGCCGACCGCGACCGCAGCGTCGGCTACATGAAGCCGAAGGGGACGCGGCTCCAGTCGAACGTCGGGAAGACGCTCGACCAGGACCCCATGCTCGCCCGCGAGGTGCTCGGCCTCGACTCCGAGATGCATCAGATGGAGCCCGTCGTCTACTCGCCGACGTTCGTCGAGGGCGCGATCCGCGGCACCGAGGACGCCGACGCGCTCCGCGACCGGATCCGCGAGGAGTACGAGGAGCTCGCGGCCGACCGCGACCGGATGTTCGTCGAGGGCGGCGGCAGCTGGACCACCGGCGGGGTCGTCGACCTGACCGACGTCGACGTCGCGGAGCTGCTCGACGCGCGGGTCGTCCTCGTCGCCGGCTACTCGTCGCCGAACGACCTCGACGACGTGCTCGCGGCCGCCGACGCCTTCGGCGACCGCCTCGCCGGCGTCGTGTTCAACAAGGTGTCCGACGACGCGTTCGACTCGCTCGGCCAGGACGGGATCCCGTTCCTCGAGTCGCGCGGGATCACCGTCTTCGGCGCGATCCCCCACGAGAAGGAGCTCGCGGGCGTCACCGTCGGGGAGCTCGCCGACGAGCTGGGCGCCGAGCTGCTCACCGACGCCCCGACTGACGGCTTCGTCGAGCGCTTCCTCGTCGGCGCGATGGGCGGCGACGAGGCGCTGCGGTACTTCAGACGCGCCCGCGACGCGGCCGTCATCACCGGCGGCGATCGCGCGGACGTCCAGACCGCGGCGCTCGACGCCTCCGGCGTCGCGTGCCTCGTCCTCACCGGCGGCCACCGGCCCTCCGGCGCGGTGCTCGGGAAGGCCGCGGACGCCGGCAAGCCCGTCCTCGCCGTGAACACGGACACCGTCACCGCGATCGACCGCGCCGAGGGGATCGTCCGGAGCGGGCGGACCCGGGACGCGCGCACCGTGGACCGCATGGCGGAGCTGCTCGACGCGCACGTCGACGTCGACGGGCTCCTCTGAGCGACGCGTGACGAGGCCGGCCCCCGCGGCCGGTCGCCGACCCGTCCGCTCCGCGGAGCGACGGGGGCCCGGGCGCCCGTCTGAGCGCTCGCAAGGAAGGCGGCGGATCTATGCGGCGAGCTTGACCCCGGTGATCTCGAACCGCGCTCCGCCCGACGCGCTTTCGGTGACCGTCACATCCCACCCGTGCGCGTTCGCGATTTCACTGACGATCGCCAGACCGAACCCGGTGTTGTCCGGCACCGTCGAGTACGCTGACTTGAACACCTCTTCCCGGTCGTCCGCCCCGATTCCGGGACCATCGTCCGCGACGTAGAACCCGTCCGCGAGACGCCCGACCTCGACCGTCACGTCGGGGCCGACGTGGTCGATCGCGTTTCGAATGAGGTTTTCGAGGAGTTGTTTCAGCCGGCTCCGATCGGCCATCACGGTCTGATCGGTGTCGATTGTCAGCGTCGCGTCGCCGGTTTCGACGCTCGCCCAGCACTGCTCGGCCGCGTCTTCGAGAGAGACGGGTTCAGTCTCGGCGGCGAGTGCACCCTCTCGCGCCAACGACAACAGGTCGTCGACCAGCGCTTGACATCGTTCGAGCGCGCTCTCGGCCTTGACGAGTTGGTCGCTGTCGTACTCGGTTTGAGCCAGTTCGAGCCGCCCTTCGACCACGTTCAGCGGGTTCCGGAGGTCGTGACTGACGACGCTCGCAAACTCTTCGAGGCGCTCGTTCTGTCGCTGTAGCTCTTCCTCGCGTTCGCGCCGCTCGGTGATGTCCTGTGCGATATGCAGCCCGGCGACGACGTCGCCGTCCTCACGAACCGGTGCCGTTCGTATCTCGAAGACGCGACCCTCGTAGGGCACCTCGACGCGTTCGGACCGCCCGGCCAGCGTCGCTTCGTGAATCGCTTCGATCGTCTCGACGAGCTCCGCGGGGAACCGTTCGACTTCGGAGACGCTTCGGCCCACGATATCGTCGGGATCGGTGTCGAGCGGTTCGAATCCGCTTCCGGAGACGACCCGATACCGAAAGTCGCTGTCGACGTAGAAGACGCCGCCGTCCGGGAAGTTCTCCGCGAGCGTTCGGTACCGGGACTCGCTCTCCGCGAGCTCCTGTTCGCGCCGTTTCCGTTCGGTGATGTCGGTGATGAACCCCTCTAAGGCGTCCAGTTCGCCGTCGTCGGTGTACACGCCCCGTCCGCGCTCCCACATCCACTTCGTCGTGCCGTCACGCGTGATAATGCGGTAGGTGACTTCGAAAGTGCCGTCCGCGGCGAGACTCGTTTGGACGGTCTCCCACATTTCCTCCCTGTCGTCCGGGTGGAGAATGTCATCGCCCCAGAGCAAGTCGTCGCTCTCGATCGCGTCGGCGCTGTAGCCGGTGAGGTCCTCGACTTCGCCCCTGACGGTTTCCATCGGCCACTCGGGTTCGTTCCCACATCGGTAAACCATCCCCGGGAGGTTGCTGATGAGCGTCTCTAATCGCCGCGTCCGCTCGGTTGCGATACGCCGTGATCGGTGCGCAGCGACGGCGTTCAGAATCCGGTTGGCGAGCAGCGCGTACTGATCGGCGTTCCCCGTCTTCTGAAGGTAGTCGGTGACGCCGGCCGAGATCGCGTCGCTGGCGACCTCCTCGCTTCCCTTGCCGGTGTAGAGAACGAACGGGAGGTCGGCGTGATCCTCGCGGACGGTCTCGAGGAACTCGATCCCGTTCTGGCCGGGCATATCGTAGTCGGAGATCACGCAGTCGAACTCCTCGTCGGCGAGCCGCTCCGATCCCGCGGTTCCGCTCGTTACGATTTCGACATCGAACCGGTCGTCTTCGCGTTCGAGAAAGGTAGCAGCCATCTCCGCGAACTCCGGCTCGTCGTCCACGTACAGGACCCGGATCGATTCGGAGATGACGTCCATCTATGCCACCGACTACCGAACGATTATATTCGGAGGGGATAAATTCGGCGGCGATATCCGCGTACCCCGTCCGTAGTCGCCGATGCCCCTCCCTCCCCCGTCTATTCGGCAGTTCCGTATCGGTTCGGTCTCGACTCTCGACGGGTCGCTCCGTATCACAGATGGATTCATCAGCGGCCGCCGCCGCACGCCTCTCATCCGGTCGCGCCGCCTTCGCGCCCGCCCGTTCGCGTCGCCTTCGCGCCCGCCCCGTCCCCCGGCGCGGGCGAACGTCTGACATACTGTTTTCAGGGAGGACGACGTAGGTCGCGTATGACCAGTCTCTCGGAGGCGTACGGCGGACGGGGGGGCTCCGAGGTCGACCCGCGCCGGCTGTACCTCGGCGTGGGCTCGTTCGTCGCCGGAACCCTGCTGCTCGTCGCCGGGCTCTTCGTGGCCGCGGAGGTCGTGCTCCCGAGCGGCTACGGCTCGGCCGAGGCGCGGCGGCTCGGCGGCGTGCTCGGCGGCGTGGGCGTCCCGATGGTGTTGCTCGGCGTGATGACCGTCCTTCCGGCGGATCGAAGCACGCGCGTCGCCGCGGTCGTCGGGGCGGGCGTGATGTGTCTCGGCGTCGCGCTGTTCGCGTACGCCTACCCGTACCACTGGGTCAGCGGGCCGCGCCCGGAGCTGACCGACCTCACGCTGCCGACCGCGGGGCTGTACTTCGTCGGCGCCGCGACGACGCTGTGGAGCGCCTTCATCGGCGTCGCCAACTTCAAGACGCGGAACGACCCCGGCGGCACCGTCACGATGGAGGTGACCCACAAGGGCGAGACGAAGGTCATCGAGGTCGGCCGCGAGCAGGTCGAGGGGATGGGCGGCGTCGGGCTCCTCGGCGGGACCCCCGACGGCGACGTGGAGACGCAGACGAACCGGCCGGACCGCGCCCAGGGGGCCGACGGGCCGACCGGCGACGGATCGCGGTCCGGGAGCCGACCGTCGGTCGGTGAGGGGTCGCCGGCCGGCGGCGGATCGGCGACCCGAAACGGGCCGACGACCGGTGTGGGGGCGGCAAACGGCACGCGGCCGACGAGCGGCTCGGGAGGCGGTCTCGGCGCGGGGCTCTCGGACTCCGCCTCCGGCGGCCCAAGCGGCGGCTCCGCCGGCGTGAGCGACGGCGGCGAGGCCGGCACGGACATCCGGTCGCCGCTCGACGACGCGAGGTCGGCGGGGCCGAACGGACCCGCGGGGCCGGGGGAAGACGGGCGAAGCGGGGCCGATATCTCCCCCGGCGTCGACGCCGCCGCCCGCGACGGTCCCGGCGACACCTACTGCGGGAACTGCACGCACTTCGACTACGTCCGGACCGACCAGGGGATGCAGCCGTACTGCGGGCGGCACGACGAGCTGATGGACGACATGGACGCCTGCGAGGAGTGGACGCCGCGGTAGCGCTCCGGAACGCCTTCTAAACAGGTACGCCGCCTACCCGCTCTTTCGCTCGCCGACGCCGGTCGCCGACGGGAGCTGCGACTCCGCGACGGCGAACGCGAGCGTGCTCAACACGGCCATGAGCGTCCCGGCCGCGAGCGCCATCGCGAGGTCCGGGAGCCCGAGCGACGTGACGCCCGGCGCGTCCGGCAGGAAGAAGCCGGAGACGGCGTACAGCACGACGGCGATAGAGAGCACGTAGAAGGGGGCGTTGAGATACCGCCACCGGAAGCGTCCGCCGAGGTACTCGTCGGTGATCTGTCCGAGGCTGGAGGTGACCCCGGCGACCGCGAGCCACTGGACGAAGCCGTGGACGAACGCCGCGAGGGTCACGCCGGCCGTGACCGACCCGCCGCGGACCGCGCCGACGGCCTCGACCGTCTCCGTCCCCTGGACGCCGCCGACGACGATCAGCGCGAGCGCGACGACGTAGGTGACGAGCGTCACCCGCCCCGTGTAGAGGACGTTCCGCACGGTCGAGGCCGCGCCGTCGACGGTCTCCTCCAGCCCGAGGCCGCGGAACAGCGAGTAGAGCCCGACGAGCCCGGAGAGGATCCCGAGGACGGCCGCGCCCGCGACGTCGAAGAGGTTCGCGACGACGACCAGGGGGTAGATGAGCAGGAGGACGCCGAGCGGAACCAGGATCGTCCCGCGGGTCTCCGGGTCCGCCAGCACCTGCTTGATCGTGTAGTAGAGCGACTCCAGGTCCTGCGCCTGCCGGACGACGACGCGGCGCATCCCGTCGATCGGCATCCGCGACCGGATCACCGGGAGGACGGACTCGTCCTGTGCGCCGTCGGTGATCACGACCGCGGAGACCTCCTCGCCGGTCGACAGCTCGGCGAGGACGCGGTCGACCTCCTTGCCGACCGCGCGGTTCGCCTTCACGTCGGCGCCGTCCACACCGGTGACGGCGGCGACTTCGACCGCCTCGCCGCCGGCCGCCAGCTCGTCGTGGACGTTCACGCCCTGGAAGAGGACGTTCACGTCCGAGTCCTCCGGGTCGGCCGTCGCGAGCGCGACGGCGGCCTCGGTGACGTCGTCGGCGCCGATCACCGGGGTCGGGA